>NZ_JBFABE010000076.1:0-39632 GCF_040640155.1 Streptosporangium sp. NPDC023615
CGCGCTGGCGTTCCTGGCCGCCATGCGTGCCGCCCTGCCCGCCGACGCCGACGAGGCCGGTGATACGGGAAAAGACCGCCTGCTCCTGGAGGTATCGCCGGGCTGAGGCTCGTGCGACTGTCTCTCGCCGAGATCCGCCGCCTCCTGGCCCGGTTGCTCATCCCCGCGGTCAACGCCATCGAGCATGTCCTGGCCTGGTCACACTTTCGGCGGCTCCACCAGACCCGTGCCCTGATCAGCCACTACCGACGACGTGGCGATCCGCTCCCGGCGGACCTACGAATGTAGTACCGGGTAGGCGGGCGTCGCCGGGAGGCCGAGCGCCCGGACGGCACCGGCCGTGCGGGTCGCGCCGCCGCCGGGCATGCTGGAGGCCCTTGAGCGCGATCTGGGCCTGAGCGCGGCCCAGGCGCAGGCCCGGCTACTGAACGAGGCCCGCCTCACCCCGATCGCGGAACAGCTGGGCAAGCTCCTCGGTCCCCGGTTCGGCGGCGCGTGGCTGCGCGGGAACAGCGCGCACACGCTGGTGGTGGCCACCACCAGCGCCGCCGACATCCCGCTGATCCTCGCCGCAGGTGCCCAGGCCGACGTGGTCACCAGGTCGCTGGGGTTCCTTGAGGGCATCAAGGAAAAGATCGACAACACCCTTGCGGTAGCGCAGGCTGTACAGGACATCGTCGTGAACGTAGACGTGGTGCGGGCCTCTGTCGCTGTAGAGGATGCCGGCTCGCTTCCAGGCGGTTTCCGACAGGGCGGTTTTGAAGGTATCGGTGTGTCGTGGACCTTTCGGGGCGTTGAGCTGCGATAAGCGGGTTAAGGTGGCATTCGCTGGTGGATCGAATCGATTCGGTGTCGCACGGCGATCTCCCCTCACGTTCAACGCAGCCGAGGATGAGGAGATCATCATGTTCCGCACCCGTGCCGGCGCTCTGGGAGGTTGCCTGGCGGTCACCGTCCTCACCGCGGTGACGGCCCCGGCCCTCACCGCCCCCCCGGCTCAGGCGGTCTCTGCCGCCTTGGGGATGAAGGGCCCCGAGCGAGATCCGTCGGCCCTGTCGGCGGGGAAACCTCCGCTGGGCATGCTGGCGGCCATCCACCGGGATCTGGGGCTCACCGAGGAGCAGGCGCAAAGCCACCTGCTCAACGAATCCCGCCTGTCCCCGATCGCGGTACGGCTGCGGGAAAGGCTCGGTGATCGCTTCGCCGGCTCCTGGCTGCAAGGACCCGTCGGGCAGACGCTGGTGGTGGCCACCACCAGCCGCGCCGACACCGCCCAGATCACCGCCGCGGGCGCTCGGCCCCTCGTCGTCGCTCGATCCCTGGCGAGGCTGCGGGCGGTCAAGGAGAAGCTCGCCGCCCAGCCCGCCCTTTCAGCAGTGAGCAGCGTGCGCTACATCGACGCCAAGACCAACAAGGTCGTCATCTCCTCGAGCACCCCCAAGGCGACCACGAGCTCGATCAAGGCCGCCGGAGTCGCCCCCGCCGCGGTGCGAGTGGCCCTTTCGGCCGAGCGGCCCCGGCTCCTGCAGGCCAGCACGCCCACCGATCCGCAGACCTACCCGCCCGGCGTGCCGCCCACCGATCTGCTGGGCGGCCAGGCCTACTACGCCGGCGCCGCGACCCGCTGCTCGGTCGGTTTCGCCGTGACCAAGGGAGTCCAGAAGGGCTTCGTCAGCGCCGGGCACTGCGGCGCACCGGGCACCGCCACCGTCGGCTTCAACCGGCTCGCCCAAGGCAGCGTGCAGGCCTCGACCTTCCCCGGCGGCGACCACTCCTGGGTGGCCCTCAACGACAGCTGGATCCCCCGGCCGCTGGTGGGCAACGACAGCGGCGGCATCATGTACGTCTACGGCTCCAGGGAATCCATCGAGGGCAGCGTGGTCTGCCTGGCCGGATCCTCCATCGCCGGCCGCGACTGGCACTGTGGCATCATCACCCAGCGCGAGGCCGACGTCACCTACCCCGAAGGGGTCGTCGAGCGCCTGATACGAACCAGTGCCTGCGCCCACCCCGGCAACGCGGGCGCCGCCATGCTCTCGATCGGCCAGGCCCAGGGCATCGTCTCGGGCGGCTCCGGCAGTTGCGAGACCGGCGGCGTCACCTACGTCCAGCCGATCAACGACATCCTCACCGCCCACGACCTGACCCTGGTGACCTACACGAAGACCCAGGCGAGCACCGGTTCCTGCAACGGCTACCCCAACTCCATCACCGGTTCGCTGAGCAACGGCCAGACCGTCTACCAGCCCGGCGGCCTGTCCTACCGCACGAGCGTCACCGGCAGCCATTACGGCTGCCTGGAGGCCAACACCACCGGCGACTTCGACCTGCACCTGCAAAGACTGAACGGTTCCACCTGGAGCACCGTCGCGGTCTCCCAGACTCCCAGCCCGTTCGAGGAACTCGGCTATGTGGGCCCGCCCGGCGTCTACCGCTACCTGCTGCTCTCCTTCAAGGGCTCCGGCCCCTACACCCTGGGCTACACGACGCCGTAGCCACTACCATCACCCTTCGATCCCCGACCGGCGGCTGTCTCACCTCGCGGCTTGTCTCTACCGCGCTTGACCCGCATGACACCATGTGGGTGCTTGCACCAGCTGCGCCACTCGGCCTCCCGGCCGCCGCCTCGCTCGCGCCCACGCGTAGGAGTCGGCCCTTGAGCGACAACGGAACGGTCAGTGGCTAGACGCGGCGGTTACAGTCGCGAGGCGACCGCTACCGTCACCACGGTGGCCAGCGTCACAGCCAGAGCCCACGCCGAGAAGGCTGCGTTCATCAGTGTGTGAGCCCTGTGGGGCTGGACCTGGCCGCCCACCACCATCTTCGGGATCATCCAGGTGCTCGCCGCCACGACCACAGCCAAGATCAACGCTAGTGCATGGCCTAGATGCTCGGCCTCTGTCAGATACGCGAATCGGCTGGTGAAGCAGACGCCGGTCAGCACCAGGGCCAACAAGACGGCTCCGGCCCCCATGGTCGGCATCGGTGCTGCCTGGCCCCACGGCGTGAGGTGATCGTGTTCGCTGTCCTCATTCATGGGCCATCACTACCCGTGCGGCGCCTCTCGTCGGGCGCGTGCACGTGAACGTTGAGCGAACACTCCAGGGTGGCAGCGGGTGGCCTGGCTCTCGGCGTAATGCAGCAACTGCTGGGCGTGGCCGGCACCGGGCAGGTGCCCGACGTCGAGACGGTCGCCGCGCACGTCGCCGAAATCAAAGCGGCCCGCGAGCGCCTGGTGACCGCGATCGGCAACGTCGACATCCTCCTGCAGATGCTCTCGGGGTTGTCGGGCCTGCTCGATGAGAACTGATCCGCCTTCCCTTCTCGCTTCCCCGCTCTCGCTCCCCGCGGCCCGTCCGGCCGGTGCGCGCCGGACTGGACAGTCGGCAAGCGTCGGCCACACTGTCGGACCGGGGGCAAGAGCAGGGCCCCGGGATTTCGTTGCACGAACCCGCGGTCGCGCCCGCCATGACGAAACCGGTACGGCGCCCTGAGCTGGCATCGAGAAGGTGGGGCGCGGAGCGGCTGTTCTCCAGCAGGGCGCGTTGCTCGCGGGCGTAGGTCCCGCTCTGCTGGATGAGCCGGGTCAGCATCTTCAGCGCACAGATCGGTTGTCAGGTGGGTTCCTGGGGGTCCGTCATCGCCTGCGCTCTGCGCGGTGAGCTGCCGTTGACGCGGCCAGCGTAGCGACGCCGTACCGGCCCGAGGGGAGGATCGGCGTGGATCGTGATCGCGCCGTCCTGCTCCAGGCCGCCCTCGCCCAGGAGCTGTACGACACGCGGGAAAAGACCGTCCAGCAGATCGCGGACTTGTTCGGGGTGCCGCGCTCGACGGTGTACGGGCACCTGAAGGGCGACACCGTGCCCCGCCAGCCGAGGAAGACCCAGGAGAGGCCGTAAGCGGGACGGGGGGCGGCCAGCCGGCCCCGCTCGGGGTCGGATCCTAGTAGGGGCCCGAGGTCGAACTGTTGGGAAGATGCGGAATCGGGATGTAAGAAAGCCTTCCTTCGGACCACTTGCTCTATGAACGTTTGCCCCCAACCGAAGGAACCGGCTTGCCAAACCCCCATGAGCGCTTCACCGCGCTCTACAACACCTACCAAGCGCGGGTGTACGGCTATGCGGCAAGTCGCGCCGGACATCAACTCGCGGAGGAAGTGGTCAGCGAGACCTTCCTGGTGGCCTGGCGGCGTCTGGACAGCATCCCCGACCACGCGCAGTTGCCATGGCTCCTCCGCGTCGCTCGCAACATTCTGCGCGACAACTTCCGGAAGGCCGCACGGCGCGAATCCCTGGAAGCCGAACTGAGAACGTGGATGGAAGAGGCCGTCACCGACGTGGGCGAACACGCCACCGGGCGCGTCACCGTACTCCGCGCCCTGGCCGGCTTGTCCGAAGCCGACAAAGAGATCCTGACTCTGACCACCTGGCACGGCCTGTCCACCACGGAAGCGGCCGAGGTACTCGGCTGTACCAAGGCCGTCTTCTTCGTCCGCTTGCATCGAGCGCGCCGTCGACTGCAGTCGGCGATCGACGCCACCGGTACCACCGCATCCCGAAAGCCCGTGACCGTTCCAGGAAGGAAACTGCGATGAGCCGCAAGCCCGACGCGATGGACCTGCTTGCTATGGCCCGCCCGGCTTCGCTGGACCGCGGATCACGCATCTCCGCTGACGACATGCTGTTCATGGCCACCGCCGAGGCACCACAAGAACCCTCACGCAGGCCATCGCGCCCGAGACGGACCCTGCTGGCGGCACCGGCCTCGCGGACCCGGTCCCGCCTGTGGGTCCTGTGGGCGCCGCTGTCCACGGCAGCGATCGTGGCCTTGGTCTTTACGCTGGTGACGAACCTGGCATCGGCCCCTGCCGTGCTCGGTCCGCCGAGGACCAACCAGGAACTGTTCGACCTGGCCGACAGGATCGACAAGCTCCCCGCAGAGAGCGGCGCCTACTGGCGCGATGTGAGGATCGACGGCAACCACCTGTCCAGCGGCGGCTACAGGTTCGTGGTGGTCGGCCGCCGCGAGACCTGGCAGCCCCGCGACCCCGCGGATCTGGTGCTCACGCAGGTGTGGCGACAGGACAGCGCCCGCCCGGCCACGGCCGAGGACGAGCGCGCCTGGCGGGCGGCGGGATCTCCCGCCCGGGTCAAGGGCCACTGCGAGAACAGTGGGCCGTGCGGTTCGATTCCGATCGCCGATGAGCCGAAGGACTGCAGGTACACCTTGAGGTTGGATCCTGCGGGAACCTATCCCGACACAACGGTCGACGAGTTCACCATGGCGGATCTGGCGGCGATCCCCACCGATCCGGCCGAGCTTATGAAGCAGCTTCGCGCCTACCACGAGATCTGGAACGGCCGCGGCTTCACCCAGCCTTTCGAGAAGTTCCTGCCTACCGCCGTGAACCTCCTGGGCATGCCGCTCAGCCCCGCCCAGCGCGCCGCGATCATCCGCGTCCTGGCCGGTCTGCCGACCACCAAGGTCGTGGGCACAGTGACGGATCCGCTGGGCAGAAGGGGCATATCCGTGGACTTCGGCGGGGAGGAGGGCTCCCTGGTGTACTCCAACAAGCCGCGCAAGGAGCTGCCGGTCCACCACAGGCAGATCCTCGACCCGGAGACGGGGGAGACACTCTCGCGCGTTTCCTACGCGGCCCGCACCGCTCTGGGGGCGACCAAGGGTGAAGTCGTGAGCTACCAAGCCCGCGGCCCCGAGTCGGGCTGGACCAGCCCGCCGGCTTCTCCGCCGAAGGGGTGCAAGAAGGGGGAATGAAAGGGGTGCCGACCCCGGCGGCGATGAGCGCGCTGCCGGGGTCTGCGCGGTAGACGGCTCAGCTGACAGGCGCGTTCAAGTAGTTCTGGATCTCTACAGGGACGACAACGGCGCTCACGCGGCCTTGGCTCCCTGCATGGATCAGCTGGCCCGCTGGACTTCCAGGCCCGAGACTGGCCCGAGGTCGAGCTGGAGGTCTTGTCCGCCTATGGCCTGGAGCTGCGGACGAGCGCGGGCACCCCCCACCGGCCAGCACCGGCACCTGCACCGGCTACTCCAGCACCTACGACGGCGACCTGAACACCGGGCAGTTCGCCTACCAGCCGAACGGGCTCTCCTACACGACGAAGGCCGCAGGGCTTCACGTCGGCTGCTTGGACGGCCCTCTGGGCGCCGACCTCGACCTGTTCCTGCAAAAGCTGATCGGCGGGGTGACGTGGAAGACCGTGGCCACCGCCGATGGCCCCGGCCCGGACGAGAAGATCAGCTACCTCGGCACGGCGGGCCGTTACCGCTACAAGGTGGGCGCCACGGCCGGCTCCGGCACCTACACCCTGGGCCTCAACGCCCCCTGACCCACCCGGCCCCGCCTCGTTTCTCACGATCCGATTTCCGGTAACGATCGTTTCTGGTTTGTCTGCCCTGGTCACAGACGGCCGCTCCTCAGCGGCGCTGCGGAGGCCGGTAACGAAGCCGCGCAGCCGGTCAGGCACACCAACCACGTCGACTCACCGGAGCAGACCGCCGCCCTCATGGAACAAGCCTGTGGCCACGGCGCCAAGGCCGTGGGGTCGACCAAACTGACCATGAGCTTCCCCCCGATCTGTCCGGTTCCCGAGACGGCGTCCGATCAAGCCGGTGTGAAGGCACGCGGGCGTCAGGGGGCGAACAAGACGCGAGGTTCGAGATCGAGGCGGGTAGTGGGTTCGGCGGCCGGCTCGGTCGACGGCGCCTGCCGTCGCTAGTGCTTCCCGAGGTGGGAGCCCGGTCGTTGAGAGGGGAGTCTGAGCAGGTCGCACAGGATGGGGGTGAGCAGGCCGGCGGCCAGGGCCATGGCCCAGCCGATCGGCGGTAGCGGGACCAGCACCAGCAGCGCGCCGAGGGCGGGTACCAGGGTGACGAGCGCCTGGAGTGCGGCGGCGACGGCGACGGCGACGAGGATCGCGCGGCCGCGCCACCAGCCCTTCTCGAAGGTCCAGCGCTGGGCGCGGGCGACGTAGGCCAGTGTCAGGCGGGCGAGGACCAGCGCGAGTACGGCCTGCGTGCGCACCTGCTCCTCGCTCCAGCCAAGTCGTCTGGCGACCTCGACGGCGGCGAAGACCAGCGCGCCGACGACCAGTGCTCTGGTTGCGATGCGCACCAGGACCGGTCTGGCCAGCAGTCCCTCGCGGCTGGGCCTGCCGGCCAGGGGGTCGCCCGCAGCCCTGTCGATGCCCAGGGCGATGGCGGGGATGCCGTCCAGGACCAGGTTGATCCAGAGCAGGTGGACGGGAAGCAGCGGGATGATCAGATCGGGCCAGACGAGCAGGCCGACGATGACCAGGAAGATCTCCGCCAGGTTTCCCGCGAGCAGGTAGCCGATCATGGAGTGCACGTTGCGGCGCAGGCGGCGTCCTTCGCGGATGCCGGTGACGATGGTGCCGAGTTCGCCGTTGGTGACGACCACGGCGGCGGCTTCGCGGGCCACGTCGGTGCCCTCGTCCCCGGCCATGGCCACGCCGACGTCGGCGTGGCGCAAGGCGGGGGCGTCGTTGACGCCGTCGCCGGTCATGGTGACGACCTCGCCGTGCTCGCGCAGGGCGTGGACCAGGTCGAGTTTGGTGGCCGGATCCACGCGGGCGATCACGCCCGCCTCGCGCAGGCGTACGGCTCGGTCGGGGTCGCTCAGGGATGCGCCGGTGACGGTGGGGTCGGGGTGGATGCCGACCTGTTCGGCGACGGCGCGGGCGGTGTCGGCGTGGTCGCCGGTGACCATGACCACCCGGATGCCCGCGCTCCGGCAGTCGGCGACGGCCTGACCCGCCGAGGGGCGGATCTCGTCGCGCAACCCCAGGAGCCCGACCGGCCGCAGGTCGTCGGCGTCCAGGTCGTCGGTGTCCTTCTCGGCGACCGCGAGGACGCGCAGGCCTTTGGCGGTGAGCTCCGATATGGCTTGCGTCAGCCGCTGGGTGTGCTCGCCGGGCAGGCAGCGGGCGAGCACCTCTTCGGGTGCGCCTTTGACGGTCAGCAGAGGGCCGTCGGTGATGACGGCCATGGATCTGGTCTCGGCGTCGAAGGGGCGGCTGTCCAGGCGCCCCTCGCCGGGCGGCAGCTGCACGCCGTGATGGGCGGCCGCGGCCGCGAGGGCCACGTCGACGCCGTCGCCGAGCCCGTCGCGGGCGTCGTTGCAGCGCAGCACGGCTCGCCACAGGTCGGCTTCGGGCGCGGCCACGTGATCGACGACGGTGAGTTTACCGGTGGTGAGGGTGCCGGTCTTGTCGGTGGCGATCACGGTGGTGGCGCCGAGGGCCTCGATCGCCGACAGGCGGCGGACGATGAGGCCGAGGCCGGCCATCCGCTGGGAGCCCAGGGCGCGGGCGGTGGTCACGGCGGCGGCCAGGCTCTCGGGCACGGCGGCGATGGCCAGCGCGACCCCGGCCAGGATGATGTCGAGCAGGGCGGCCTCGCCGCGCATCACGCGGGTGAGGCCAAGGGCGATCATGACCGCTCCGGCGACGAGCGCGACGATTCCTATCTTGCGGGAGACCTGGGCCAGCTCCACCTCCAGCGGGCCGGGGGCTCTGCCTTCGAGCGCGGAGGCGATGCGGCCCATCTCGGTGTGGGCGCCGGTCCGCTCCACCAGTGCCAGGCCGGAGCCGCGGACGACGAGGGTGCCGGAGAACAGTTCACCGTCACGGTCACCGAGTGCGGCGTCCGGGCCGCCGGCGCCGCCGGCGTTCTTGTCGGCAGAACGGGATTCGCCGGTGAGGGTCGCCTCGTCCACGCCGAGCGAGCCGGCCTGGATCACGCGGGCGTCGGCGGGCACTCGGTCTCCCGCGGCGACCTCGATGAGGTCGCCGGGGACGACCTCGCTGGCCAGGATGCGGTGGGTGGTCCCGTCGCGTCGGACTTTGGCCATCGGGGCGGTGAGCGTGCGCAGGGCGCGGACGGCCTGGTCGGCTCTGGCCTCCTGGCTGACGCCGATGACCACGTTGACCAGCAGGATGGCCAGGATCGCCGCCCCTTCGGGGATCTCCCGCAGGACCAGCAGGGTGACCAGTCCGGCGATCGCCAGCAGGATGGAGAACGGGTCGGCCAGCTGTCGGGCCGCGCGGCCGAGCAGGGTCGGTGGCCGGGGTTGGGGAAGTTCGTTCGCGCCGTGCTCGGCCAGCAGGTTTGCGGCCTGCTGGCCGGTGAGCCCGGGGGGGACGTCAACAGCGGTGGTCATACCCTCCAGCAGACCATCCAAGGTCCCCGAGATCTCCGGGCGAAGGACACCTGGCGCAGGGACCTAGGTCCCGGATGTCACCGCTGCCAGGTCCAGTCGCGGATCCGCGGGTCGTCCTCGCCGTGCTCACGGGTGTACGCGCGGGCGCGCAGCCGGGCGTCGGCCATCCGCAACCGCAGTTGCGCCTGCTTGGCCCGCAGGCCGGGGACGCGGTCGATGACGTCGATGACCAGGTGGTAGCGGTCGATGTCGTTGAGCATGGCCATGTCGAAGGGTGTGGTGGTGGTGCCCTCCTCCTTGTAGCCGCGCACGTGCAGGTGGGCGTGGCCGGTTCGGCGGTAGGTGAGGCGGTGGATCAGCGAGGGGTAGCCGTGGAAGTTGAAGATCACCGGCTTGTCGGTGGTGAACAGGGCGTCGTAGTCGGCGTCGGTCATCCCGTGCGGGTGCTCGGTGGGGGGTTGCAGCCGCATCAGGTCGACCACGTTGACGACTCTGACCTTCAGTTCGGGCAGGTGCTCGCGCAGGAGGGCGGCGGCGGCCAGCACCTCCAGGGTGGGCACGTCCCCCGCGCAGGCGAGTACCACGTCGGGCTCGGCGTCCGCGTCGTTGCCCGCCCAGTCGAGGATGCCCAGCCCGCGGGTGCAGTGGGTGATGGCCTGCTCCATGGTGAACAGGTCCAGGACCGGCTGCTTGCCGGCGACGACGACGTTGACGTAGTCGCGTGAGCGTAGGCAGTGGTCGGTGACCGAGAGCAGGGTGTTGGCGTCCGGCGGCAGGTAGACGCGCACCACCTCGGCCTTCTTGTTCATCACCACGTCCAGGAAGCCGGGATCCTGGTGGCTGAAGCCGTTGTTGTCCTGGCGCCACACGTGGGAGGACAGCAGGTAGGTGAGGGAGGCGACCGGGGAGCGCCAGGGAATCTTGCGGGAGGCCTCCAGCCACTTGGCGTGCTGGTTGAACATGGAGTCGACGATGTGGATGAACGCCTCGTAGCTGGTGAACAGGCCGTGCCTGCCGGTCAGCAGGTAGCCCTCCAGCCAGCCCTGGCACAGGTGCTCACTGAGCACCTCCATGACGCGCCCGCCCGGAGCCAGATGCTCGTCTGTCGGCAGGACCTCGGCGTTCCAGGCACGGTCGGTGACTTCGAAGACGGCGTCGAGGCGGTTGGAGGCGGTCTCGTCGGGGCCCATCAGGCGGAAGGTGTGCGGGTTGGCGGCGATGACGTCGCGCAGGAACCGCCCCAGCACCCGGGTGGGTTCGGTGGACCGTACGGCCGGTTCCCCGAGCTCGACGGCGTGTGCGCGGAAGTCGGGCAGTGCCAGCGGGCGCAGCAGCTCCCCGCCGTTGGCGTGCGGGCTGGCGCTCATCCGCCGCTCGCCGAGCGGGACGGTCTCGCGGATCTCCGTGACCGGTCGCCCGTCGGCGTCGAACAGTTCCCCGGGCCTGTAGGAGCGCATCCACTCCTCCAGCATCGCCAGATGGGCCGGGTTCTCCCGGACTCCGGCCAGCGGCACCTGATGGGCGCGCCAGGTGCCCTCAACCGGGACGCCGTCCACCTCACGCGGCCCGGTCCAGCCCTTGGGCGTACGCAGAATGATCATCGGCGGTTTGCCCAGGCCGGCCCTGTAGGCGGTGATCTCCTCGAAGACGGCATCCAGGGTGTCGGCCATGAGCGCGTGCATGGTCGCGGGGTCGTCACCGGAGACGAGGTGGGGACGGTAGCCGTACCCCTCCATGAGTTTGAGCAGGTCTTGTTCGGGGATCCGTGCCAGCACGGCCGGGTTGGCGATCTTGTAGCCGTTGAGGTGCAGGATCGGCAGCACCACACCGTCACGGCTCCGGTCGAGGAACTTACCGGAGTGCCAGCTCGCCGCCAGCGGCCCCGTCTCGGCCTCGCCGTCGCCGACCACACAGGCCACGACCAGGCCGGGGTTGTCGAAGGCGGCGCCGTAGGCGTGCGCCAGGGAGTAGCCCAGCTCGCCGCCCTCGTGCATCGAGCCGGGAACCTGCGGCGCCACGTGACTCGGGATCCCGCCGGGGAAGGAGAACTGGCGAAACAGCGTGCGCATCCCCGCGGTGTCCTGCGGCACGCCCGGGTAGGTCTCGGAGTAGGAGCCCTCCAGCCAGGCGTGCGCCACCGCCGCGGGGCCGCCGTGACCGGGGCCGATGACGTAGAGCATGTCCTGGTCGCGCTCGACGATGACCCGGTTGAGGTGGGCGAAGCAGAAGTTCAGCCCGGGTGTGGTGCCCCAGTGTCCCAGGAGCCGTGGCTTGATGTTCTCGGCGCGCAGCGGCTCGGCCAGCAGGGGGTTGTCCATCAGGTAGATCTGCCCGACCGATAGGTAGTTCGCGGCCCGCCAGTAGGCGTCGATGGCGTCGATCTGCGCGAGTCTGTCCATGCCCTCCACCCTCCTCGTCGCCCCTGGGGCCAGGTAGGGACCAAGGTCCCCACCCGAACGGCAGAAGGCGGTAAACGATGGAGGCGACCCCGCGCCGAGGAACGCCGTCTGCGCGGATGAGGGGCTGAACGGCGGGACCGAACGTGACTTTCGGCCCTGAGCGGATGGCGCGTGGTCGAGCGAGGCTGGCGGTATGAGATTCGATTCGGCGGGGCTGGAAGTACTCACCCGTCAGGAGTGCCTTCGCCTGCTGGTCTCGACGCCGATCGGGCGGATCGTCTTCACCGATCGAGCTCTGCCCGCGGTGCAGCCGGTCGGCTTCTGCCTGGACGGAGGGAACGTCGTCATCCAGACAACGGCCGGATCCAAACTCGCCGCGGCCACCCGCGATGCCGTGGTGGCCTTCGAGGTCGACGACTTCGACCCCCGGATGCGCGCGGGCTGGTCGGTGACCGTGGTCGGGCGGGCACGGGCCGTGCAGGATCAGGAGGAGATCATCCGTCTGGCCGAACTGCCCCTGATCCCGTGGGCGGGCAACGGCCGCGATCACTTCGTCGTCATAGGAACCGAGGAGATCTCCGGACGCCGCACCTCATCACCGGTGAGCTGAGCCCAACGGCCCTACGACCTCGCGTCCTCACTCAGTGGCGCACTCCAGCGCACTCTGGTCCCGCCCTCGGACGGTGAGTGTACCTCGAAGGAGCCGCCCAGCTGCGCGGCCCGCTCCTGGAGGTTACGCAGGCCGCTGCGACGGCCATCGGCGGGCAGCCCGACTCCGTTGTCGCTCACGACGAGCGTGACCTGGCCGTCGACCACCTCCACCTCGGCCCTGGCGGCTTTGGCGTGGCGCAGGAGGTTGGACAACGCCTCTTGCAGGACCGCCAGAAGGTGCTCGGCGACCGGCTGCGGAACCAGGGTGTCCAGCGCGCCCTCCATCCGCAGGCCCGGCATGAAGCCCAGATGTCCGCGCGCGCCCTCCACCAGGGCGACGATCCGTGCCCGCAGGCCGGGATCGCCGTCCTCGGGAGCGGTCTGCAGCCCGAAGATGGTCGAGCGGATCTGCCTGATGGTCTCGTCCAACTCGTCGATCGCGTGCCGCAACGGGGGCGACGCCTCGGGCTGCTCCGTCGTGCGCACCATGCTCGTCAACGTCATCGCCACGGCGAACAGCCGCTGGACGACCACGTCGTGCAGGTCCTTGGCGATGCGGTCCCGATCTTCGAGCAGGCTCAGCCGTTCAGCGTGCTTGCGGGTCTCGGCCAGCTCCAGGGCGATGGCGGCCTGCCCGGCGAACGCGTGCAGCATGCGCAACTCCGCCCGGCTGAACGGGGCCCGGCCCGAACGTCTGGCCAGCGACAGCACGCCGCGCACCGACCCCGCCGAACCCAGCGGAACGGCCGCCTCCGGGCCCACCGCCAGATGCTCGGCCATCATCCGGTGGAAGTCGCCGGCCGCCAGGTCGGTGACCATGAGAGGCTCGCCGCTGGAGTGGGCGCTTCCGGCCAGGGACCCGATCATCGCCGATTCGGCCCCGGCGAGCCGCTCGGCGCCCCGCCCGTCAGCGATCATCACGCGCAGGACGTCGTCATCCTGGGTCGGCAGCAGGATGGCGGTGATGTCGGCGTCGGCCATCTCGCGCGCCCTGCGGGCCACCTGGGTGAGGACCTGCTGGACGCCCTGTCCCGACAACAGGCTGGTGGTGATCTCCCAGGAGGCTTTCAGCCAGGTCTCCCTGCGCCTGCTCTTCTCGAACAAACGGGCGTTCTCTATCACCACGCCGGCGGCTGTGGCCAGGGCGATGACGACGGCCTCGTCATCCTCGTCGAACTCCGCCCCGCCCCGTTTCTCCGTCAGGTAGAGGTTGCCGAACACCTTGTCCCGCACCCGCAGGGGCACCCCGAGGAAGGAGCCCATGGGCGGGTGGCCGGGCGGGAAGCCGTACGACTCCGGATGGTCGGCGATGCGCGCCAGCCGCAGCGGCTGCGGGCTCTTGATCAGCAACCCCAGCAGACCCAGGCCATGCGGCCAGTGCTCCATGGCGACGATCTCCTCCTGGCTCAGCCCGACCGGGATGAACTGGATGAGTTCGCTCTCCTGTCCCACCAGGCCCAGCGCACCGTAGCCCGCGTCGACCAGCGTGGTGGCGGTCTCCACGATCCGATGCAGGACCGTCTCCAGGTCCAGGTCGCTGCCCACCAGGACAACAGCCTCCAGAAGTGAGTGCATCCGATCACGGGTGGCCAGGATCGCTTCGAGCCGGATACGCAGCTCGGCGAGCAGTTCGTCGAGTCGCATGTTCGGGATCAGTGGATGCGTCTCATCGGGGGTCATATCGGCCAGTGTCGCACTCTGTCGATTGGTTCCTTTCAGAACGTCACCCAGCGGGCGCCCTACAGTGAAGCCCGCCCGGTGCGTGCGGCACCGCTCGATCCGCTCACGCGGCAACCGGGTGTCCTCATCGGCCACCAAGGGCGAAAGCGGACCTTCGGCGAGAGCACCTGTGACGTTCGGCCCTGCCCCGCGACGCAGCCGAAGGACGACCCTTCCGATAGCGGAAGGGAAGACGCCATGGATCTGACGCTGAACGATGCCGCTTGGAAAAAGTCACCAGGGACGGTCGGGCCGCGCACGCGGCTCTACCGCGACGGCGTCCTGGAGGCTGAAGGTCTGTCCGTGGAGGAGGTCTCATCTCACGTCGGCGACCCGTCCTATGTGATCTGGTTCGACCTGTGCGCACCCGATGCCGCCACCATCGCCGCCATCGACGGAGAACTCGACCTGCACGAGTTGGCCGTGGAAGACGTCCTGCAGGATCACCAGCGCTCCAAGCTGGACATCTACGACAGCCACCTGTTCCTGACCGTCTACGGAGCCTGGTTCGACACGACGACCGGACAACTCGGCACCACCGAGGTGAACGTCTTCGTCACCCGCAACGCCCTCGTCACCATCCGCGAGAACGACCTGTTCGACATCGACGAGGTGGTCAGACGGTGGGACTCCAAACCCGACCTGGCCAAGCACGGAGTCGTCTTCCTCCTGCACGGGCTGCTCGACGTTGTCGTGGACGGCCACTTTCAGATAGTCCAGAATCTCGACGACCGGGTCGAGGCGCTGGAGGACCAGCTCTTCGCCGGCTTACCGGCGGGCCGCGACCTGCAACGCCGCACCTTCGACCTGCGAAGAGACCTGGTGCGTTTCCGCCGGATCGTGCTGCCGCTTCGAGAAGTGGTCAACAGCCTGCTCCGTCACGACCTGTTCGTCGCCGAAGCGGCGATGGCCCCCTACTTCCGGGACGTCTACGACCACGTCATGCGCGTCACCGAGTGGACCGAATCGCTGCGCGAGCTGGTGAGTGACATCCGTGAAGCCCAGCTGAACATGCAGGGCTACCACCTCAACGACATCATGAAGAAGGTCACGAGCTGGGCGGCCGTCATCGCCGTCCCCACCATGATCACCGGCTTCTACGGGCAGAACCTGCCCTTCCCCGGTTCCGGGCGGCCCATCGGCGTCTGGACCTCCGTTGTCGTCATCGCCGTGACCTCGGCCCTGCTCTTCCACGTCTTCCGCAGGCGCGGGTGGATCTGACCGACGGCCCGTCCTCCCCGGGGTGGGCCCTTTCGACGAGGACGAAGGAAGGAGCCACAGCATCGTGCGTGGGCCCGCCGCCAGATCACCGCTGACCTTCATCGCGTTGACATTCGGGATGTCCATCGGCTTCTGGCTGATCGGTGCCGTGACCGACCGCTTCTCCGTCGAGCTTCCGGGCCGTTTACCCATCAGTTCCCTCATGGCCTCTGCCCCATTGCTGGCAGCGGTGGTTCTGATCAGCAAGGAGAACAACTCCGGCGGAGTGAAGCGACTCCTGCGCAGGGCCTTCGACTGTACGAGCATCACCCCTAAGGTCTGGTACGCGCCGGCCGTCCTGTTGATGCCTGGCGTCATGCTGGTGTCGTACGGGGTGATGCGGCTTCTGGGGCAGCCGCTGCCCGAGCTGGAGATCTCACTGGCGGCGATACCCGTTGTGTTCGTCTTCTTCCTCGCGGGAGCCGTATGCGAGGAGCTGGGCTGGATGGGCTACGCGGCCGATCCGCTGCGGGAGCGCTGGAGTGTGCCGGGTACCGGTCTCGCGCTGGGGGTTGTCTGGGGGGTCTGGCACATCATCCCGTACGCGCAGGCAGGTCATGCCCCTGCGTGGATAGTGTGGCAGTGTGTTTACACGATCGCCTTACGCATCATTATCGTCTGGCTGTATGACAACACGGGCAAAAGTGTGTTCGCCGCGATTCTCTGCCACACCTCGTCCAACGTCGGCTGGTTCCTGTTTCCCAACTCCGGCTCACATTACAATCCGGCCGTGACAGGAATCATCGCCGCACTCGCCGTCGTATGCGCTGTTCACCGTGGGGGTTGGCGGTCCGGTCGTCGTGGACGCTTCACATCGTTTCCTGGGGCCGGACGACCGCGACCGTGCTACGGGCGTGATGCAGGACTCCGCGGCTGACCGAGCCGAGGACGGCCGAGCCGATGGCGCCTCGCCCGTGGGAGCCCACGACGACCAGGTCGGCCCGGTCGGAGGCGTCGGTGAGCGCATCGACCGGATGGGCGCAGCAGAGGTCCTCGACCACCTGTACCTGGGGATACTTCTCCCGCCACGGCTGGAGCCTGTCCGCCGCGATGCGTCGTTGAAGCGCCCGGACCTCCTCCATGTCGTAGTCGGTCTCTGAGACGTAGGTGTGCACCGGCGGTTGCCAGGCGTAGATGGCGCGCAGCGTGCAGGCGCGCAGATCGGCCTGCTCGAAGGCGTACCCGACGGCGGCCTCGCAGGCCGTGGAGTCGTCGATGCCGACGACGATCTCATGGTGGGCGGTCTGCGGACTGGAGCGGACGACCACCACCGGGCCGTGCGTGTATCCGGCCACCCGATCGCTCACCGAACCCAGAACGGCTCGCGCGAAGCCGCCCAAACCCCGGCTGCCGACAACGACCTCACCGGCGCCCTCGGCCTGGGCGCGGAGCGCCGCGGCGGGAGCTTCCTGGACCGCCTCGGTGGTGATGTCGAGATCAGGGTGGCGCTCGCGCGCGGTCGTCTCCGCCTCGGCCAGGACCTTCTGCGCACCGCGGTCCAACGCGTCGCTCAGCTCGGGGCCGGGATACCTGGCGATCTGGTACGGCTGACGGTCCACCGCGCACACGATGCGCAGCGGCGCCTTCATCCGGGCCGCGTCGTCGGCCGCCCACGCGACGGCCGCGTTCCCGCCGGCCGAACCGTCGGCGCCCACCACGATGACATGACTCATGGTTCCTCCTTGTTTCCCCCATCCCACGCCTGATCCGCACCCGACTCCAGGGTCGTAGGTTCCGAGCACGCAGGCCCATCGGCCGTATCGCCCCCACCCCGCGGGGGCGAACACTGAGGGCGTGCCCGCCATCGACCTGACCCTCATCAGCGCTGTCGTGTTCGACACCGACGGCGTCGTCACCGATACCGCGCGCGTACACGCGGCGGCCTGGAAACGCGTGTTCGACCCCTACCTGCGCGGCCGGTCGGAACCGTTCGACATCCACGACGACTACCTGCGCCACGTCGACGGCAGGTCACGACACGACGGGGTGCGGACCTTTCTCGCCTCCCGCCATCTCACCCTGCTCGAGGGCGGCTCGCAGGACGCGCCGGCAACGCCCACGGTACACGGGCTCAGCCTTGCCAAGGACCTGCTCTTCGTCGAGCAGGTCGACCGGTACGGCGTGGCCGCCTTCCCCTCCACCCTGAGGCTGGTGCGCGAGCTGCGGCGGCGCGGCTGCCGTACCGCGGTGGTCTCGGCCAGCCGCAACTGCCACAAAGTGGTGAGCACGGCGGGCGCCGCCGACCTGTTCGACGTCCTGGTCGACGGCAACGACGCCGCCAGGCTCGGCCTGGCGGGCAAGCCCGACCCCGCGCTGTTTGAAGTGGCTGCTGCTGATCCCGCACTACCTCGTCCTGCTCGTGTTGTGGGTGGCGTTCGCCGCTCTCACCCTGATCGCGTACGTGGCGGTGCTGGTGACCGGCCGTTATCCGCCGGCGATCTTCGCATTCAACGTCGGGGTGCTGCGCTGGTCCTGGCGGGTGGGCTTCTACGGCTATCAGGTCCTGGGCACCGACCGCTACCCGCCCTTCACCCTTGCCGAGGTTCCCGACTACCCCGCCGGGCTGCTGATCGACGGCCCGCCCCGCCCGCCGCGCCGGCAACCGCTTGTGGCCTGGCTGTTCGCCATCCCCCACATCCTGATTCTGAGCGTCCTGACCGCAACCGGCGGGTGGCAACTGTTCGGCGATGACGCCGACGCGAACGTGGCGTCGTTCAGCCTCGTCGGCATCGTCGTCCTGATCGTCGCTCTCAGCCTCGCTGCCCGTGGCCGCGCCCCGCGGGGCCTTCATGACCTGCTCGTCGGAGTCGCCCGCTGGTCGCTGCGGGTGGTCGCCTACGTCGCCCTGCTGAGCGCGCAGTACCCGCCGTTGCGCCTCGACCAAGGCGATACCGAGCCGCCCCTCGACCAGGCCGGCTCGTCCGGCTCGGCCCACACCCATCCCGCGGCGCGGCAGCCCGCTCCCACACCCGCCGCCGGGGCCGGCGTCACCGGCCGGGTGATCGCCCTCACGGCCGGAGTGTTCCTGCTGCCGGCGGCGATCGGGATCGGCAGCGCCGGCGTGCTGGCCCTGGCCGCCGACCGCGACGCCGCAGGCTACGTCACCAGCCAGGGGTTGAGGATCGACAGCCCGACGGGCGCGGTCACGGCCGAGAGTCTGCAGATCCAGACCGATGACATCTGGTCGCAGGTACTCGTCGACTACGGCCGGGTACGCATCACCGCGTCCAACCCCGCAGGCGCGCCGCTGTTCATCGGGATCGCCCCGCAGGCCGACGTCGACCGATGGCTGGCTGGCACCGCACACGACCGTCTGGCCGGCGGCTACGCCTTCGGTGATGTCGGCTTCGACCGGACGCCGGGTCCGATCCGGGGCGTCACCGCTCCGCAAGTCCAGAGCTTCTGGCTCGCCGCCACCTCCAAAACCGGCGACGTCGTCCTGGACTGGCGGGTCACCGACGGCAGTTTCGCCATCGTGCTCGCCAACGCCACCGGAGCACCCGGCATCAGCGCCACCGGCCAGATCGCGACCCGTATCCCGGACCCGACCGGTCTGGGCCTCGGACTACTCGGCGGCGCCATCCCGCTCGCCGTCCTCGCCTTCGCGTTGATCTACCTCGGCGCTGCCGGCCTCGGACGGCGGCACGCCGGACCGCGACCGCCCGTTGTGGTCCAGGGGCGGGAAGACGTGAAGGGGGGCCTCACCGTAGACGATCAACTGGTTGTCGTCGGGCACGACCGGGCTGTCGCACACCAATGACGATTTCCATTGACAACAGGTGACGAACCCCCAGCTCGGACCAGCCTTCTCCTCGTCGCACCACGCCGGAAACGTCAGTGACGTCAGTGGTCCCGGGACCTGTTCTGTGCCAGTCGGCCGACCTGCGGGCAGCGAAGAAACCTCTGCGCCCGGCGTAGCGGCGAGCCCGTCGCACTTCAAGACAAGTCATCTGGGCCCTGCTTCGCTACGTCGACGCTCATCAGCGCGACTACACATCCTGCGCAACGCCGCGGTCTGTAGCCTGCCGACGCCTCCGGCGGCGTGAGGCGGCCTCAGAGAGGATCCCTGCAGCTGATCACCAGCAACCGAAAAGTGCTCCTGACCTGCCTGATGACAGCTCGGTGCAGATTTGCACACCGAGTTCGCGACGGGCCAAAGCCGGGTCGGCGGAGTAACTTGCGGGAATTTACATTCCCGGTAGTTATCGTTATGCGCTGTGACCGCAACGGATCGTCTTTATTGATTTTTAATTTCCAGAAAATCGATCCTGCTAGGCTGGGGAGCGTGGGAGAGCCGGAGACGATGACAGCGATGACAGGGATGACGGCGATGACGCCCTGCAAGCACTGCGGGACGCCGATCGAGCAGCGCAAGGGCCGCGGCAGGCCGCGCGCCTACTGCGCCCAGGGCGACTGCCAGGCGGTGGCCAAGCGCGAACGCGAGATGCGCCGGGCGACCCCGGGCCTGGAGGGGGCGCTCGCCAGGGCCGAGGAGTTCTACGACCGCATGGAGAAGGGCATGATCGCGGCGATAGAGCCGCTGGCCCAGGTGCTCTCCCAGGAGTTGAGCCCTGCCGGGGTGGAGGCCAAGGTGAGCGCCGTGCAGGCCGAGGCGCACACCCGGGTGGCGATCGCGCGCACCGAGCGCGAGCAGGCCTTCGAGCAGGTCCGGCTGGCACGGGAGGCCTCCGAGCACGCCCGGCGTGAGCGTGACGCGATGGCGCAGCGGGTCCGGGAGGCCGACGCCGAGCGCGACACCGCGCTGGCCGACGCCGAGACCGCCAGGCAGCAGGCGCTGGCCGCGCTGCACGAGGCCGCCAGCACCGAACGCCGGGCCAGGCAGGCCGAGCAGGAGGCCACCCGCAGGGCGCAGCGGGCCGAGGCGGCCCGGGACGCGGCGCTACGGGAGATGGCCGAGCGGGTGGAGGCGGCCGAGAGCGAGGCCGGTCAGGCCCGGGAGCGGGAACAGGCCGAACGCCGGCAGGCCGAGCGGGCACTGGCCGAGCGCGACCGGGCGCTGAAGGAGGCCGCCACCGCCGTCAAGGCGGTGGGGCGGGCCGAGCAGGCGGTCGCCGGCGCGGTGGCGCGGGCCGAGGCGGCCGAGGCCGAACGCGACCGGGCGCTGGCACGCGCCGACGCCGAGGCCGAGGCCCGCGCGGGCGCCCTGGCCGAGGCCGCGCAGGCGCGTACGCGGGCCGAGCGGCTGGAAAGGCACGCCTCGGAGGTGGACGAACGCGCCGCGCGAGGGCTGGCCAAGGCCGAGGAGCGGGCCGCCGAGCAGGTCGCCCGGGCCCAGGAGCGCGCGGCGGCCACGGCGGCCGAGGCGCTCGCCGAACGCGACGAGGCACGGATGCGGCTGGCCATGGAGCAGATGCGCCTGTCGGACCTGCGTGAGCAGATGGAGGCGCTGCGCGCCGAGGCCGCGCTCCTGCGGGAGCGCGCGGTCACCGCGGAACTGCGCGCCGGTCCCGGCTGACACCGGCCGCGGCCGCCGCGGGACCGGCCGCCGCGGGACCGGTCCCGCGGCGCAGCCGCGCACGTTCCAGGGGCAGGAAGGCGGCCAGGCAGATCACGTGCGGCAGGAAATGGATCGTGATCGCCGCCCACGTCGTCAGGTGGAAGAGGAGAAAGAACGTCACCCCCGCCCGGAGCGGGCGGCCACGCAGGAACAACAGGACCGGTGAGGCCGCCTCGGCGAGCAGGACGAACCACTGGCCGACGAGGAGCACGCCGGGAACGCCCGCCAGGAAGTGACCGAGGAAGGTGCCGCGGCGTGTCACCGCCCACTGGAAGGTGGCGCCGTTGGGCCACTCCCAGCCACCGTGACGGATCTTGGCGTACGCCGACAGGAAGTAGGTGGCCACGACCGCGACCTGAACGCACCGTGTCGCCCACCCGGCGGCCTCGGCGGAGGCGCGGCCCGCGCCGGGCAGCACGAACAGCGCCACGACCAGCGCGAGGTGATCGTGGTCGACCTTGCCGTACGACATGGCGAGCAGGACCCACTGCGCGTAGCCGAGAGCCGCGACGTATCCGGCCGCGCGGGGCAGCCTGCCGGTCGCCGCGACCAGCCCGGCCGCGACGACGACCGCGAACAGCGTGCGGACCAGGGCCGGGTCGGCCGCGGGCAGGTGCAGCAGGCGTGCGAGCAGGACCGGCCGGTAGACGGACGTGGCGGCCTCGGCGTGGCCCCACACACCGCCGGTGAACAGCACCATGTCCAGCGGCAGGAACGCATAGACGATCACTCTCAGGACGTCGATCCGCCGGGGCGGTACCGGCTCGAACCACCAGCGACTCAGCGCACCGGCCATGAGACCCTCTCGACGTCGTGGGTCCGTGCCGGACGCCGGTCCCTGAGTGTGATCACCCTGGTGATCACGTGGAGCCCGGTGATACGGGGCTCGGCCGGGCGCAGCCGGGCATGCGCCTCGGCCAGCTCCTGCAGCAGCGACGGATCACCGATGTAGCGGCCCAGCTGCCCCTCCAGCTCGGCGCGGCGGATCCCGACGTGGTAGGGCTCGATGGGGATCTCCACCCTGGTGCCCGCGGCGGTGTCGGCCTCCATGAACAGTGACCTGATCTCCCCGTCGGGCGGGACGGAGAAGGCGTACTGCACCATCGGCCCGAACGGGAAGAGGTCGTCGGTGCCGGCGACCGTGCCGTACCCCAGCAGGGCGAGCACGGCTCCCGCCGCGGCCAGCCGCACCGCTCTGCCCGTCACCGTGAGGGCCGGCGTCGGCGGAGGCGGGGGCGGGGGCGGCGTCATCGGTGAGGACCGGGTCGCGTGAGGTGCCGCCGGAGAACGGCGGCGTGTCGGGAACAGGCGCACATCCCGATCTAGCGCGGGATTCGCCGGATCCGGTTCCACGATCGCGGAAACATCTCACCCCTTGTCGGGGCATGCCCTCGGCACGCCGGCCCACCGGCCGTGTTCGAAGGCCCTCAGGGGCCGGGCAGTACGGCCTCGACGAGGAAGCGGTGGTGACGCGTGGTGAACGCCCCCTCCGAGCGGATGCGCTCGTGCAGGCTCCGTAGCGGCCCCTCGTGGCGTTCGAGGTCGAAGCCGTGAACCTGCCAGGGGACGGCTCGCAGGTGGAGGACCACGGCACCTATGTCGTGGAAGGCATGGTCGATCATCTCCTCACGGGCGTCCAGGACGCGAAAACCGTGGCGGCGGAGGCGGTCCGCCGCCACGGCCGACGTCCACGCCCGCGGATCGGGGACGGGCGCGCCGAGGGCGACGTTCAGCTCCAGGTCGTTGCGGGAGCCGACCTGCTGGGTGAGAAGCCGGCCGCCGGGGGTGAGAACCCGGGCGGCCTCGGCGGCGTTCAACGCGCCGTGCCTGTTGAGCACGAGATCGAAGGTGGCCTCGCGTACGGGGACGGCGTCCGCCGTAGCGCCGAGCACGGTGACGCCGAGCGGCCGGAGCCGCTCTGCGGCGACGGGGATGTTCGGCCACCACCCTTCCGTCGCGACGGCGCGGGGAGGCAGCGGGGCGAGGGGGGCGAGGGAGGCCAGCGTTTCGCCGCCGCCGGTGTCCAGGTCGAGCAGCCGCGATGCCGCCGGGAGAAGCGCCGAGGCGCGCTCGGTGTATCGCCAGGACGGGTCGCCGCCGCTCGTCCGGCCGCGTAACCGGCTGAAGTCCCAGCCGCGCGGCGAGGTGCGCAGGGCCTGTTCGACAAGGTCGTCGTAACCGGGCACCCGATCACGTTAATCGCGCCCGGAGGGGGCGGCCACCGGATTTTCCGGCGGGCCCCCCGGGGGGATGCCGCGCCGCGGGACGGCCACGAGGCGGCGGTGGCTGGCTAGCATGCGGTGATGGATCTTCTCGTCCTTGGCGGTACGCCTCACATGGGACGCTCGATCATCGAGGCGGCGGCTCGTCGCGGTGACACGGTGACGATCGTGAACCGCGGGCTCAGTGGCCGGCCACCCGCCGGGGTCGAGGCGCGTCTCGCCGATCGGACCCGGCCCGGCGCACTGGCGAAGGCGCTCGGTGACGACCGGTGGGATGCCGTGATCGACACCTGGGCCTGGCTGTGCGCCGAGGGGGAGCCGGAGCCACCGGACGGCCGGCCTCCGTTGGGCCTGGACCCCGAGCGTGAACGGGCCGTACTGGTCACGGTGACGGGGAACGCCCGCTGACGGCCGGGCCCGTACCCGTTCCGACCCGCGAGAACGGCTCGACTCGAAAGGATCCGTCGATGACCGCACCGCGACAGGCCCGCGATGCCGCTCGGGCGATCGTGCCGGCGACCCTGGGCCGCGATCCGGGCCCCATGACCGCCGCCGAGAGCGGCTCCCACCACGTCCACATCGGCTCGGACGTCGTCGTGAAGCTCATCGACGGCGCCGGTCACTCCCGGCTGGAGCGGGAGGTCGCGCTCGCCCCCCACCTGCCCGCCGGCCTGACGGCGCCGCTGCTCGGCAGCGGGCTCCACCGCCTGGGGGCACGCGACGTCCGCTACGCCTGCTACGCCCGGATGCCGGGGGCGGCCCCCGGCATCGGCATGCCGGGGGTGGACGCTGTGACCGCGCGCTCGCTGGCACGGGAGGCGGTCGGGCGGCTTGAGGCACTGCACGACTGGACGCCCGCGGGCCACGCCGACCGGACGCTGAGAGAGGCCCTCGACCACGGCGGGTTCACCGGCAGGGACGCGCTCCTCGCCGAGGTCGAGGAGCTCGCCGCCCTCGACCGGCACGGGGCCGTCTCCTCCCGGCTGCTCGACGGGCTGACGGCGATCGCGGAGCGCGCGCCGCTGCGCGCGCGGGCGGTGGTCCCGGTTCACGCGGACTGCCACTGGGGCAACTGGCTGGCGCTCGACCGGAGCGTGACGGCCCTGCTGGACTTCGAATGGGCCCGCTTCGGCGAACCCGCCGACGACTGGTTCTTCCTGGCCCGGTTCAGCGGCCCGCACCTGGAGACCGTTCTCGACGTCATCGCGCGTGCGACGGGGACCTGTCCGGAAACCCTTCGCGTGGCGTGCGAGGCGCGTGAGGCGGCCCACCTCGTCTCCGACCTCCGCGTCGCGCCCGAACGCTCCGACGCGCGTGCGCGACCGGCCACGGACAGGCTCGGTGAGCTCGAGGAACTCGTCGTCGGGCGCCACTGGTGGCGCCACGCGCGGTGAGGCCGCCGCGCCCCGGTTCTCAGCGGGCCCCCGGGCGGGGGAGGACGGGGTCGTGGGGGACCTGCTCCCCGGAGGGCCGCCGTACCCCGGTCACCAGGGACAGCTCGTCGCGGACGATCGCGCGGATGCCCGGCGGGGTGAAGGCGTGCGGGTAGGTCACCGTCTGCAGGGTCAGGCCGTCCATGAACACGTGGAGCCGCATCGCCTGCCGTTCCGAGGCGGCGTCGGCGAGCTCCTGGCCGAGGCCGGGCAGCGGCAGGTCGTGGCAGGAGGCGACCGCGAGGCGGCAGATGTGGCGTTCGCCCGCCCATCCGGTGTCGCGCAGCTCCGCCAGCGACTCGTCGACGCGCGAGCGCACCAGGCACGCCAGCCACACGTCCACCTCGACGCGGCGGTTCTCGTCCAGTGGCAGGAGTTCTTCGAGCATCAGCCGGGCACGCTCCGGGCCCGGCAGGTCGGCGCGCAGATGTCCGGCGACGCGTGAGGCGACGCTTCTGCCGATCGCGTGCGCGGCGAAGGCGAGCAGGCCGCGCTGATTGTCGAAGTAGTGACGCAGCCCGCCGACCGACACGCCCGCCGTCTCGGCCACCTTGCGGACCGTGGCCCCCTCGATGCCCTCGCGGCTGATGACCTCCCAGACGGCGCGGACGAGCTCGTCGCGTCGCCGCGCATGATCGACGATCTTCGGCACCCCTTTATTGTCGCACGCTCGTACGGTTTCTTATAAAGTACAAATGTGCTGAATAAGACATCGCGATGGGCGCCCTGCCGCGGGACGGCGGGCCTGGTCGTGCTGGTCACCGGCCTGGCCCTGATCGCCGGGTCGGCGCTGTGGCTGGCGCTGACCAGCGGCGGCGAGATCCGCTACACGTCCGACCACGCCGGTACCCGGCCCATGTGGCACGTCTGGATCCCCGTCCTCGCCGGGCTGGTCCTCACCTGGCTGATGCCGTCGCCGCCCCGGGCCGCGGCCGTGAGCGGCCCGTCCGCGGGACGGGCGCTCCACCTGCAGGCGGGCGTTCTGCTGGCCTCGGCCGTGGTGTTCGCGGTGGCGCTGCGCCTGGTGACGGGCGGCGGCCATGCCCCCGAGCCGGCGTACACCATCCTGAAGGTCGTCCTGTTGCTGGCCGTGCCGATGCTGCTGTTCCGCCTGACGGGCCGCGACGCCGTCCAACGGGAGGCCGTGCGCGAGCGGCCCGACGTCCGGCACCGCTCCTGGCACCGCTACGGGCCGGCGGTGCCGGTCGCGGCCTGGATCGTCCTCTCCCAGATCGGGCCGTTCGCCCAGCCGTCCGGCGAGGGCGACCGGACGGCTGGCCTCGACCTCGTCACACTGCTGATCGTCATGATCGTGGTCTTCGCCGTCAACGCGCTGCTCGAGGAGGTCTTCTACCGGCGGTGGCTGCAGACCCGCTGGGAGCACGTCATCGGCCCCCTGCCCGCCGTCGTGCTGGCGAGCCTGCTCTTCGCGGCCTGGCACATCGGCATCCACGGCACCGGCCACCTCCCCACCGATCTCGCCACGGTCTTCGTCAACCAGGGGGCGCAGGGCCTTTTCCTGGGCTTCCTGTGGAGCCGCTACCGGCTGATGTGGCCCATCCTCACCGTTCACGGCGTGCTCAACGCCGGTTCCGTCCTGCTGGACATGCTGTAGCGCCTGCCGTTCCCGGCCGGCGGAGCGGATCGCGCGCAAAGGCGACCCGTTCCGCCGGGCGCGTGCGTGCGACGGGTCCCAGGGGACGCGGCGGGGGACACGGGGGGACACGGGGGTCGCGAAGGGGACGGCGCGGGTCTCAGCGCGTCGTCGTGAAGGTGATCTGGTCCGGTGCCGCGTCCAGGAGGATGAGGACCCCGGCTATCCCGACGATCCAGCGCAGCGTCGAGCGCGATCCGGAGGAGAGCTTCTTCTCCCAGCGTTCGAACCGTTCGCGCATCCGCTCGCCCAGGGCGGCCCAGGCGATGAAGAGCAGGATGCCCGGCACCACCATGATGGTCACGTACACGCCGAGGAGCGGCAGCCACTGGGCGGCGGTCAGGCCGGCCGCGGTCATGATGCCGATCGCACCGAAGTACGGCACGGCGGTGGCGAACTCGAACAACCAGGTCCCCAGCCCCAGCAGCAGCATCGAGCCCACGCCGAAGGACCGGCCGCCGGCGGACGCGCGTCCGGGTTTCCCGTCGGGGATGAAGTAGCTGCCCACGATGAGCGCCACGCCGACGACGGCCTGCCCCCAGGCCCACACGGTGTCGTCGACGATCGGCATGACGGCGCCCAGACCGAGCATGAGCAACACGCCCAGGGCGAAGTAGGCGACCGCGACCGATCCGAGGTAGACGCCGAGAAGCGCGGCCACGCGGCGCGGCCTGGCCAGCAGAAGGTAGATGGTCACCCCGATCACGGTGGGGCTCAGCGTGTCGAGCAGGGCCAGCCCGAGCACCGCCCCGATGGTCTCGATGGACAAACCGATCCTCTCCAGAGGTCAACGAATCGTAATAACACGGCCGTGTCAGTTAAAGTAGCACAGGGGTGTTAGCATGTGAACATGCCGCGACTGGTCGATCACGAAAGGCGGCGGGCCGAGCTCGGCGAGGTGGCCGTGCGGATCATCCTGCGCGAGGGCCTCGCCGGGGTGACCGTCCGCGGAGTCGCGGCCGAGGCCGGCTGGTCCACCGGGTCGCTGCGGCACTACTTCGGCAACCAGCACGAGCTGCAGGCCTACGCCGTCCAGGTGGCCACCGACACCCTGCGCCGGCGCGTCCTGCCACGCGTCCAGCGGACGCGCACCCAGGGTTCGGTGGTCGAACGGATCGCCACGATCGCGGAGGAGATGCTGCCGCTCGACGCCGAGCGGCGCGAGGAGTACGTGCTGTGGTCGGCGATCGTGGAATGGGAGCGCCGCCACCCTCCGGAGGGGGGCTCCGTGTCGTGGGGCGACCAGCGGGCGCTGTATCGCCAGTGCGTCGCCGTCCTGTGCGGGTACGAGTCGATCCGCGAACCGGACCAGGCGACGCGTCCGCACCCCGACGCCCGGGTCGAGCTCTGGGCGGCGCTCCTGCACACGTTCGTCGACGGGCTCGCCTCCCAGATCGTGAACACCCCCGGCGAGGTCTCCGCCGAGACCGCCGCGCGACTGCTGCGTTCACTGCTGGAGGCCGTTCCCCGCGTGCGGCCGGACCGGTAGGCGCGCGGGCCGAGGGCCCGGGTCGCGGCGCGGGCCGTACGGGCGGCCGTGGCCCGGTGCCGCAAGAGGGGCCCGAAGAAGTGGCGCAAGAGGTTCCGGGAGAGGTTCCGGCGGATCCGCGACGCCCGTGCGGCACCGTCGTCCCCGCCCCTCCCGCACCCCCGAAAAGTTAAGGAGATGCTTGACCGTCCGGCCGGCCGCGATTATGGTTAAGTACATGCTTAACAATGGGGTGTCGCTGGACCGGGTCTTCCAGGCACTGGCGGACGCGACCCGGCGCGCCATGGTCGAGCGGCTGGTCCGCGGTCCGGCCTCGGTCAGCGATCTCGCCCACCCCGTGCCCATGTCCCTGCCGGCGGTGATGCAGCACCTGCAGGTGCTGGAGGCGTGCGGCCTGGTCCGATCGGAGAAGGTCGGCCGGGTCCGCACCTGTCACGTCGAGCCGGAGGTGCTGCGGGCGGTCGAGGACTGGATCGTGCGCCAGCGCACGCCCTGGGAGAAGCGCCTCGACCGGCTCGGGGACGAACTGACCGCACATCCCGAAACACCCGACCAGGGGAGCACGTCATGACCGGCCGTTCCGTCACCCGGGCCACCTTCGGCCTCGAACGTCTCTACCCGGCCCCGCCGGCGCGCGTGTTCGCCGCCTGGGCCGACCCCGCCGCCAAGGCCCGCTGGTTCGCCGGCGCCGCCGCCGAGCACGAGCTGGACTTCCGCGTCGGCGGCCGGGAGGTCAACCGCGGGCGTCACGAGGAGGGGACCGCCCTGACGTACACCTCCGTCTACCACGACATCGTCACGGACGAGCGGATCGTCTACTCCTCCATCCTGCACGCCGGGAAGAACCTGTCGACCGTCTCGCTCACCACCGTGGAGTTCGGCCCGGACGGTGAGGGCACCCGGCTGCTGCTCACCGAGCAGGCGACGTTCCTCGACGGCCGTGAGGAGCCCGCCTGGCGCGAACAGGGCACCGCCGACTGGCTCGAGGGCCTGGGCGCCGAACTGCTGCGCGGCGCGCCGGGCGAGCCGGGAGGGCGTGGGTGAGCCCGGCAGGCAGCCGCAGACGGGCGTGACGGTCACCCCGGAGCTGCGCGAGCGCGTCGTCGAGGAACTCGTGAGGATCGTTGCCGCGGCGTCGTCTCCTTCCTCGGGCACCGTGGACCGGCCGGAGCCGCGTACGGTCACCGGGTGAACGGCGCCCGCCTCAGGGCCGGCCGCACGCGGTGGGACAGAACCCCACCTCGGGGTGGCGCGGTGACGGCTTCTCCAGGAGGGGCTGCCGCCGCGACTTCAGGTGCAGGTCGAGGAAGGCCGCCACGTAGGCGCGGGTGAGCTCGGAGGAGCGCGCCGCCGCGAGGACGCCCGGAGCCGGCCTGACGCCGAGGGCGCCCGCCAGCAGCGGCAGGTCGGTGAAGGACTGGTGCTCGGCGCCCGACAGCACCAGCCAGCGCTTCCACCCGGTCAGCAACCTCCAGTCGCGGTCCCAGGAGGTGTCGGCGCCGCCGGGGACGTGTTGCGGCGACCCGAGGAACATGAACGGCCGGGAGAGGCCCCCCTTGGGGATGCGGGCGTAGGTGGTACCGTCCATGTCGATCCCGGCGCGCACGCGGGGGTCCTTCACCATGGCCGCCACGGCGGCGGCGCCGCCCATCGACTGGCCCGCCATCGCGATCCGGGAGCGGTCGATCACGCCCGAGCCGTCCCACTCCGAGGGCAGCCGGTCGAGCACGAAGGAGACGTCGGCGGCCCGTCCCTGGACCACTCCCGCGCCGAAGCCCGGGTCGGTGTCGCTGTCGCAGGCGAGGCACTCGGCGACCCTCCCGCCGGGGAAGGTCGTGGCGTGGCTCTCGTGCGTGTGGTCGACGCCGGCCACGACGTACCCCCGGGCGGCCAGGTCCTCGGCCAGGGAGGTGAGGGTGCTCACCGGCTTGGTGAAGCCGGGGGAGAGCACCACCAGCGGAAACCTCCCCCTGGCGGGGCCGGCGTCCCCGACCGCGTTCGTGCGCGTCGTGCTCAGCGTGTCGTACGGCGCGCTCGCGATCCCGCCCCCCTTCAGGAGGAGCTCCGACTCCTTCGGCGTCATGTACGGCGCCCTCGGCCCGTCCCGCCGCCCGGCCGGGTACCACAGGGTGACCTTGAGCTCCCTGGCGTCGGCGTCGGGGTCCCAGGGATCGGGACGGGAGGTGTCGGTCAGGTACAGGGCGGTGGTGCCGACCGGATGGGGACCGGTGGGGGCCGGCAGGGTGACGGGACCGGTCGGGGTGACCGGCGGGACGTCGGCCCTGGGCGGCGCGGGCGCGGAGCAGGCGGCCGCGCCCAGGGCGGCCAGGACGGCCAGTCCCGCTGCGGCCACCGGGAGCTGTCTCATGGGAGGTCCGTTCATCCGCGTAGCAGGGTCAGGGCCTTGGCCAGCACGGGGTCGCGTCCGGCGGCCGCGTCCTGCGGGGTCGGGGCCACCTGGTGGTCGGGCGGCACGCCGATCCGGTCGATCACCTCGCGTTCGGGCCCGAGGTGGTGCCTGGCGGGAAAGCTCAGCACGGTGTTGTCTGCGAGCAGGTAGGGCTGGGCCGGGCCGGAGATGACGCCGGCGGTCCTGGTGCCGACCAGCCGGCCGGCGCGCAGGTCCTTGACGGCGGAGGTGAAGTGCTCGCACGCCGAGGCGCAGCCCCGGTCGACGAGCACCACCAGCGGCAGGTGGAGCGGCTCGACGGTGTCGTCGGTCCGCATGGCCGCGCATCTGCCGTCCACGGTGCACTGGTAGGCGGTCACCTCGCCGCGGGCGAACGCGCTCACCAGCCGGGTCGCCTCCACGGGACTGCCGCCGCCGTTGCCGCGCAGGTCCAGCACGAGGCCGGACAGCGTCCGGCCGGTGCGCAACCTGGAGACGGCCTTGAAGACCCGGTTCGCGGAGTCGGGGGCGAATCCGGTCATCCGCACATACGCGACCTCACCGGTACCGGCGTCGGCACCGCCGGCGGCGTCACCGGCGTCGGCACCGTCGGCGTTCAGCAGTTCCGAGCGCACCACCTGCAGGTCGGCCAGGTCGCGCCGGTAGAGGCCGGGCCTGAGCGTGACGGTCCAGCGGCGGCCGGTGGCCTGCCGCAGGAGCCGCAGCCGGACCGGGCGGGCTTCCGGGTACCGCGGGTAGAGGGCGGCGACGACGGGGCCGGCCTCGTCGCCGGCGAAGGGCGCCGAGCCGTCGATCGATTCGATGACGTCGCCGGGGCGCAGGCCGGCGGCCCGCGCGGCGCCGCCCTGCACGGCGGTGACGAACAGCGGGGGAGGGACGGCACCGGGGTCGCCGTCCGCCTGCGGGCCGGTGACGTTCGCCTGCAGTCCAAGGCCGTAGCCGTCGCCGTCGTAGAAGTCCGGGGGCCGCCTGACGTCATGCGCCCAGCGGGCGTGGTTGTCGTCCAGGGCGGCCACGACGGCCTCGAGGACGGTGACGGCCAGCTTCTCGCGCAGGTCGGGGACCCGGTCGGTGACCGTGCGGTAGGCGGTCTCGAAGGCGGCCCAGTCGGCCTTCCGGTCGCCGGTCAGCGCGGGCATGGTCGCCTCGGGCACGTCGCGTCCCCGGCGCACCAGCTCCCGCGTCAGGGCGGCGAATCCGGCGGTCAGCAGCGAGCGGGCGTCCAGGGTCGCACCGCCGTAGTAGTTGCCGAGGATGCACAGGTAGGCCTGCTCGACGACGTCGATCGTGGTGGCCGTCTCCGCCTGGGGAGGGCCCTGGGGGCGGGCGCAGACCGTAGCGGCCGCCGGGCTCGCCTGGGCGCGCGGCGGTGCCGGCGCGGTGCAGGCCGCCGTCAGCAGGAGGGCGAGCCCGGCGGCCGCGATCCCGACGGCGGTCCTGACGCCGGTCCCGGCGATGGTCCTGACGCCGGTCCCGGCGGCGGTTGCGGCGATGGTTCCGGTGGCGGTCACGACAGGCGCCTTCGGACCCACCAGAAGCAGAACCAGGTGAGGCCGGCGGTCAGGAGGGCGTAGATGCCGGTCTCGATCCACTGGAAGGGCCAGAAGCGCTCAAGGGGCTGGTAGGTCGCCCGCTGCCGGTAGCCGAGGCTGTTGATCTCGGCCAGGCAGGTGCCCATGTTCGGCGGTCCCCCCGCCGGTCTGCAGGCGCCGGAGGTGGTGGAGACCCTGACCGGGCCCTCCTCGCCGATGCCGGCGATCCGGCGCCCGGACGGGTCGAGGAGCTCGTGGGACAGGGCCCAGGCGCCGGTCTGGCCGGGGACGGCCGCCCTCAGCATGATGTGCGCCGCCCCCGTGTCCCCGTCGATGCCGATGCCCCGGGTGTTCGCCTCGCTGATCTCGAAGGTCGACGTGACCGGGGGCATCAGGTGGGGGCGGACCAGCAGCGGCATGGCGACCTGGATCGCGACGAAGGCGGCCAGGGTGAGGGCCATGGCGGGCAGCGTGCGGCGCACCAGCATGCCCACGCTCACCCCCAGGACGAAGGCGAAGGCCGCGTACCCCATCGGGGTGATGCCGCGCGCGCCGAACACCAGGGGAGCCATCACGGCCAGCTCGGGAATGGCCGACCTGTCCAGGGGGCCGGACCACCAGGTCACCACGAGGCCGCAGACGCAGGCGGCGGCCACGGCGGTCAGGCCGATGAGACCGAGCTTGACCGCCAGCCAGCGGCCGCGGGTGACGCTCTGGTTCCACACCAGCAGGTGCGTGCCCGCCTCCAGCTCACGGGTGATCAACGGCGCCCCCCAGAAGAGCCCGACCAGGGCCGGCAGGAGCAGCACGACGAGGCTGACGGCCACGAAGGGCAGCTCGTACTGGTCGAAGAAACGGTCGTAGAAGCGGACGCAGGAGTCGTCCCGGACGCAGGCGGCGAGCCCGGTGGAGTAGCGGGAGGCCAGGTCCGGGCCGGTCAGGACCAGGGTGACGGTGAGGGTGAGGAGCAGGGCGGCCATCATCGCGGCCGAGCCGCGGAACTGGCGCCAGGTCAGCCAGATCATCGCCGCGCCTCCAGGGTGACGGGCCGGCTCTCGGTGGTGTGCCGGCTCTCTATGACGCGTTTCTCCATGTAGGCCAGCACGAGGTCCTCCAGGCCGAGCCGGGTGACCGTCCAGGCGGGGTCGTGGATCGGGGCGTCGGTACGGATCACGTAGGTGCTCTGCCGGTCGGTGTGGCGCGCGGAGACCACGTGCTGGTGGGCGGGGAGCCGGTCGGGATCGCGGCGCGGGCCGGTGAGCCGGTGATGGGTGGCCAGCAGCGCGTCGGTCTCCCCGGCCACCTCCACGCGGGAGTCGACCAGCACGATCAGGAAGTCGCAGATCCGCTCCAGGTCGGAGACCAGGTGGGAGGAGAGCACGACGCTGAGCTCGTGCTCGGCGACGGCCTCCATCAGCCCCTGCATGAACTCGCGGCGGGCCAGCGGGTCGAGCGAGGCCACGGGCTCGTCCAGGATCAGCAGCTCGGGCCGCTTGGCCAGGCCCAGGGTGAGGGCGAGCTGGGCGCGCTGACCGCCCGACAGCCTGCCCGCCCGGTGGGCGGGGTCGAGCCCCAGGCGCGCGACGCGTTCCCGTGCCATGCCGTCGTCCCAGCCGGGGTTGAGCCGCGCTCCCAGCCGCAGGTGGTCGGCGATGCTGAGCCCGGCGTAGACGGGGGTGTCCTGGGCGACGAAGCCGACCTTGGCCAGTTGCGCGCGGCCGCCTGCGGGACGGCCGCCCAGCACGGCGATGTCGCCCGTCGTGGGCTCCAGCTGACCGGTGGCCAGCTTCAGCAGCGTGGTCTTGCCGGCTCCGTTGGGACCCACCAGCCCGACGACGTGACCCGCCGGGATGCCGACGGTGCAATCGCGCAGCGCCCAGTGCCTGCCGTACCTCTTGCCCAGCGCCTGGGCCTCCACAACGGCGGTCACGCTATGTCCTCCTGAGCGGCGGTACGAAAGGTGGTCGTGAAGAGGGCCTCGATGCTCTCGTCGTCGAGGCCGGCCCGGCGGGCCTTGGCCAGCCAGCGTCGCAACTCCAGCCGCAGCGGGCCGTGCGCGGCCAGCGAGGTGCCGGTGAGGGTCGCCGTCACGAACGTCCCCACCCCCGGCCGGGCGGCGGCCAGGCCCTCGTGCTCGAGCTCCCGGTAGGCCTTCAGGACGGTGTTGGGATTGATCGCCAGGCGCGCCACGACCTCCTTGACGGTCGGTAGCTGATCGCCCTCGCTCAGCAGGCCGAGCCGCAGCGCGTTCCGCACCTGCTGGACCAGCTGCTGGTACGGCGACACGCCGGATTTCGCGTCCAGGTAGAACTCGATCAACGGTTCTCTCATATATCTAGGCTACTAGTACTTTAGATATATGTGTGTACGAACCGGCAACCGATCCGGCCGGGAGGCCGGAGGACCGGCCTCCGGCGAGGAAGGGCCACGCTGTGATCCCGGCCCTCCGGCGGACGGAAGCCGGCCGGCCGGGGGAGGGGAAGAGGTGTCAGCCGACCCGGCGCACCTGATCGGTCACGGCCTCCAGGAGGGCTCTCAGCGCCGGAGCCGTCGGCCCCTCCCGGGTGACCGCGACGAGACGACGCCGGACGTCGGCCTCGGCGACGTCACGGATCGCCAGCGCCGCGTCCGCCGCCGGCAGCGTCAGGACCGGCAGCAGCCCGACGGCCCCCGTGGTGCGCACGAGTTCGAGCTGGATCTCCGCGTCGTTGGAGCGGTGCCGCACGTCGGGTTCGTAGCCGCCCAGGGTCCGGCAGGTCCCCACCACCATGGTGTGGTGACCGGTGCCCGCGGCCGAGGCGACCCAGACCTCCTCGCGCAGCGAGGCCAGGGCGACGGGCCCTTCCCCCCGGGCCAGCGGATGCGCCGGTGAGAGCACCAGCTTGAGCGGCTCCTCGTGCAGCGGCGCGAAGCACAGCCCCGCCGGCCGGGGACGCGGCTGGCCGTCGTACTCGTCGCCGACGACCAGGTCGACCGCTCCCAGGCGCAGCCCCGGCAGGGTCTGCTCCAGTTCGAGCTCGGAGACCTCCACGCGCACCAGCGGGTGCTCGAGCATCAGGCGGGCCGCGGCGGGCACCAGCAGGCGACGCGCCGCCGACTGCAGGCCGCCGGCGCGCACGGTGCCGCGGACCTCACCGCTCAGGGACGCCAGGTCCGCCGCCGCCGCTTCGGCCGCCGCCAGCAGGATCCGCGCGTGCTGCGCCAGCAGCCGCCCGGCGTCGGTCAGCCGCACCCCGCGCCCGGCCTTCTCGAGCAGTCGCGCGCCGACCTCCCTCTCCAGGACGCTCAGCTGTTGCGAGACCGCGGACGGGCTGTAGCCCAGGGCGGCCGCGACCGCGGCCAGCGTCCCTCGCTCCTCGACCTCGCGCAGCACGCGGAGCCGACGAAGATCAAAGTCAATCATGCACAAACACTAACGAATCACATCCACCAATCGTCGCTGGACGTGATGAGTCGCGGCCGTCGATGCTGGGGGCATGGGTCCCCTGATGTGTCTGTTGTCAGCGGCGTGCTTCGGTGCCATGGCGGTCTTCGGCAAGCTCGCCTACTCCGCGGGCGTCTCGCCCGCGGCGTTGCTGCTGGTGCGTTTCGGCCTGGCGGCCGCCGTGCTGGCGCTGCTGCTGCTCCTGCGGCCGGGTCTTCGCCGCGGCCCCTCGTCCTCCGCCTCGGCGCCCCGTCCCGGTCGTGCGACCGCCGGCGTGCTGGTGACGGCCCTCGGGCTGGGCGCGGTCGGGTACGCGGCGCAGGCCGGCCTGTACTTCTCGGCGCTGGAGCTGATGGACGCCTCGCTGCTGTCCCTGGTCTTCTACACCTATCCGCTGCTGGTCACGGTGGCGGCCGTCCTGCTCGGCCGCGACCGCCTGACCGCCGGGCGGGTCACCGCGCTGGTGGCCGCGTGCTGCGGAACGCTGCTCGTCCTGCTCGGTACCGGCGGACCGGACTTCGATCCCCTCGGCGCGCTCCTGGCCTTCGGCGCCTCGGTCACCTACACGGTCTACATCCTGGTCTCCGACACCGTCGTGCACCGGCTGCCGCCGGTGGTGCTCTGCGCGCTGGTGATGGCCGGAGCCACCCTCACCCTGGCCGTCCGCGCCCTGCTCACCGGCGGCGTCGACCTCGGCTTCGGCGTGCGGGGCTGGTTGTGGCTGGGGTGCATCGCCATCGTGTCCACGGTCGTGGCGATGCTCACCTTCTTCGCGGGCCTGCGGCGCACCGGCCCCTCCACCGCCGCCATCCTGTCGACCTTCGAACCGGTCGTCACCACGGCGCTGGCCGCCCTCACGCTGACGGAGTCCCTCACCCCGGTGCAGCTCGTCGGCGGCCTGCTCGTCCTGTCCTCCGTCGTCGTCCTGCGGGCCCGGCCGTTCCGGGCCTGGCGCCGCACCCCCGGGCCGCGCCGGACGTCCGGGCGGCCCGCCGGCCCCGGGCACTCCGCCGGCCCCGGGCACTCCGCCGGCCCCGGGCACTCCGCCGGCTCCCGGCAGCCCGCCGTCGACGCCCAGAAGAAGCCCGTGCCGAGCACGAGGTGACCCGGCGTCCGGAGAAGGCGGGGACGCGCTGGTCCGCCGCATGCCCTCCCGCCGGGGAACGAGGGGAGCGCTCGCCTCGCCCGTGCGGCGCGCGGTACGCCGCACGGGCGCTCACGCGGGCCGGACGGCCGGCCCCTCCGACCGCACGGAGGCCGAGGCGGCGGCCGAGGCGGGGGCCGAGGCGGCGCGGGCGAGGAGATCGCGCAGGAGGTCGACGACCTCGCCGGGGGTGAACTCCATGGCGTTCTCGCCGACACTGACCTCGAAGGCGCAACGGCCGGGATCGGACGCGGAGAGCACCCGGCCCCAGAGCTGGACGCCGTGCTCGGCGAGGATCGCCTGACCGGCTCGCTCGACGGCGCGCCGGCCCGCCGGCAGGTGGATGTGGAACAGCGGGGTCTGCGGCGGGTCGGGCCAGGCGCGAGCGACGCCGTCGGCGTTGACCGCGGCCGCGATGGCGATGGCGTGCTCGCGGTAGGCGGGCATCGTGTCGGCCAGGGTGTCCAGGTGGACCAGCGCGGCCAGGGCGAGCGGCCAGGCGTCGCGGATGCCGCCGCCGAGCCGTTGCCGCCACACCCTCGCCACCTCCACGGTGGCCGCGTCGGAGACCAGCACCGCGCCGCGCACCCCTTGCAGGCTCTTGTACAGGGAGACGTAGACGGTGTCGAACAGGGCGGCGATCTCGGCGAACGGCCGCCGGTAGTAGCTCTGGGCCTCCCACAGCCGGGCGCCGTCCAGGTGCGCGGCCGCCCCGGTGGCGCGCACCAGCGCGACCTGCTCGCACAGGGCGTCCCAGGTGGGCAGCAGGCCGCCGATGTCGCGTTGCGGCAGCTCCCACACGACCGCCGCCTGCGGCTCGCCGATCGCCGCCAGGTCCTCGGCCGTCATCGACTCGTGCAGGTCGCCGGTGCGGCGCATCCGCAGGCCGTGGACGGCGTTGTACCCCTGCTCCTCCCACACGTCCAGATGCGACCGCGGGTGGGCGGCGAACGTGCGCCGGCCGCTCCGGTCGGCGTGCACGCGCAACGCGGTCTGCTGGGCCATCGTCCCGCTGGGGAAGAACAACGCGCTTTCCTTGCCGAGCAGCTCGGCCAGCCGCCGCTCCAGCACCGCGACGGGGCCTTCGGGGCCGTCGGGCGGGGTGTCGTCGTCCACCAGGGCCAGCATGCGCTCCAGCATCAGGCGCGGCCCGCGCCGGATCGGCGCGTGCAGGAACAGGGACCGCCGCACCGTCGGGCCGGTGTCGGGCATGAGGCCTCCCTCATTATTGCGAATAATGCGCAACAATACAGAGACCGTACGGGGACCGGGTATGGCGCGAACGCCGCCGGTCCGGCGGGTGCCGGACGAGGCGTCCCTCGGGCTCGGCCCGACGCGCCCGAGGATCGTCCCGGCGGGGACGATGTCTCAGCCGTCGGCGGCGAGGCGGTCCAGCCACTCCGTCAGCAGATGCCGTTCCGCGTCGCTGAGGGGCGTCCGTTCCGGCAGCGCGGCGCGCAGGGCGCGGGCCGCGCCGGCCGTGCCCGCGTCCCGTACGGCGGGCTCGACGCGGGGCGGGAAGGTCGCACCGAAGTACCACACCTCGTGCTTCACGCTGGTGCTGCAACTGTGAGCGGAGCTGGAGGTGAGGACACCATCGGCCCATAACCTTCATCGGTGATGTACCGCGGCGGATCGGCCAGGTGCTGGAACTGCGCAGGCGAACCAGCATGCGCAGCCTCGCCCTGGATCAGGTGGGGCTTGCCCAAGCACACTCGCGAAACGGCGATTTGGTCGATCGGGCCTCGGCCACCCGCCTCTACGCGGGGTCTAACCCGTGAGCAGCGGTGAGGGCGGCGCCCAGCCAGCCGGAGTCGGCGCCGAGTGCCGCGGGCGTGAAGGGAACGCGGGACGCGAAGGGCAGCCGGATGAGGTCGCGGGCAGTGCGCACGGCGGGCTCAACGTAACCGGGCGCGCCGGTGCCCAGTCCCCCGCCGATGACGACCACCTCGGGGTCGTACGACTGGACCAGTCCAGCGAGGTACGCGCCAAGGTGCCAGGCCGCGTGGTCCACGACGTCTCTGGCAGCGGGAACTCCGTCACGGGCGTCGTCCAGGACGGGTCTGGCGTCTCTCGCGCCCGGTCCCTGGTACGCCTCCGCCAGTGCGGGACCGGAGCAGATGCCTTCCACGGTGTCCGCCTCGCACGTCGACCAGGGGCAGCGCGCCGGAGGCGCATACCCGCTGAAGAGCGCGCCGCCATGTGCGCCGGTCAGTACTCGACCGTCGTGCACGAGCGAGTGCGACAGGCCGGTTCCGAGGCTGACGAAGAGGGTGTCGTTCGCGCCGCGCCCGGCGCCGAGTGACCATTCGGCCAGGGCGCCGCAGGCGGCGTCGTTCGCGGCGATGACGGAGCCGCCGTCCCGGAGCTCGCAGGGCATGTCGCCCAGGACGTCGGCGGGCGTCCAGCCGCGCCAGCCGATCCAGGAGGTGAGATCGCGAAAGCGGCCGTCGCCATCGACCGTGGTGGTGACGGAAAGACCGACGGCCACGATGGCGAAGGTGTCGCAAGCCCGGCGGAGCAGCGTGCGCACGGTGGCGGCGTTGGCCTCGCCCGTGCCGCGGATGGTCGGCTCGACCCCTATCCGGGTGCTGGTGCCGTCGGCGTGCAGAACGCCTACGGCGATCTTCGTGCCGCCGACGTCGACGCCTGCGATGGCTGCGGGCCGGCTCATGTCAGGTGACCACGATCCGGGTGCCGGCACTCTCGGCCGCGCGGGCCGTTTCGGTCGCGGCGCCCTGCTCATCGGTGATGACGATGTCGACGTCGTCCAGACCGCACACCTTCGCGTACGTCGTGACGCCGAACTTGCCGCCGTCGGCGACCAGGATGGTGCGGCGGGCGCTGGCCAGGGCGGCACGCTTGACGAACGCGTCGTCGGGGTTGTACTCGGTGACACCGCTGGTCGCGTCCAGGCCGCTCGCACTCATGATGTAGGTGTCGAAGTTGTACTCGGCGAACGCGCGCTGCGTCTCGGTGCTGTACAGCGTGTGCTCCACCGGTCTCACCACGCCGCCCGCGAGCAGGACGGTGAGGCCGGGGTCGTCGGCGAGTTCGGAGGCGATGCGCAGGTCCACGGTGAGGACGCGGATGTTGCGCCTTCCGAGGAGGGCGCGGGCAACGTTCGCGGTGGTGGACCCGGCATCGAGGATGATCGTCTCACCCTCGCGGATCTGCTCGGCGGCGGCCTTGCCGATGTGTTGCTTGTTCTCGGCGTTACTGAGGATGCGTGCCTGATAGCGCGGCGAGTGGCTCTGCGAGACGATGGAGACGGCTCCGCCATGGACACGGCTGAGCGCACCGGTCTGCTCCAGTGCCTCCAGGTCGCGGCGGATGGTCATCTCGGTCATGCCGCTTTCTCGGGCGATGTCGGAAATACGTAGACGGCCGGTCCGCTGGATCACGTCCAGGATCAGGCGGTGCCGGTCGGACTTCTTCATCACGTTCCTCCGGTGAGTGATCGTGTTCAGCGTAGTGCCGGTCGGCGGGATGTAGGGCGGCGCACGGTAGCTGTCCGGTGTCGAGCCGTTCCCGCTCCTGTCCGGCCGAGAGGCGTTCCCGCCCGTCCCCGGCCG
>NZ_JBFABE010000077.1:0-39583 GCF_040640155.1 Streptosporangium sp. NPDC023615
TGACAGGCCGGGCGTCCGATCGGACGCCCGGCCTTTTCGCGCCCGGTCACAACGGCGGCACGACCACCGCGCGGTCGGTCGCACGGCTCGCGGCGGTCGCCCGGGGGCAGGCCAGGCCCGGCCAGGGCCAGGTTCCTCGTCGGCGGCCCGGCCGGGAGCAGGGCGTCGAGCGCCGGGCGGAACGCGCCGGCGACGGGGCCGCCGGGAACCACGACCCGCGCACCGCCCGACGCGGCCAGCAGGTGGGCCAGGGCCGCCGAGACCGCCGCCTCCCGCACCGGGCTCAACGCCCCGACCGGTTCGACCGGCGGTGTCTCCGGTTGTTCCCGCAGTTCCTCCCAGCCGAGCACCCGGCGGGCGGGCGGACCGACGTCGCGGGGACGTACGGCGCGCGGGTCCAGCCACACCACCTGCCAGTACGAGCAGTCGTCGATCAGGGTGGCCACGGCACGCCCGCACCGCGGGTCTCCGCCTCCTCCGCGCCGATCTTCTCCCACCGCCGCCACGGCGGCCCGGAGGCATCCGGGTCCACCGCGTGGGTCCCGGGCTCAAGAAGCGCGGGAAGCAGTTCGTGGCCGCATCTCCGATGGGCGTGAGCGGGGAGCGCGACCCGCGACACGGGCAGGGTCAGCGAGGCATCACAGCCCGCACACGTGAAAACGGTCATGCGCCCTCCGCGGTAGTGGCTCGGTGCGATCGGGACTCGATCAGGTCATGGAGCCGCCGTGTCACGGGATCGTGCGGGTGGGCGGCGTGGGACATGTGCAGCCAGCCGTCGGCGTCGAGCCGGAAGAAGGTGTCGCGGATGGACGGGTCGGCGCCGCGTTCCAGGAGCAGTCGTACCACGTCGAGATGACCGTCCGGGATCGCCCAGTGCAGGCCGGTCCGCCCGAGGTAGGGCGCGACGTCGGGGTGGACGCCGTGGTCGAGGAACCAGCGCACGACCTCGGTCCGGCCGTGCTGACAGGCATGGACGAGCGCCTCTCCCACGATCTCCCGCGGATCGTCGGTCGGGGGCAGCCGGGGCGGAAAGCCGACACCGGCGTCCGCGAGGTCGGGACGCGCCGTCGCGGCGTCCGGCCGTAACCCGCCGTCCGCGTCGAAACAGGCCCGAACACGATCCAGCCGTCCGCAGGCGGCGTACGTCCACAGCGCCCGCGGGACGATCCCGTGCCCGGCGAGCAGGTCGACGACCTCCGTGTTGCCGAGAAGGACGGCGTTCTCCAGCGGGGTGCCGCCCGAGATCCGGGTACCGGGGTCGGCGCCGGCCTCGAGCAGCAGGCGCACGTACTCGACCCGATCGGAGCGGGCGGCCCACAGGAGTGGGACGTCCAGGTCGGTGGCCCTGCCGAGCAGGACCTCTACCGCGGCGCGCGGCACGCCGAGCTTCTTCCCGAGCAGGACGCCGGGGATCGTCTCGGGGCCCGCGAGCATGTCCAGCAGGGTGCCGGCCTGCTCCGCGGTCAGACCCGCCAGCCGATCGGTGTCACCGGCCAGCAGGGCCTCGGCCTCGCGGTGCAGGCGCCTCCTGCTCTCCTGACGCTCGTCGAGATCGTGCCTCGATCTCTCGGTGAACGACACGAGCTCCCGCCAGGTCGGGAAGCCGAGCTCTCGCGCGATGATCAGCCGAGCGTCGCGAAGCTCCGCGGCGGAGGCGGCGGAGGCGGCGGTCGCGGTGGCGTGCCGGGGGACGTAGGCCCGCAGCCGCCGCAACGCGCCCGGGTCGTTGCGGCGCAGCTCGGCCAGGAGGGCGTCCGCCATCGAGGCGTAGGCGCCCGGCATGATCCCCGAGAGGCGGGAGACCGGCCGGTCCTCGGTGGTGCCGCGGCTGTCGATGTGAGCGCGGAACTCGGCCCAGGTCCGAAATCCGTGTTCCTGAGCGATCACGAACTGGGCATCGCCGAGCAGGAACCGTTCGGCGGCTCGGTCGCCCAGTACGTCGGCGACCCGGGCCTCGGCCGCCGCGTCGCCCGTCGCGTAGGCGCGGCGCAGGTGCTTGGCCTGCTTGCGGTAGTACTCCGGGTTCGGACGGGCCGGCAGCTCGAGATGACGGTCGGGCATCACAACCTCCTTCGTCGCCGAGGTCCGCTTGCCCGGCCGGAAAGAGGTCGATCTCGTTCGGTGTGCCGACGTGGTGCTCGAGGTGGGAAAGTCCCTGCCCGCGGACCGGCAGCACCCTCGCGTGCTCCGTCGAGAGTAGTTGTCGGCTCCACGCGGAGGCAATCGCCGCCAAGGCCCCGATCCTGTCCCGGCCGCCGCTCAGGCTCGACGCCGCGACCCTGAATGTGATCGTGGGGGCAGGTGGTCTTCCGCGTCCTACCCGGGCGGGCGGGGTTCCGCCGCGACCGTGCCGTGCGGCCGGGGCGGGCCGGTGCTCACCGTAGCCGAAGGAACGGCGGCAGAACGTCCTCTCCCACGAGGGTGGCTCGGTGGACGTCGGGCCGCGTGGAGGAGGCCTGCGCGGCGGACGGGAACATGAGCGCGGCACCGGCGGCCAGGACGGCGCAGGCGAGAGCGAGTCGGGAGAACATGCGGCGAATCTAGGAGCGTCTCCTTGCGCCGAGGTTGATGATCGCTTGCAGTTCGTCACCCGGGGATCCGCAGGGCACCTCTTCGCGCCGGGCGCCCGGAACGAGGTCGCATCGGCTCCGGCTCTCCTCCAGAGAGCCCTGCCGCGCACGGCGCCCGCCGTACCCGGCCGCGCCGCCGCGTCGCCGCGCCCAGGCCGTACCACGCCCCGTCTATCGGCGCCGGCCTCGCACCACCAGAAGAACGGCCACCCCCAAGATCACAAATAACAAGATCTCGGGCCATCCCAGACCGAACATGCGCGTTCCTTCCAGACGAGATCACCGGCTTCTACGATGTTCGCCCGGCCGGGCGTGGTCAAGGCCGTGCGCACGACCGGCCGGCGCCCCGTCCGCGATCGTCGGCCCGCCGACGCGAACCTTTTCGCGTACCCACTCGGATCGGTCATCGGCGCACCCGATAGCGCAGGTGGAGCACCCGGTCGCCCTGGATCACCACGTCAGGGTCCTCCAGCAGGTGGCGCGCGTCGACCGGCCCGAAGTAGCGCTTGCCGGACCCGAACACCACGGGTACGACGTCCATGCGTACCTCGTCGACCAGACCCGCGGCCAGCATCTGACCACCGACGTCGCCGGCGGCGACCTCGACGATGCGGTCACCCGCGAGCTCCTGCGCCTTGGCCACGGCTGCCTCGACGCCGTCGACGAAGTGAAACGGCGCCTCGGGGTCCCAGCCCTGGGGCGGCGGCCGGTGGGTCACGACGACCACGTGGTCGATCCCGCTCGGAGGCTTCCCGTCCCAGCCGTCCGTCAGGTCGAAGACGTGGCGGCCGGCGATCGTGACCCCGATCCGGTCCCAGTACGCCCGGGTGTGGTCGTAGGAGGTCTGCGACACCTTCAGCGCGCCGCTCTCGTCCAGCGGGACGTCACCGCTGGTCAACCAGTCGAACAGCGGTCCGGGCCGGTCGTTCTCGTCCGCGACGAAGCCGTCCACCGACACCGAGCCGTACATGACCACCTTGCCCACGGGGCTCTCCTCTGCTTGGGGTGCCCCAAGTTAGCGTGTCGTGAGCTGTCGCTCTTGTACGAAATCAATCGGCCGGCAGCGGCCAGCCGTCCAGCGCGTGGCCGGGGTGTTCGCGCAGGAACCGCCGCCGGACCTCGACGTACCGGGTCGGCGTGAGCCCGGTGAACGCCCGGAACTCGTGGCCGAAGTGGGCCTGGTCGAAGTAGCCCGCGCCACCGGCGAGGTCGCCCCAGTCGATCGGTCCGGCGGGGTCGATCGCGAACACGGTGGCGGTGAAGCGGTGGGTGCGGGCCAGCCGCTTCGGCGTGACGCCGATGAGCTCCTTGAACCGCTGTGCCAGATGGGTGGTGCTGACACCGGCCGCCACGCTCAGGTCGCCGATCGCCACCGCCCCGCCGGCCGCCGCGATGACGCCGCTCGTGTGGCGGACCAGCCCCAGACCGGCGGTCTCGCACAGCCGTCGCATCAGCTCCTCCTCGAGCAGCGTCAGCATCTCGTGCGGTCCGGCCGCCGTGGCCAGCCGGTCCCGCAGCTCGGCGACGGCGGGCCTGCCCCAGACCTGCTCCACCGTCACCGGCCGGTCACACAGCTCGGCCGCGGGCATCGGCAGGAACGGCGCCAGCCCCCACGGCTTGACGTGCGCGCCGACCGACCGGGTCTCCGGCGGGTAGCCGAACTCGAAGGCGTGGGTGGGCATGGTGATCACGCAGCCGTCGGCGTACTCGGCCGTCTCGAGGTCGGTGCCGGCGCGGATGCGGAACGGCGCCCCGAGGTTGACGATGAGCAACGCCGACGGACTCGGCGGCAGCGTCAGCCGGGCGTACGGCGGCGCACCCTGCAGGTGGTAAAGGTCGTCGATCAGCCCGTCCAGCGGCGGTCGCGGCACTCTGGACACGTACTCCACGCGTCACAGCATGGCCGACGCGCGGACGGACCGCCAGGTCGTCGTACGCCGCCGGTCGCGGACGGCGAGCGAGGTGACCGTGTGACCAGTGGCCGGTGGGCTGTTCGTATTCTCATGAGTGATTCGATCCTCATCGGAACCCGGGGCGGCCAGGGAGGGAACTCAGCCGCCGATCAGGTCGGCGACGGTGGCGATGCCCTCGGAGACGGCGTCGGGGGTCAGGTTCCCGAACCCCAGGACGAGCTGGGGACGACCGTCCCGGACCCGGTAGGGACCCATGCCGTACAGTCCGACCCCCCGGTCCAGAGCCGTGCCGACGACGGAACGCTCGTCGGCCCCGGCCGGCAGCGGGACGACGGCGTGGAACCCGGCGGCGAGACCGAGGAGTTCCACGCCGGGCGCGTGGCGCGCCAGGGCGCCGGCGAGAGCCGCGCGACGAGCCGCGTACCGCTGGCGCATCCGGCGGAGGTACCGGTCGTAGTGCCCGGCCCGGACGAGGTTCGCCAGAGCGAGCTGGTCGAGGACCGGAGAACCCAGATCGGCGAGCCGCTTGTTCCGCGCGACCGCCTCGGACAGCCGGGGCGGGGCGACGATCCAGCCCAGCCGCAGCGCCGGCGAGAGCGACTTGCTCACCGACCCCAGCAGCGCGACCCGGTCGGGGGCGAGTCCCTGCAGCGCGCCGACGGGCTCCCGGTCGTACCGGAACTCCGCGTCGTAGTCGTCCTCGATGATCGTCGCGTCACGGGAGGCCGCCCAGGTGATCAGAGCCTGCCGCCGGTCGGGCGTGAGGAGCACGCCGGTCGGTGACTGGTGCGCGGGCGTGAGAACCACGGCACGCGCGCCGGTGGCGGCCAGGGCGTCGACGTCCATGCCGCGTTCGTCCACCGGAACGGGGACCACCTCCAGCCCGAGCATGTCCGCGATCGCGCGGTGGTCCGGGTCGCCGGGATCCTCGAAGGCCACGGTCCGTACGTCGCCCAGGGAGCGCAGGACCATCTGCAGGCCCTGCGTGTAGCCCGCGCAGACGATCGTGTGAGCCGGGTCGGCGACGGCACCCCTGACCCGGCGCAGGTAGGCGGCGAGGACCTCGCGAAGTGCCGGGCTGCCGTACGGGGACGAATAGCCGAGCTCCTCGTTGGAAGCCTCCCGGCAGGCCCGGCGAAGAGCCTGGCTCCACTGTTCGCGGGGGAAGCTCGCCAGGTCGGGGATGCCGGGGCGGAAGTCGACGCGGATCGAGGGCGGCACCGCCGGCCGGGCCGGGGCCGTCGGGGACACGTGCCCGCAGGCGGCGACCCGGGTACCGGAGCCGGGCCGGGTGACCAGGTAGCCCTCGGCCTGGAGCTGCGCGTAGGACTCGGTGACCAGACCGCGCGAGACACCGAGCGCGCGGGCCAGCGCGCGCGACGAGGGCAGCTGTTCACCCGCGGCCAACCGGCCGGTGCGGACACCCTCGCGCAGGGCCAGTTCGAGCTGTACGCGCAGCGGCCTGCCCCGGTCCAGCGGAACGAACAGCTCGGGACCGGAACCGGTCCACTCGACAGGCATCGAACTGGACCTCCTTTCCGGACCGGTCGGATTCTAGGCTCGCGGCATGACCAACGTCGAGGCGCCTCGGCAGCCGATCGTCACCCGTCCGATAGCCATGCTTCTCGTCTTCTCCGTCGGCGCCATGTCCGCCTACTACCTGCTGATGCCCGTCGTCCCGCTGTACGCGGCGGTCACCGGCGCGGACGGCGTCGGCGCGGGCCTGGCCACCGGCGTCCTGATGCTCGGGACGGTGCTGGCCGAGTTCGCGGTCGTCCGGTTGCTGGCCAGGTTCGGCTATCGCACGGTCGTGGGGCTGGGGCTGCTGCTCCTCGGGGTGCCCGCCCTCCTGCTCGCGGCCCATCCACCGCTCGCCGTCGTCCTGGTCGTGTGCCTGTTCAGGGGCGCGGGACTGGGGATCGTGGTCGTGTGCGGTGCCGCGCTGATCGGTGAACTCGTCCCTGCCGAGCGCAGGAGCGAGGGCCTGGGCCTCTACGGCCTCGCGGTCGGGATCCCGTCGATCGCCTGCCTGCCGACCGGGCTGTGGCTGCAGGAGCGGTTCGGCTTCACCCCCGTGTTCCTCCTCGGCGCGGGTCTGGCCCTGGTCGTGCTGGCCGCGGCCGGCGGCCTGCCCGCCGGGAGCGGACAGGGGGAACAGCACGGCGGCGTTCTCGCGGCCCTCCGTGACACCGATCTGGTCAGGCCCGCGTTCATCTTCGCCGCCATCACGATGGCGAGCGGGATCCTGCTGACCTTCCTGCCGCTGGCGGCGGGCTCGGTGGCGACGGCCCTGCTCGTGCAGTCCTGCGTGACCCCCCTGGCCCGCTGGTGCGCGGGCTGGTTCGGGGACAGGTACGACCAGGGAAGTCTCCTCCTACCGGCGGTCCTGTCGGCCGCCGCCGGCACCGCCCTGATGGTCTTCGTCCCGCACCAGGGGGCCCTGCTCGCCGGGATGGTCCTGTTCGGGATCGGCTTCGGCGCGGCCCAGAACGTCACGCTGTCGCTGATGTTCGCGCGGGCCTCGCCCGCGAACTTCGGCCAGGTCAGCGTCGTGTGGAACCTCGCCTACGACGCCGGGATCGGGATCGGCGCCATCGGGTTCGGCCTGCTGGTCCAGCCGCTCGGCTACCCGGCGTCCTTCGCCCTCACGGCGGCCGTCCTGTTCGTCTCGCTCGTCCCCGCCGTCAGGGACAGGAGGAGAACCCGGTGACGGTCGTCACGCGGTGCCTGCCGGAGGATTCCGGCGGTGCGGCACTCGTGGCCGGGTCAGATCTCTCCGCTGCGGATGCCCGCCAGGAAGGTGTTCCAGGTCGTCGGGGAGAAGGTCAGCGTCGGGCCGGAGGGGTCCTTGCTGTCGCGTACGGCGACGAGGCCCGGCACGTTGGTGGCGACCTCCACACAGTTGTCGCCACCACCGCTACGACTGGACTTGTGGAACTCGGCAGCAGACAGGTCAGCGGAGATCATGGTCACTCCTCATCGCGGTGATGACCACCGCGGACTCCTCGGGGGACAGGCAAACGCGGGCAAGACGCTCAAACGACAGTTTAAGATTTCGCACTTGGTCCGGCGCCTCCACATAAATCTCTCCTCCCGGACACCCGACGTAGCCCGCGTCCAGATCTTCGTCGTCGAATGACAGCAGAGAGAAGGCCCCCTCAAGGCCCGGGTGTGCTCCGGCCTGGAGTGGCAGGACCTGAATCGTGACATTGGGCCGGTCTGCGAATTGAAGGATGTCATCGAGTTGGCGGGCCATGACACCAGGAGAACCTACGGGCCTGCGTAGGGCGCAGACGTCGATGAGAGCGTGCAGCCTTGGTGCGCGTGCGCCGAGAAGACTGATCTTCCTGGCCATCCTGGCGTCCACGCGCCGGTCCAACTCGGTGCCGACGAGTTCTGGATGTACAGCGCGGATGATCTCGCGGGCGTACTCCTCGTTCTGAAGGATGCCCGGAACCAAAAGTGGCTCCCAGGTATGGATGACGTTCGCCTCGGCCTCCAGGCTGACATAGGCGCCGGCGAACACATCGCTGTAGGCGGTCCACCAGCCACGTTGACCGGCATCCCGGCCGAGTTGGATCAGCCCGGCCTTCGTGGGCGGGCCCACCGCGTACAGATCGCAGAGGTCGGCGATGTCCGTGCTGCTGGGCATGGTCCGAGCGTTCTCGATGCGGCTCAGCTTGGCCGTGGACCAGCGGAGCGGTGTGGCCACCTCTTCCAGCGTGAGATCCGCTTTCTCCCGGAGTCTTCGCAGCTCACGGCCAAGACGACGGTGTCGAACGGTAGGACTCGCGGAAGCCATGCCGACCAGCATGCCTGATCACCGTCGTCGTGCACCGAGCAAATTCACACAAGGCACTTGTGATCATGCAACTTGCACCCCACACTGCAAGGAGTCAATCAACTACTGACAGTGATCGATAGTCGGGATGTCCGACCGCCGCCACAGCAATCGCCGGTCGGCTACGGCCCGGTTCGTCAACTCAAGGTGAGGATGCCATGACACGTGCGGATCGATCCGTGCAACGGAGGCCGACGAAGCGAACCCGCCCGGTACTGGAACATCGTGACGGGTCCTTGATCAGGAAGGCGGTCCTGACCCGTGAGCAACCCTAGTGCTCCCGTTCCCGACCGGCAGGCGGTCGACGGTTGCGGCTGTTTCGCCGACGCGCCGCCGATGCCGATGGGCTGTGCCGCCCGCGGGCACGCCCCGTACGCGCACGGCTGCCCCGACCGGCCCGCCGACCACGAGTACGTCCAGCCGTCCGCAGCCCTGCTGGATGTCCGGCTGCTGGCCCGCCGGACCGGGGATCGTTCGCTCTCTTGCTTCGAGCCGCTCGCTCCCGTGGCCCCGGCCGAGGAGAACCCGACGGTGCCCGTCCAGCGCGCTTCCGGGCAGGCCCCGCCTGTCGTGCCTGCCGTACATGCGTCGTCGTCCGAGCGGGCGCACCGCCGCCCGCGATCGGCGCGCCCGTCCCGGCCCGCCCTCCACGGCAGGCCCTGGCCCGCACGCGCCGACCTGTCCCGGCTCGGCCACCGGCGCCGCCTCGCGCCCCGTCCGAGGCGGGCGACCACCTGCGCACCGAATCGAGCCTCGCTCACCCCGTCTTCGCATCGGCCTCCCGGCCGGTGCGGCGTACCCCTCCAGATCCTCCCCTGCTTCACAGAGCGGGCCCGTCCACCGCTACCGACGTCCGGACGGGCCCTTGATCGGATGGAGGTCCAATCAATGAACGATGGTAGGTCCACCGACCCGGAGCCGACCAGGCCCGAGAACGCGATCCCCGGCTGGCGGCTGATCCTCAGCGACGCCGGGCGGCTGTGGGCCAGTCGCGAGGAACCCTTCTCCGAGGCCGCCTGCGACGCCGGAGCCGGCCGTACCGTCGACGGCGACAGCCTGGAGGAGCTGCGAGCCGCGACCGACCGGCAGGAGACCTTCGCTTATGAGATCCAAGAACGGGAGGCGCGGGAAAGGACGGCACGAGAGCGGGAGACTCCTGCCCGGCAGGAGCAGGCCGGGCAGGTGACCTCGTGATCCGCCGCTGCCTGAGCGCCGCACGCGGGCGCCACCGCGACGGCCGGAGCGTCACCCCGATCCCGAGCTACACCTGGGACCACGAGGCCCGCGCCGAGGCCGCGATGCTGGAGATCTCCCGGCCCGGCTGGGCCGTTCTCTACGGCACCGGCAGCCGTCTCTTCCACGCCATCGCCACCTGGCCCACCCCCGAACCGCTGATCATCTGTGACCGGACCGTCGAGGGCCTGAAAGCACAGATGCGCGAGGCGGAGGAGACCGCGCTGTACCGCTGGGCCCTGACCTCCACCTCGGTCACCATCGGCCACTCCTGAGCGAGCACGGCGATTCCGTCCCGTCCCCGGTCCGGGGCCGTCGTGCCGGCACGAGGGGGGCGCCACAACGATCCGGCACCTCCGCCCCCCACGGACGCGGGTGTACCAAATCCTCCCCCTCGGAGGGGGCGAGGGGGAGGATTTGGTACACGAGTCCTTGAGCGGGCCGACGTGTCAGGCGCGTTGGGCCGCCGTCTCACGTACGGAACGTGCGGCGGTAGGCGTCCGGTGGTACGCCGACCGTGCGGTGGAAGTGACGGCGCAGCGTCGTCGCCGTGCCCATGCCGGCGGCCGAGGCGATGGCCTCGACGCTGTCGTCGGTGGTCTCCAGCAGCTCCTGCGCGCGGCGGATCCGCTGCGTCAGCAGCCACCGCAGCGGGGTGGTGCCGGCGAACGAGCGGAAGTGGCGGGCCAGGTGGCGTGAGCTCATGTTCGCCTGGCGGGCCAGGTCCTCCACGGTGAGCGGCCGATCCAGCCGTCGCATCGCCCAGGTGAGCAGCTCGGCCAAGGGGTGCCCGTCCTGCGCGGGCACCGGCGTGGTGACGAACTGGGCCTGGCCGCCGGCCCGGTGGGGCGGCACGACCAGGCGGCGGGCGACCACGTTGGCGACCGCCGAGCCGTGGTCGCGGCGGACCAGGTGCAGGCACAGGTCCAGCGCCGCGGCCTTGCCCGCCGAGGTGAGCACGCTGCCGTTGTCGACGTAGAGCACGTCCGGGTCGACCTCCACCCGGGGGTGGCGCGCGGCCAGTTCGCCGGTGTGGGCCCAGTGCGTGGTCGCGCGCAGCCCGTCCAGCAGGCCGGCGGCGGCGAGCACGAACGCGCCCGTGCACAGGGTGACCACCCGCGCGCCCGCCGCGTGGGCCGCGCGCACCGCCTCGACCAGCTCGGCCGGCGGGTCCTCGTCGACGTCCGCCAGGGCGGGGACGATCACGGTGCCGGCGCGCGCCAGCCCGTCGAGGCCGTGATCCGGCTCCAGCATGAACCGGCCGACCCGGACGGCGTGTGTGCCGCACACGCCGACGTCGTACCAGGGACCCGGAACGGCCTCCGGGGCGGAGCCGAAGACCTCGTAGGCCAGGGCCAGCTCGAAGTGCAGCATCCCGACGCCGCGTGGCCGCCGCCGGTCAGGACATCTACGCCGTCAGCGCGCCGCTCGCGGTGGAGGCCGTCGACCGCGTCCTCACCGGCAGGACCAGGACCGTCGGCGTCGCCTCCGCGGGCGCGGCCTTCGACGCCCCGGACTTCCTGCGCGCCCTGTCCCCGCACCTCTCGCTGCGGTTCCCGCTCGGCACACGCGGCTGAGCCGCACGTCCCGTCCGATGCGCGGCCGAGGCGCACGTCCCCGCCCGGCACGCGTGGCCGGGTGGCCACGGGCGCGTCAGCGGGCCGGGGTCCGGGGGCGGTTCCACCACAGGGAAAGGGACAGGGCCGCGGCGACGAGGACGGCGCCGCCGGCGGCGAAGGCGGCGGCCGTGTCGACCCGCTGCTGGACGACGGTGAAGCTGCCGGGGAGGGCGTCGAGGGCCTTCTGGAGCTGGCCGGCGTTCTCGGCGCGGTGGTAGGAGCCGCCGGTGGCCTGGGCCATCTGCTTGAGCGCGGGCTCGTCGATGGTGCGGGGGCTGCGGCCCCTGTCGAACCCGCCGCGACCGCCGGAGCCACCCCAGCGGCCGAAGCCCTGGCCGTCGAACTGCGAGTTCTCGCAGACCATCGGGGCCGGGTTCGTGGTGCCGAAACCGATGGGGAAGACACGGACGCGGCGCAGGGCCGCCTCCCGGGCGGCGACCTTCGGGTCGACGCCCTGGGTGTTGGCGCCGTCGGTGAGCACGACGATCGCGGCACCGGCGTAGCCCGCCTGGGCGGCGCCGGGGGTCGCCCCGGTGGAGGCGACCGACGGGTCGACCTCCGCGATCGCGTCGATCGAGGTGAGCACGGCCTGCCCGATCGCGGTGCCGCGGGCCACGGTGAGACCTTCCAGCGCCTCGACCAGCGCGTCGGTGTCGTCGGTGGGCGGGACGAGCAGGCCCGCGCTGCCCGCGAAGGTGACCAGGCCGATGCGCGGCCCGCCCCGCTGCGACTCGATGAACTCGGCGGCGGCCTTCCTCGCGGCGGTGAGGCGGTTGGGGTCGACGTCCGTGGAGCACATGGAGCCGGAGGTGTCGAGCGCGAGCAGGATCGTCACCGACGTCTGCGGCACCGGGACCGACGCCTGCGGTCGCGCGGCCCCGACCCCCAGCAGCGCGAGCCCGGCGACGAACAGCGCCGCGGGGATCCTCCGCGTCCAGCGCGTACGGCCGGGCAGGGCGACGCGTACGAGCGCGATCGAGGTGACGCGCACGGCGGCCCGCCTGCGGCGCCGCCGCGCCCACTCGCGGACGGCGAGGATCAGCGGGACGACCAGGAGGGACAGCAGGGCCCACGGCCATGAGAGGGACATTCAGATCACCCGTCCGGAGCGGAGCACGTTGAGCACCGCGCCCGCGGTGAGCAGCGCGAGGGCGAGCCCGATCAGCCCGCCGGCCAGCGGCAGCGGCTCGTCGGAGACGGTGAGCCGCAGGTCGATCGTGTCGGCGATCCCGTCGAGCCGCGCCGCGTCGGAGGCGGGGTGGTAGGCGCCGCCGGTGGTCCGCGCGATCGAGGTGAGGGTGTCCTCCTCGAGCGAGGTCCGCAGGCGGTAGCCGTCGACCTTCACCGTCGCCCCGGCCGTGGTGCCGACCCCGACGGTGTGGACGTGGACGCCCGCCCGCTGGGCGACGCCGGCGGCCTGCTCGACGTCCGCGCCCTGGTTCTGGCCGTCGGAGAACATCACGATCGTCGCGGACGGCCAGTAGCCGATGTCGGGCGCGGTGCCGTCGCGGCCGACGGCCACCTGCCTGCCGGTGATCGCCGACAGGGAGGCCGTGATGGCCGTGCCCAGCGAGGTGCCACCGGTGATCCTCAGCCGGTCGATGGCCTTGAGCGCGACGGAGTGGTCGGCGTCGGGCCGCGCGGTGGTGAGCGCGCCCCGCTCGAACGCGACGACCCCGATGTCGACGGTGTCGGGCTGCGCCGCCACGAACGCGCGCGCCGCCCGCTGCGCGGCCGCCAGCCGGGTGGGCGCGACGTCGTCGGCACCCATGCTGTTGGAGACGTCGATGGCCAGGACGACGGTGCCCGCGGTCCGCGGGACCGGCACCATGGCCGCCGGTCCGGCGACGGCGACCGCGAGCACCCCGACGCCGGCGATCGTCAGGCCCACCCCGAGGTACGCCCGCCGGCCGCCCGGCACGGCGACCCCGGCGGCGGCGAGGGCGGCCGTCCGGCGGCGCGCCGAGACGACGGCCGCCCAGGCGAGCGCCGCCGTGACGAGCAGTCCGACGGTCAGCAGCAGCGGGGAGGACAGGGTCATGGCGACCGTTCCCGGGTCCGGGCGACGACCTCGGCGAGCGCCTCGGCCACGTCGCGGCCGGTGTCGACGCGGTGGACGGGCACCCCGGCCCGGCGCATGCCCGCCTCCAGCCGGGCGTCGCGGGCGTCGACGGCGGCGCGCAGGCGGAGCCGCAACAGCGGGTCGGCGGAGTCGACGACGAGCTGCTCGCCGGTCTCGGCGTCCTCGACCACGATCAGTCCGGCCTCGGGCAGCACGTCGTCGGCCGCGTCCGTGATCCGCAGGGCGACCACCTCGTGCCGCCGGGACAGGCGCTGCAGCGAGCGCTCCCAGTCGCCCTCGCCGATGAAGTCCGACAGCACGACGATGAGCGCGCGGCGGCGCGCGAGCCGTCCGGCCGCGTCCAGCATCTCCGCCAGGTCGGTGGTGGCGCCGCCCGCCCCGGAGGTATGCCCGCCGCGCGTCCCGGAGGTGGCGCCGCGTGCCCCGAAGATGCGGCCGCCGCGTTTCCCGGAGGGGGTGTCGCCGCGTGACGGGGAGGTGCGTTCCAGCTCGGCGCCGATCCGCAGCACGTGCCGCCGGGAGGTGCCGGGCGGCACGACGCGCTGCGTCCCGGTGTCGAACAGCAGGGCGCCGACGCGGTTGCCGCCCCGGCCGAACAGCCGGGCGAGGACGAGCGCGAGCTCGACGAGCACGTCGTGCTTGCCGCGCCCCGGCCGGCCGGCCGCCATCGACGCCGACCGGTCGAGGACGAGCCACACCGTCAGCTCGCGGTCCTCGGTGAACACGCGCAGGTACGGCTCGTCCAGCCGGGCGGTCACGTTCCAGTCGATGTTCCGGGCGTCGTCGCCGTGGCCGTAGGGGCGCAACCCGGTGAAGTCGATCCCGGAGCCGCGGTGCGCGGTGCGGTGGGCGCCCTGGAGCCGGCCGTCGAGCCTGCGGACGACCTTCCACTCCAGGCGGAGCAGGAGCCTCTCGGGGGCGGTGGCCACGGCGCTCAGCGTCTCTGCAGGACGACGTCGGGCACCCGGACGGCGCCGAGCACCCCGGTGACGATCGTGTCGGCGTCGACGTCGTCCGCCAGGGCCTCGTAGGACAGCACGAGGCGGTGGCGCAGCACGTCGAGCGCGAGCTCGGACAGGTCGTGCGGCAGGACGTAGTCGCGGCCGCGCAGGAACGCCAGCGCCCGGGCGCCCGTGACGAGCGCGATGGACGCGCGCGGGCTCGCCCCGTGGGTGACGTACCGCTCCAGCTCGCCGAGCCCGGCCGTCGCGGGGGAGCGCGTCACCGAGACCAGCCGTACCGCGTAGTCGACGATCGCCGGATCGACGTACACCTGCCGGGCGCGGTCCCGCATCGCGAGCAGGTCCTCGGCCGTCACCGTCGGCTGCGGCGGCTCGGGCGGGCGCAGCGCCCGCGCGACGATCGCCTGCTCCTCGGTCTGCGTCGGGTAGCCGACGACCACCTTCATCATGAAGCGGTCGACCTGCGCCTCGGGCAGCGGGTAGGTGCCCTCCGACTCGATCGGGTTCTCCGTCGCCATGACCAGGAACGGCTCGGGCACCCGGAACGTCTCCCGGCCGATCGTCACCTGGTGCTCCTGCATCACCTCCAGCAGGGCGCTCTGCACCTTGGCGGGGGCGCGGTTGATCTCGTCGGCCAGCAGCAGGTTCGCGAACACCGGGCCGAGCTCGGTCCTGAACTCCCCGGAGTGCTGGTGGTAGACCCGCGTGCCCACGAGGTCGGCCGGCACCAGGTCGGGGGTGAACTGGACGCGCTGGAAGCTCCCGTCGATCGCGGCGGCCAGCGACCTCACCGCGAGCGTCTTGGCCAGGCCCGGCACGCCCTCGACGAGCAGGTGGCCGTCGGCGATCAGCGCGACGGCCATGCGCTCCAGCAGGACGTCCTGCCCGACGATCGTGCGTTTGACCTCGAACAGCACGTGTTCGAGCGGGTGGGCCGGGTCGGGGGACGTGGTCGAGGTCATACGGTGTTCCCTCTCGTGGCGCTTCGGTCAGATCTGGGGTCCGTCGCCCGGTGGTCCGTCGCCGTCACCGCCGCCCAGGGCCGCGCCGATCGGCACCGCGAACGCGATGCCGGCGAACGCCTCGTCGCCTCCCGGGTCGGCGATCGAGACGACGATCCCGATGACCAGGCCGCGGGCGTCCAGCAGGGGGCCGCCGGAGCTGCCCGGGTTCGCGGAGGCGTCGAACTGGATGAGCCCGCTCAGGCCGCGGCCCTTGTCGATGCGGGCGGCGCTGCGGTTCAGGCCCGACACGACGCCGGTGGAGACGCTGTAGGTCAGGCCCAGCGGATTGCCGATCGCCACGACGGGCGCGCCCACGGTCGCGGCGCCGCCGAGCGTCGCCGGCACGAGGATCTCCGGCAGCTTCGCGGGCTTGAGGGTCGCGATGTCGCGCTCGGGGTCCGAGGACGCGACGACGGCCTTCGCCCGGGTGCCGTCGGCGAACGTCACGGTGACGTCCCCGGCGTCCTCGTCCGACGCGTCCTTGCCCGGGGCGTCCTCGACGACGTGGTGCGCCGTCAGGATCGTTCCGTCCTCGGCCGCGATCACACCGGTCCCGAGGGACTTCCCGGCCTGGACGACCACCACCGACGGCCCGACCCTCTCGAAGACGTCGGGCACCGTGAGCGCCGCGCTGGGCGTCGGCGTCGCGCTCGGCGCGGGCACGGCGTCTGCGCCGTTCCCCCCGCCTCCCAGCCAGTACGCGAGCAGCGCCACGACGACGAGCACGCCACCCCCGGCGGCGAGGCGCCGGGTCCTCGCGGGCGCGCCTCCACGAGCCTCGGCCGCCTCGGCCCCCTGCGGCGCACGCTCCATTGCCTCATACTCGTAAATCTCAGTCGAAAGTGCTACAAACTTCGCCTGAAAACTCCCTGGGAACCGGTTCCGCGGCCTGGCGCGCACGGTACGACGACGGCGTTCCGGTCCGGACGGCTTGGTCACCCTTGCCGCGAGGACCCTCCGCGCCGGGGAGTGCGCCAGGAGCGATGCCCTTCCGGGCCGTTCTCCCGCCGCCGGACACGCGCGCCGACCGGCCTCCTGCGGCGCGCGGCCTCCCTGAAACCGGTGAAACCCGGCCGAGGGTGGCGTGAAACCCGTCTCACCGAGAGTGAGGCCATGAGCATCACAGAACTCGGACGCGCCGGGGGCGGTCCGATCACCGATGGGGACACCCGTCCGGCCGTACGCGCGCAGGGACTCGTGAAGACGTTCGGCGATCACCGTGCCGTCGACGGGATCGACCTGGAGGTACGCCCCGGCGAGATCTTCGGCGTCCTCGGCCCGAACGGCGCCGGCAAGACCACCATGCTGCGGATGCTGGCCACCCTGCTGGGGATCGACGCGGGCCGCGCCGAGATCTTCGGGGTCGACGTGGCCGGCGAACCGCACGTGATCCGGCAACTGGTCGGCGTCACCGGGCAGTACGCGTCGGTCGACGAGAACCTGACCGCCCGCGAGAACCTCTGGCTCTTCAGCCGCCTGCAGGGCATCGCCGCGCCGCGCGCCCGGCGCGTCTCCACGGAGCTGCTGGGCAGGTTCGGCCTGGAGGAGGCCGCCGACAGGCCGATCGCGCAGTTCTCCGGAGGCATGCGCCGGCGCCTCGACCTGGCGGCCAGCCTGATCACCACGCCACCGCTGATCTTCCTCGACGAGCCCACCACCGGTCTCGACCCGCGCACGCGCGGCCAGATGTGGGACACCATCCGGGAGCTGGTCGCCGACGGCTGCACGGTGCTGCTGACCACGCAGTACCTGGACGAGGCCGACCAGCTCGCCGATCGCGTCGCCGTCATCGACCACGGCCGCAAGGTCGCCGAGGGCACCCCCGACGAGCTGAAGACCGCGGTCGGCGACTCCACCCTCCAGGTGCTGCTGGCCGAACCGGACGAGGTGCCGGTCGCCGTGGAGGTCGTGCGGCGCGTCCTCGGCTCCGACCCGGTCCTCAGCCCGGAGCGGGGCCGCCTCAACGTCGCCCTCGACCAGGCCGACCTGGCCGCGGACGTACTGATCGCGCTGCGCACCGCCGGGGTGTCGATCTCCTCGGTGAGCGTGGCCAAGCCAAGCCTGGACGAGGTCTTCCTCGCCCTCACCGGCCACGGGACGGGCGGCGACGGGACGACCGGCGACGACGAGACCGGCACGAAGGAGAACCGATGAGCACCGTGACCGCACCCGCCCGCGAGACGGTCCCTACCGCCGACCGTGTGGCGGCCGCCCGGCGGCGCGTCTCGCCGGGGGAGACCCTCGGCCAGACCCTGATGATGGCGTGGCGGGCGCTCAAGAAGATGCGCCGCAACCCCGAGCAGTTCTTCGACGTGGCGCTGCAGCCGATCCTGTTCACCGCGATGTTCGCCTTCATCTTCGGCGGCGCCATCGCCGGTGACGTGCAGAGCTACCTTCCCCTGATGATCCCCGGCATCCTCGCCCAGACCGTGCTGACGACGTGCATGGCCACGGGCACGCAGCTCCGCGAGGACCTGGAGAAGGGCGTCTTCGACCGGTTCAAGTCGCTGCCGATCGCCCGGATCGCACCGCTCGCCGGCCCGATGGTGGCCGACCTGCTGCGCTACACGATCGCGGCCACCCTGACCTTCGGCATGGGCCTGGTGATGGGCTACCGCCCGGGCGGCGGGGTGTGGGGCGTGCTCGCCGCGATCCTGCTGGCGATCTTCACGGGCTGGTCGCTGGCGTGGGTGTTCACCTGGGTCGGCACGGTCGCCCGGAGCGCCCAGGCCGTGCAGGGCATCTCGATGATGATCCTGTTCCCGCTGACCTTCCTGTCGAACGCGTTCGTGCCCGTCGAGACCCTGCCCGGCTGGCTGGCCGCGTTCGTACGGGTCAACCCGGTCTCACACCTGGTCACGGCCGCCCGCGACCTCGCCAACGGGGGCGTCGTCAGCGGGGAGGTGGCCTGGACGCTCCTGGCGGGCCTGATCGTCATCGCGATCTTCGCGCCGCTGTCGGTGCGCAGCTACAAGCGGCACCTGTGACCTCCGCCCGTCACGGCCGCAGACCCGCTCGACGAGGCCCCACGCCTCGCCGAGCAGGTCGGGGCCGTCGCGGTCGCCGTACCCGGCCCGCAGGGCGGCGATCATCCCGGGCGCGGCCCGCTCCGCGTGCGGCTCGATCCGCTCGAAGGCCATGCTGGGCAGGCTGTTGTGGTACGCGAACCGCTCGGCCAGCACCAGCAGCCCGATCGCGTCGCGCGGGGCCACGGCCCCGCGCAGCAGCCCCCAGGAACCGAGCGCGAACAGCATCGAGCCGCACAACGGGTAGTCCAGGACCGGGTTCTCCACGGGCAGCAGGTCGTGGTCCAGGACCTTGGAGAACAGCTCCTCGCCGTACCGGACCTCCTCGGGCGGGGCGTGGTGCGCGTACGCCGTCAGGGTGACCGACATCGCGGCGACCGACCACGGCGTGAGCTCCGTGTGGGCCACGCCCGGCAGGCGCAGGGCGTGCGCCCGCTGGACGGCCAGGCGGTACTGCGCGAGCGCGGCGGCCGTCTCGCCGCGGGCGAGGGCGATCTCGGCCGCGCAGAGCGAGCCGATCGCCACCCCGCTGAGCACCGTCTCGGTGTCGCTGTTCCGCGTGATCTCGGCGAGCTCGGCCTCGGCGGTGCCGAGATCGCCGTCGGCGAGCGCGGAGATCAGCAGCACCGAGCGGAGCTGGGTCTCGTCGTCGCCGGCGCCGAGCCGGCTCAGCACCGGGATGGCGGTCCGCGCGTGCCCGACCGCCCGCCGGCGGTCGCCGAGCCGCATGGTCAGATGGGCCAGTACGGCGTGCGTGATCGCGACGGCCCACGGCCCCTCGTCCTCGCCGACCATCGTCAGGGTCCGCTCGGCGGCCTCGATCGCCCCGGTCACGTCCCCCGCGTTCTCCAGGACGTGGGTGCTCATCTGCGCCGCTGCCCGGGCCACGTCGCGGTCGGTGCTCCGGCACAGCTCCGCCAGTCGCCGGCGCATGTCGTGGCCGGTCGTGTCACAGGCGAGCAGCACCGCGGCCATCGCCGTCACCCGGGAGTCCATCGTGTCGTCGGCGGGCAGCGCCCGCAGCAGGTCGCGCAGCGAGTCGGCATGGCGGTCGGCGGTGATCGTGATGTTCGCGAGCGTGATGATCGCGGCGACCCTGGTCACCTCGACGAGGTCCGGGGGCGGCGTCCAGCCGGTGATCGTCTGAGTGATCGCGTCGTGGTGGACGAGGACGCGGGAGTGGTCGCCGCGGACCGACCACAGCGCGCCGACACCGGCCAGCAGCCGGACCGTCGTGACCGGGTCGCTCTCGGCCAGAGCCCGGCGGAGCAGGTCGGCGAGGTTGCCCTCCTCGGCGCGCAACGCGTCGGCCGCCGCGAACTGCCCCGGGCCGAACAACCTGAAGGCGTGCCGGAGGGCGTACGCCGTCGCCCAGGCCCGCTGCGCCTCCCGGGCGGCCGTCTCCTCCCCGGCCTCCCCCAGCCGCATCCGCCCGAACTCCCTGACGGTCTCCAGCATCCGGTAGCGCAGTCCGTACGCCGTCTCGCGGACGCTCAGCATCGACTGCTCGGCCAGCGCGTCCACGGCGCGCAGGGCGTCCGGGCCGAGGACGTGCTCGGCGGCGGCCAGCGTGAAGCCGTCGCCGAACAGCGACAACCACCGCAACGCCCGCCGCTCGGGCTCCTGGAGCAGGTTCCACGACCAGTCGATGACCGCGAGCAGCGTCCGGTGCCGGTCGGGGGCCGTACGGTTCCCGCCGCGCAGCAGGGCGAACCGGTCCGCCAGACGCCGCGCGATCTCCTCCACCGACATCGTCCGCACCCTGGCCGCGGCCAGCTCGATCGCGAGCGGCAGCCCGTCGAGGCGGGCGACGACCTTCCCGACCGCTCCCTCGTCGATCAGCGCGTCCGGGCGGGCGGCCGTGGCGCGCTGGCGGAACAACGCGACCGCGTCGCCCGCGGGCAGCTCGCCGAGCGGGTAGACGCGTTCGGCGGGGATCGACAGGGGAGCGCGCGAGGTGACGAGCACCCGCAGGTCGCGGGTCGTCACGGTCAGGAACGACACCAGGTCGGCGACGGCCTCGATCACGTGCTCGCAGTTGTCCAGGATCAGCAGCGCCGGAGCCTGGTCGAGGTGCTCGGCGATCCGGGCGCGGACGTCGGAGCGCCGCCCGGCGGTCATCGAACGGCGCCCGCCGACCGAGTCCCGCACCCCGAGCGCCGAGCCCACCTCGCCCACCACGCCCTCCGGCGAGGAGACGCCGACGAGTTCGACGAAGTGGGCGACGGGCTGGGCGGCGTTCCTGCCGACGACGTGGGCCAGCCGCGTCTTGCCCAGCCCGCCGGGACCGACGACGGACACCACCCGGTTCGTCTCCAACAGGGCGTGCAGCGCGCGGATGTCGTCGTCGCGGCCGAGCAGCGAGGAGCCGTCGAACAGGACGCCCTGGCGCACCGGCCGGTCGGCGACCAGGAGCCCGGCGTGCACGCGGGCCAGTTCGGGCCCCGGCCCGGTGCCGAGCCGCGCGGCCACACCCGCGCGGTACCGCTCGTAGCGCTCCAGGGCGGCGGCGGCGCCCCGTACGGCGGCCTCGCTGCGCAGCAGGCAGGCGAGCACCTCCTCGTCGTGCGGCCGGTCGGCCGCGACCTCCTCCAGCAGTGGCAGCGCGCTCTCGTGGGCGCCGCTCCGGCCTCGTGCGATCGCCGCCACCCGTCGCGCCTCGGCCGCCCACCCCGCCGCGGCGCCCCTCAGCTCGGCGAGCGGGCCCGTGGCGCCGTCCGGGCCGCCGTCCGGGCCGCCGGCCACCAGGTCCATGGCCTCCTCGGCGCGGCGCCGCGCGAGCGCCGTGTCGTTCTCGTCCAACGCCGCCCGTGCCCGCTCCACCAGCGCGCCGAGCAGCAGCGCGTCCACCTGGTCGGCGGGCAGCCCGAGCCGGTAACCACGCGGGGTCCGTACCACGACGTCGGCACGGGTCGCCGCCCTGGTCCGCGAGACGACCACCTGCAGCGCCTTCGCCGGGTTGGCCGGAGCCTCCTCGGGCCACAGTTCCTCGATCAGGTGACCCTCACCGGCTCCCGCGCGCCCGTGCAGGGCGAGCACGGCCAGCAGGGTGCGGGCGCGATCGCCGATCACGCGCGCACCCTGCCAGCGGACACCGTCGAGCAGGACCAGTGCGGGGGACACGTCCCCAGCTTACGGACAGGTCGCGGCGGGACCCGGGAGTCTCACCCGCGGCGCCGCCCGCGTGAGCCGCCGCGGCCGGGGCGCCCGGGCCCGGGGACCGACGCCGATCCGGGGCGTCCGGGTGCGGGGACCGCCGCCGGTCCGTGGCGCTCGTCACCCTGCTGATTCGCGGCCGGGTGTCACGAGCGCGGTGTTCGCACAGGTCACGGGGCGATCCGGGTGATTCCCCCGCGATCCGGGGGCGTCGTCGGCCGGGGAAAACCGGGTGACATCCCCAGGCGCCTGCCGAAATGCTGGGGAAGGGCGATGAGTTTTGTCGGTGGTGTCCGTCACTCTTACGGGACGACGACTTCTTCTGAGACCCACGGCTGGAACGCCAGCCACGACCATGCCGCATCCGATGATCCTGATTGAGGAGCCGTGCACATCCCGCAGTCCGACTCACCCGCCACGTCCGAGACCACCGTCCCGGGTCGTACCCCGCCCGTGATCCGGTTGCTGGTGCTCGCCACCTTCGTGGTCATCCTCAACGAGACGATCATGATCAACGCGATCCCTCGGTTGATGGAGGCGATGGACATCACCGAGCAGACCGCTCAGTGGCTCTCGACCGCCTTCATGCTGACCATGGCCGCCGTCATCCCGATCACCGGCTGGTTCCTGCAGCGGTTCTCCACCCGCGCCGCGTACACCACCGCGATGGGCCTGTTCCTGACCGGCACGGCGCTGGCCGGTCTCGCGCCGTCGTTCGAGGTGCTGCTGGGCGCCCGCATCGTCCAGGCGTCCGGGACGGCCGTGATGATGCCGCTGCTGATGACCACGCTGATGCAGGTCGTGCCCGAGCGGGACCGGGGCCGGGTGATGGGCACCCTGTCCCTGGCCATCTCCGTCGCGCCCGCCATGGGCCCGACGGTCTCGGGGGTGATCCTGCAGTTCGGCTCCTGGCGCCTGCTGTTCGCCGTGGTGTTCCCCATCGCCGCCGTGATCACCTGGTTCGGGTTGAAGCGCCTCAAGAACGTCGGCGAGGCCAAGTACAGCACCGTCGACTGGCTGAGCGTGGTGACCGCGGCCGCGGGCTTCGGCAGCCTGGTCTACGGGCTCAGCCGGTTCGAGGACGACGTCGTCACCGCCGTCGCGATCGTGGCGGCGGGCCTGGCCGCCATCGTCGTCTTCGTGCTGCGCCAGCTGTCGCTGCAGAAGCGCGACGTGCCGCTGCTGGACCTGCGCACCCTGCGGTACCGCACCTACACGGTCGCGCTGGTCCTGATGTCGGTGGCCTTCATGGCGATGCTCGGCTCGATGATCCTGCTGCCGCTGTACCTGCAGAACGTCCGCGGGCTCAGCGCCCTGCAGACCGGGCTCCTCGTGATGCCGGGCGGCCTCGCGATGGGACTGCTCGGCCCGACCATCGGCCGCCTGTTCGACCGGTTCGGCGGCCGCGTCCTGGTCGTCCCCGGCGCGATCGGCATCGCGCTCGCGCTCACCGGCTTCACCCAGATCACGATGACCATGCCGATCTGGCAGCTCCTCGGCCTGCACGCGCTGCTGATGGTGAGCCTGGCCGCGACCTTCACCCCGGTCTTCACCCTCGGGCTCGGGGCGGTCCCGCCGCCGCTCTACTCCCACGCCAGCTCGATCCTGAGCACGCTGCAGCAGGTCGCGGCGGCCATCGGCACCGCGCTGGTCGTCACCGTGATGAGCGCGCGCGCCGCCGCCCTGGAGTCCGCGGGGGTCACGAAGGTGCTCGCCGACCTCGACGGCATGCGGCTGGCCTTCATCATCGGCGCTGCGCTGTCCGTGATCGTGGTCGTCACCGCCCTGCTCCTGCCCGCGCGGGCGGACGGCGCCCACGAGAGCGAGGAGACCGGCGAGGCCGACGAGATCGACGAGATCGACGAGGCCGAGGAGACCCGGCCGATGACACCGGTGTGACGGCGACCGCCGTCACGGGTGTCCACCTCCGCCCCCGTCCCCTCGCCCGGGGGCGGGGGGCTACGTGGGGAGCAGGGCCAGCAGGTTGGCGGGGAAGTTCGCGAAGTCGTCGGGGCGGATGGCGCGCAGCACGGTCGCCGCGAGCACCGGGTCGTGCCGGATCATGAGCGTGGCGGTGTCGGGACGGCTGAAGAACTGCACGGTCATGGAGAGCAGTTCGGTGTCACCCGAGGTGTAGAGCTTGGCGGGATAGTACCTCCCGGCCCTCTGCTCGGTCGGTTTCGCGTAGTACGCCTCGAACGCCGGCATGGCGCCGACGTCGAAGGCCGGTTCGATCTTCTTCGACTCGGGATAGATGTTGACGAGCGTGGGGCTTGTCATTCTCGTTCTGATGATCTGGTGCAGGCGCGTCCATTCGATCGCGGGAAGGTAGAACTCGACCTGGTGTCCGATCTCGTGCACCACCGTCGGGATGTCGTCCATCACCGAGAGGCGCACCTTGTTGCCCACGCGTGCGGCGTTCGCCCGGTACTGCGTCACCCGGGTGCCGAGCCAGAACCGGCCGGGCTCGACGGTGTCCTCGGTGACCTCGATGTTCGACACGTGCTTCTCGGGGGGCCTGCGCGACGGCTGCACCAGGGCGGCGTAGATCATCATGCCGGTCGGCGCGTTCTTGTAGAACCGCTCGACGTGCTTGTCGAAGTGCTTCTGTGCCTTGCACGCGGGGGTGGCCGTGATGTTGGGCAGGGTGCCGCCCTGGGCACCGGAGCCGGTGGCGAGCTTGTCGCCGTACATGGCCTGGACGACCGGGAGGGCCTCCAGGGCCTGGGTCAGCGCGGTCTTGTCGCCCGGGGTGGGATCACCGGGCGCGTTCACCGCCCGCAGGGCCTGGTCGGCCGCCTCGACCAGGGGGTCGACGAGCGAGCCGGGGGCGTGGTTCCGGATGAGGCCCTTCAGGTCGGCCGGGACGTCGGCGTGGTTCAGGTAGAGCTGCCGCTCGCGGGCGACGACGTACGGGTCGATGCGCGCGCGCACCGCCGCGCCCACCCGCACGCCCTCGTTCTCGGTGGCGACGATGTTGTTGGCCGACGTGTAGGTGCTGGTCGCCCTGGAGGTGACCATCGACGCGTAGGTCGCGACCGAGGACCCGTCGACCATGGGCGAGCACGCGTGCATCGCCGCGTCGATGTGGTTGTCCAGGACGGCCTGCGCGGGCGCGGCGAGGGTGTCGAGCTGGGGGTCCGGGACCGCCGCGCAGAAATCCGCGACCGCGCCGCCGCAGACCGTGCCCTGGGTGATCCCCGCCTCCTTGACGTGGTCCTCCAGGCGCGTCAGCAGCAGCTGGAAGGCGGTCGGCGCGACCGAGCCGGGGTCGCGGTTCGTCTTGGAACGGTCCCCCCGCATGCCGCTGTCGGGGGATGGCTGGGCGGGAAACATGGTGGGCTCCTTTCGGGAGAGGCGCGACGGTGAACCGGGAAACGAATCCACGCCGAAATGAGGTTGATATTTCAGCGGAAATGATGGCTTGCGAAGCTTAATCCTGGCGCGTCATCCCGGCAATTACCAGGTATCGCCTGTCCCTGTGAGGACACCCGGTCGAGAGGCCGCATTCGTCCCGGCCGCGGCGTTCGACAATTCCGGTGCGCTGGTTTGCGCTAATTTATTATGTTTCGTCCGGGCCGTACGGGTTCTGTGTCCCCGGCGGCTCGGCGGCCCGGATCGGCCGGCGCGTTCACCCGGTGCGGGGACGGCCGGTTCCCCAAGGGGGAACCGGCCGCCCGCGGCTCAGAGCGTCAGTCGGCGGGTGACGCCGATCGAGTCCAGGAACGGCACGTCGTGACTCGCGACGATCAACGCTCCCTCGTACGCCTCCAGCGCCTCCGTGAGCCGTCTGACGCTCGCCAGATCCAGGTTGTTGGTCGGCTCGTCCAGAAGGAGCAGTTGCGGCGCGGGTTCCGCCAGCAGCAGGGCCGCCAGTGAGGCACGGAAACGCTCCCCGCCCGAGAGCGTGCCGGCCGGCCGGTCGGCGCTCGCCCCCCGGAAGAGGAAGCGCGCGAGCCGGGCACGGATCGTGTTGTTCGCCGCCCCGGGCGCGAGACGGGCCACGTTCTCGACCACGCTCAGGGAGTCGTCCAGGATGTCGAGCCGCTGCGGCAGGAAACGCAGCGGGACGTGGACGCGCACCTCGCCGGAGGCCGGCCTCAGCTCTCCGGCGATCGTGCGCAGCAGGGTCGTCTTGCCCGAGCCGTTGCGTCCGGTCAGGGAGATCCGTTCCGGACCGTGGACGTCCAGCCCGCCGTCCGCCCGTCCGAGGGTCACGCCGGTCGGCGCCCCGTACGGCAGGCGCAGACCGCGCAGGGTCAGGACCGTCCGGTCCGCCGGGACGACGGTGCGCGGCAGCTCGATCCTGATCTCGTCGTCGTCGCGTACGGCCTCCACCGCCTCGTCGAGGCGCTCCCTGGCCTCGGCGAGCTTGCCGGCGTGCATGATCCTGTGCTTGCCCGCGGACACCTGCGCGGCCCGTTTGCGCGCCTTCATGACGGCCCGCGGCTCCCGTTTCGTGTCGTACATCTTCTGGCCGTACCGCACCCGCCTGGCCAGCTTCACGTGGGCGTCGGCCAGTTCCCGCTTCTGCCGCCGCACGTCGGCCTCGGCGGCCCGCACCGTTCGCTCGGCGGCCTCCTGTTCCCGGGCCAGCGCCTCCTCGTAGGCGGAGTGGTTCCCGCCGTACCACCGCACCTCGCCGTCGCGCAGGTCCGCGATCCGGTCGACCCGCTCCAGCAGGGCGCGGTCGTGGCTCACCACGACCATCACGCCGGACCAGGAGTCCACGGCCGCGTAGAGCCGCTCCCTGGCGACCAGGTCGAGATCGTTGGTCGGCTCGTCCAGCAGGAGGACGGCGGGGCGCGCCAGCAGCAGCGCGGCGAGCCGGAGCAGAACGCACTCACCGCCCGACAGCTCGCCGACGGCGCGGTCGAGGCCGACGTGCCCGAGCCCGAGCTGGTCGAGGGTGGCGCGGGCCCGTTCCTCGACGTCCCAGTCGTCGCCGACCGCGGCGAAGTGCTCCTCGCCCGTGTCACCCGCCTCGATGGCGAGCAGCCCGGCCCGTGCGGCGGCGACGCCGAGGGCCTGGTCCACCCGCAGGCCGGTGTCGAGGACGACCGTCTGCGGGAGGTACCCGATGTCGCCGGAGGCCCTGACCGTGCCCGCGGAGGGGGTGAGCTCGCCGGCCAGCAGCCGCAGCAGGGTCGACTTCCCCGAGCCGTTGAGCCCGATCAGGCCGGTCCTGCCCGGGCCGGCGGTCAGCCGGAGGTCGTCGAACACGCCCGTCCCGTCGGGCCAGGCGAAGGAGAGGGACGAGCAGGTGAGAAAGGCGGGGGTGTGAGACATGGAGGCCTCCGGTCGCTGCGAGGAGAACATGGCGACGGATGGAGACACCGCGAAGGGAGGACCCTGCCGGGCGGACGGCTCTGCGGCCGAGGTCGCACACGGGCACGCGGGCAGCGACGGACGGGCGCTGCGCGGCACGGTGTCTCAGACCTCAGACGTACAACGTCGCGCTCCGATCGACGACGACAGGGACCTTCGAACCGTACGAGCGGGGCGTGGGGGGTGTCAACGCGATTACGCGGACGGGCGCGTGTCGCGACCGGCACGCGCGGGAGGGGACGAGGCGCCCGGGGAGCCGTCCGGGAGGTGCGGGGGTGGACCGTCCGGGGGGGACGGGGTACGGGACCGTCAGGGAGGGGACGGGGCCGTCCGGACGAGGGACGGCCCCGTCGCGGCTACCGGGTCGTGCAGACGGTGCCGTTGAGGGTGAAGACGGCGGGCAGCGTGTTCGGGCCGCTGTAGTTGCCGACGAACCCGACCGTGGCCGTCGCGCCGGTGGCCAGCGAGCCGTTGCCGGGCTCGTTGACGACCTTGACGTCCCGCCCGGTCTGCGTCCAGACGGCGCTCCAGCCGCTGCCCAGGCTCTGCCACGCCCTGGGCCAGCCGAAGGCCAGGGTCCAGCCGCTGAGCGGCGCGCCGTTGTTGGTGATGTCGATGGCGCCGACGTAGCCGTTGGACCAGTCGGACTGCTTGGTCAGGCGCACCGAGCACGCGCTTGAGGCGGGCGTGCCGGTCGTGAACGTCAGCGGCAGGGACGGCGCCGAGGTGCCGCCGCCGCCGTCCCGCGCGATCACGTTGATCGTGTACCGCGTGCCCGGCTTCAGGTTGTTCACGGTGATCGAGGTGCCGCCCGTCTCGCCGATCTGCTCGCTGACGGCTCCGTTCTGACGGTTGACCTCGTACTTCACGACCGGGCGGGTGCCGGCGGGGGCGGCGGGCCAGGAGATCGTGGCGGTGGTGTCCGTCACGCCCGAGACCGCCGGCTGCCCCGGCGCGCCCGGCAGTCCGGCCTGGACCGAGGCGGGACGCAGGACGATCGTGGTCATCGACAGCGGCGGCAGCGTCTGGGCGGTCGCGCTGCCCGTGGTCGCGGTGGTGATGCTCGTGGCGCCGTTGGTGTGGGTCAGCACGGTGGGCGCCCCGGCCGCCGGGCTGAAGCCGGCGTAGTCGATCGTGACGGGGTAGGACGTGTCGGACGAGGTGTTGATCAGCAGGACGGCCAGGTCGCCGTCGGGACGGCGCACGGCGTGCGCGGCGACCTTCGCCTGGTCGGTCGCGGCCCGGATGAACCGGTCGTCGGGACGGGCGAACCTGCTCACCATCTGGAGCGCGTAGTACGGCGCGAAGGGCGTGTTCACCGCCGGTTCGCAGACGCTGTTGTCGGCGGTGCACGTCCCGCTCGACAGCAGGCCGAAGTCGCCGTAGTCGGTGTGCCCCTCGACCTGCGTGACGGTGCCGATGCCGTTGCGGACGTTCCACCAGTCGACGGTGAACACCCCGTTGGCCAGCAGCGTCGCGTAGGAGTCGGCGGCGGCCAGCGCGCCGGGCTGGGTCGTCGTGCCGCCGCTGTTCGACCCGGTGTTGAACTCGGTCATCGCGATGCCGATCCGCTCCGAGCCCGCCCCGACGTGCCTGGCGATCTGCCGGCGGGTGAGTTCGATCATGTCGGGGATGTGCCCGGCCTTGTCGAAGGCGGCGGGGTACCAGTGCAGGATCACGAAGTCGATCTTCGATCCGGCGGCCGCCAGGACGACGTCGTTCCAGCTCCCGCTGTCACCGTCGGCGACGATGGCGTCGGGCCAGTTGGCCGGCGTGGTCAGCACCGCGCCGATCTTGATGGTCGGGTCGACGGCCTTCATCGCGTCGGAGTAGGCCACGACGTGGCGCGCGTACTCGGCCGGGCTCTTGTCGGCGTGGTTGTCGGCCTCCCAGGGCTCGCCGTAGCGGCCGTTGCCGTAGTTCTCGTTGCCGATCTCCCAGTACTTGACGCCGTAGTCCTTGGTGACGTTGGCGTACCGGACCCAGGCCGCGGCCTCCTGCGCCGTACCTGTGCCGTAGTTGGCGGTCACCATCGGCTGCGCGCCGGTGCGCCGCACGCCGCGCATGAAGGTGTCGAAGTCGGTGTTGGGGGCCACGTAGCCGCCGGGAGCGGTGTGGTCGGCCCAGTGGTAGATGTCGGAGTACGAGCCGCCGGGATAGCGCAGCACCTTCACGCCCGCGTCCTTGAGCAGGTCGGCGGTCGTGTCGGTGCCCAGTTGCGTGTCCCAGATCGCATGGTTGGTGCCGATGCCGGTCTCGGGGACGGTGGCGAGCGCGGCACGGGCGTTGACGGTCACCTCGACCGGGTCGGCCTCCTCGGCGTGTGCCGCGGGGACGTTCAGGGTGGCCAGCGTCAGCAGGACGGCGGACGCGGCCCGTAAAAGGGTTCTTGGCATCGGTGCACCTCGGCAACGGGTAGTGGCATTCACGCGACACCCCCTCCTGACCCGGAGGCAACATGATCATGAATGGTCGTCCCACATCCGTCAACCGGCGTTGAAACTTTCACATCGGCGGCCGGTACGGGGCAGGACGCCGGTGCGCCCGGCACCCGTACCGGTGCGTCATGGGAGGAGGCGTGTACGCCGGCGGTCGAGCCCGCGTAGTGCCAGCAGTCCCGCGACCGTCACGGGCACGAGCGTGACGTGACACAGTGCCAGGGTGACCTTGGCGACGGGGTCGAGATCGGCGGGAACCGTCATGACGACGACGGTCCCGAGGGCGAGCACCGGGGCGATGACCAGCGCGGCGGGAACGACCCAGCGCAGGCGGCGGGAGAGCACCGCCGCCACGGTCATCCCCGCCAGCAGGGGCACGACGGTGAATCCGGCCACCGTCAGGGCGTCCACCTCGGCGACCCGGCCGGAGGCGGTGAACCGGAACGTGCCACCGGCGGCACGTCCGAGCGCGTGGACGACGAGGTTGACGGCCGTCGCGGCGGCCACGGTCGCGGCGACGACGCCCACCCGGCCGGGCCGGCGTGGCCGCCGCTCCCGAGGGTGATCGCCCGCGTCGGGTGACGGTGTCATGCGCGTCTCCGCCGTACGGCTCCGGCCGCCACTAACGGCGGAGAAGGTAGGCCTCGATGCGGTCGAACGCCCCGACCCAGACGTGCCCGCTGAAGAAGTCGCGCGTCTCGGCGTCGGGGAACCCGCTCTGCACCACGGTGAGGAGCGTTCCCCTCTCGTGCTCCTCGAAGGTGACCTCGACCGCCGTCGTCATGGTCGACCCGTCCGGGCCGCTGCCGGTGGACTCGGTGACGAGGCGGTGCGGGGGGTCGATGACCACGAAGGTCTGCGTCTCGCGGAACAGGGTGTCGCGATCCGGCCCCCAGACGGCGGTCTGCCGTCCGCCGACGCGCAGGTCGACCTCGATCTCGACGATGCCGGGCTGCTCGTCGAGGATGCTGAACCAGATCTTCTGCTTCTCCGCGTCGGTGTAGGCGTCGAAGACCTCCTTGGGGCTGGCGGGGAGCACGCGCGTCATGCGCAGCTGGGCGGTGTCGGTCTGTTCGGTCATCGTTCGGTTCCCTTCTCGAGGGTGAAGTAGGCGTCGAGGCCGTCGAGCCTGCGTTCCCAGAGGCGTTGGTAGAAGGAGATCCAGGCCATGGCGTCCTCCAGTCGTTCGGCTCCCAGGCGGCACTGCCGTGACCGGCCGACCTTCTCGGTGACGACCAGGCCGGCGTTCTCCAGGACGAGCACGTGCTTCTTCATGCCGGTCAGCGACATGCCGGCCGGCTCGGCCAGCTCGCCGATCGAGGCCGGCCCCTCGGCCAGGCGGATCAGGATCTGCCGTCGGGTCGCGTCCGCCAGCGCTGAGAACGCCCGATCGAGCGCCAATTGCTGAACCATGTGGTTCAGTGTAGGACACTGAACCGAAAGGTGCAATGACAGGCGGCGTCCGTACGGCAGGTCTCATGCCATCGGGTCGGTACGCCCTGATCCGGAGGGGGCACGTCCACGGCCGATCGGGACCCGCCGTGCCCGCGACCGGGACGGTCTCCTCCGGACGGGCGGACGGAGTGGCCGACGGGCGGGTGCGGCGGTGACGGACGGGCGGGTGCGGCGGTGGCGGCCGGGCCGGGGGCGGCGGCCTGTCGTGGGCCGGTCAGCCCGAGAAACGGCCGACCAGCAGTTCCAGCCGTCGCTTGTGGTCCTCCGGCCGGAGCCTGCCGGAACGGGCGAGCGCGAGGAGCCCGTGCAGCCCGCTCCAGAAGGTCTCGGTGAACGTCTCCGGGTCGTCGTCCCCCGCGTGCGGCCGCAGGGCCTCGTACAACTCGGCGAAGACCTCCCGCTGGGAGGCCGGCGCGCCGGGGCCGGTGGGCGGCGGGTCGGCGCGGTGGGCGAACATCGCGTCGTACAGGGCGGATCGGCGTTCGGCGAACGCGGAGTACGCCGTGGCGACATCGACGACGGCCTGCCGGGGGCCGGTCGCCGACAGGCGGGCCGCACGCAGCTCGGCGGCCAGATCGGTGAAGCCCTCCGCCGCCACCGCCGCCATGATGGCGTCCTTGCCCGTGAAATGGCTGTAGAGGACCGGCTGGCTGTACTCGATCTTCTCGGCCAGCCGTCGCGTGGTGACCGCGTCCCACCCCTCGGACTCGGCCAGTTCCCGCGCGGTGGTGACGATCAGCCGCTCTCGCTCCGCTCGCTCACGCTCCCGGCGGGCCCTGACCGACATGGTGGCGATTCTAGTGGGGCTAGTGACACTGTCACGGCTACGCAGGGCTGCTCCCTCCCGTACGGCGACCAGGGTGTCATGACGGCGGCGGCCCCGGCTCGGCGGGCCCGGCCGACCCCCCGGGCTCCCCGGGTTCCACGGGCTCCTCGGGTTCGGCGTGGCGCAGCCACACGTAGTCGATCGGCTGGGGGACGTTCCATGTCGCGGCCAGGGCGGGGTCGACCGGCAGGAAGCCGGCTCCCCGGTAGCAGCGCAGGGCCCGGTCGTTGCCCGGGTGGACCCGCATGAAGACGTCCGCCATGCCGGTGTCACGGGCCTGGCGCGTCAGCGCCCGCACCAGTTCCCGGCCGACGCCCCTGCCCCGGGCCCCGGGGGCCACGATGATCCGGGCGAGCTCGACCTCGTTCTCCTCGGGGTCGAGCCAGAGCTCCCCATAGCCGATCGGGCCCGCGCCGCCGGACAGGCGGCTGGACAGGCCGCCGGACAGGCCCTCGGAGGGGCCGTCGGACAGGCCGTCGAAGAGGAGGTGGGAGCGGACGTCCTGCTCCCCCTGCCAGCCGGTGACGACCCGTGGCGGCAGCGGGAACTCCTTCCGCGCGCACCACATCTCGACCTCCCGCGGTGAGGCGGGCCAGCCGGCGACCGTGGCCGCGTGGACCTCGTCGAAGGGCAGCAGACGCACGTCCGATCCTTTCACTCCGGTCTCGCGGTGGGCGCGGAGGCGTTGTGGCGCCGGTAGTAGCGGGCGACGCGGACCCGGTTGCCGCACAGGGCGGGGGAGCACCAGCGGCGGCCGGGGTGGGCCGGCAGGAAGAGCAGGCTGCACTCCGGACCCGCGCAGCCGCGGACCCTGCCGAGGGCGGGGCCGGTGAGCAGGTCGACGGCGGCCTCGGCGAGCTCGGCGAGCAGCCTTTCGGTGACGTCGCCGCCGCGCCTGACGAGGACGTCCGGCCAGACCAGCTCGCGATGGGCGGGCGCGTGCCGCAGGGCCTCGTTGACGGTGCGCAGCGCCGGAGCCGGGGGTGTCCCACCCGCGCGGGCGTGCTCGACGCACTCCCGGACCGCCTGGCGCAGCAGCCGTACCGCGTCGAGGTCGACCTCCGCCTCCGGCGGGGTCAGGCGGTCCCGCTGCGCGGCCAGCCAGTCGCGGAACAGGGCGCCGGACCCCAGCAGGTCGCCGTCGCGCCACCGGGTGTTGAGCAGGTCGAGCGCGAGGGGCTCACCGACCAGGATCATGTCACTAATGGTACATCCATCGGTTGACGCATTAGAACGGGCGTGGTTATAACTAATGCCTAATCTCCGCAGAAAGGCATGTGAATGATCGTTCCCCCTGTGACCCACGGCTTCCTGGACGTCGGCGGGGTCCGCGTCTTCTACCGGCAGACCGCTCCGACCGGGACGCCGGACGCGCCCGTGCTGCTCCTGCTGCACGGTTTCCCGTCGGCCTCGCACCAGTTCCGGCGGCTGATGGACGCCCTCGGCGACCGGTACCGGCTGATCGCCCCGGACCTGCCGGGTTTCGGGCACACCGAGGTGCCCGAGGGCTTCACCTACTCCTTCGACCGGCTGGCGGACGTCCTGGAGGGGTTCGTGTCGGTGCTGGGGCTCGACGGGTTCGTGATGTACACCTTCGACTTCGGAGGGCCGGTCGGCTTCCGGCTGGCCACCCGGTGTCCCGGGCGGATCACCGGTCTGATCGTCCAGAACGCCAACGCCTACGAGGACGGCCTGTCGGACCTGGCCCGGGAGGCGATCGCCAACCGGCCCGGTGTCCCCGGAGCCGAGGAGAACGTCCGGCGGATGCTCGACCTCGAGGTCACCCGCGGCCAGTACGAGGAGGGCGCCTCCGACGTCGCGCTCGTCGCCCCGGACGGCTGGACCCTGGACCAGCACTTCCTGGACCTTCCCGGCCGCAGGGACGCGCAGGCCGATCTGCTGCTGGACTACCACTCGAACCTCGCCCGCTACCCCGATTGGCAGCGCTGGCTGCGCGAGCACCGGCCGCCCACCCTCGTCGTCTGGGGCAGGAGGGACCCGTTCTTCACCGAGGCCGGTGCCCGCGCCTACCTCCGCGACCTGCCGGACGCGCGGCTCCATCTCTTCGAGACCGGCCACTTCGCCCTTGAGGAGTGCCTCCCCGAGATCGCCCCGCTCATCGCGGACTTCGTCGGCGAGCGCCTCACCGCCGCCTCCTGACGCCGCGTGCCACGCCACCCGCCGAAGGACGAGGGGAACGGGGCCCTGCTCGTCCTCCGACGGGGTCCGTCATCGGCCTAACGGCTCGCGTGGACAGGTCCCGGCCCGGGGTACGGAGGCCGCGGTCCCGGGTACGGCGGACGCGGTCCCGGGTACGGGGGCCGCGGTGCCGGGTACGGCGGACGCCACTGGCCCGGGTAGGGCGGACGCCAGCCCGGGTACGGAGGTCGCCACTGGGTCGGGTACGGCGGACGCCAGCTCGGGTACGGCGGACGCCAGCCCGGGTAGGGAGGCCTCCACCCCGGATACGGGTACCCGGCCGGGTAGGAGGGCCAGTATCCCCCCGGCGACGAGACCGGCACGCAGTCGTACTGCGGGCACGGCGTGGTGACGCAGTACTTGGGCGAGGGCACGCAGACACGGCCCGGACCGCAGTTGACCAGCGCGCACGGCGACCCGGGAGCGCACGTACCGGTCGCCTGGCCGGCCGTGGCGGTGCCGACCGCCCGCACCGCCGAAGCGGCCGACGTCCCCCCCGCCCACGCCGCGGTCACGGTGGCCGGAGACCCGGCGGCCGCGACCACGACCAGGGCCGGGATCAGTTTTCGGAGCATTTTTCCCCCAGTTGTCATGATCGGTTCTGACTCTTCGGCGATGCTCGCACCGGCCGTTCCTGCTAACGGCAAAACGACTCCCAGCGGGATGGATGGCTTGCCGAAAGGCCGTGGGGAGATATCGCCGATGCACAGAAATAGCCGTAGATATCCGGTGTCGAGAGGAGGCCCCGCCGCCCACGCGGGCGACCGGCGGGGGCGGGGCACCGGGGCCGGGCGGCGACGAGGTGGCAGGGGAGCCGGGGCCGGGCGGCGACGAGGTGGCAGGGGACCGAGGCCGGGCGGCGACGAGACCGGAGGAGGGGACGAGGCCGCCCGGGGACGAGCCCGGGGAAGGATTCGAGGCCGGATGCGCGGTGGATCGCCTAAAGTCGGGCGAATGGCCTCGACCCCCTCCCGGCTGGCCTGGCTGGACGCCCTTCGCGGACCCGCCGCCCTGGCCGTCGTACTGCACCACTCCGGCTGGACCTTCGTCCCGGGTCCGTGGGCCGAGGTGGACCGCAGGATCGACGTCGGCACCTGGGGCGTCTTCGTGTTCTTCCTGGTCAGCGGCTACATCATCCCCGCCTCCCTGGAACGGCGCGGTGACCTGCGGGCCTTCTGGGTCGGGCGGGCCTTCCGGCTGCTCCCCCTGCTGCTCGTCGCGCTCGGCCTGGCGCTCCTGCTCGCGTACGCCGGTGCGTTCGCCCTCCATCCCGGTCTGGGGACGCGTCCCGCGCCGCTCGTCGCGCTCGGGAACGTGACGATGCTGCAGGAACTGCTCGGCGTGCCCGCCGTCGTCGACGTGATGTGGACCCTCTCCTACGAGATGGCGTTCTACCTGCTGGCGGTCGCCCTGTTCGCCACCGGGCAGGCGCACCGGTCGGCCGCCGTCGCGACCGTGCTGGTGGCGGTGGCCGTACCGCTGGGACTGCTGATGACGGGACCGGTCATCCGCGGCCGTGCCGACCTGGTCGCCGCGCTCCTCGCCGTCGCGGTCGTCGCGGTCGTCGTCGTGTCGGCCCGGTCCCGCGGCGCGGCGCGCACGACCGCCGCGGTGACCGGCGGCGTCCTCGGTCTGGTCCTGGTGATCCTGGGCAGCCGGATCGGTCCCTGGCAGGGCCTGACGATCCTGGCCCTGATGTTCGCCGGCACCGCCGTGTACCGCGCGGAGCAGGGGACGATCCGGTGGCGTACCGCCGTCGCCGCCGTGCTGGCGGTGACGGCCTGCGGCCTCCCCGCCAAGGACGACCCGGGCTGGGCGCCGGCGATCGTGCTCGCCGTGGTCTTCTTCGGGGGCGCCTTCCTGCTGCGGCACCGGCGGTTCCCCCGCCCGCTCGCCCACCTCGGGGTGATCAGTTTCTCCCTCTACCTGCTCCACCCGCTGCTGCTGCGGGTGAGCCCGAACCTCGTGACGTTCCTCCTCGTCCTGGTGCCGCTCTGCCACCTGACCCACCGCCTGGTCGAGGCCCCGGCCCAGCGCCTGGGCAGGCGCCTCGCCCGCCGGCGGGCCCCGGCCCACCCGCCCGTGCCGGAGACCCCGGGCTCCCCGCCCGTACCGGATCCCGCACCGGATCTCGTCCCGGGTCAAAGGCCGTTGAGCACGTGATCGAATTTCGCCCCATGGGGTCATCCGACCGGTTGTCGGGGCCTCGCGCTGCCCAACGTCGGAGCATGTCCGGTCCGCCCAGCGCTTCGACGTCCCGACGCTGGTCGCGCACGGTGACGACGACCGGATCGTGCCCATCGGCGCCGGCCCGAAGTCGGCGAAACTCATCAGGGACGCCACCCTGAAGGTCTACCCGGGCAGCCCGCACGGCCTGGTCGGCGCCCACGAGGACGAGTTCAACACCGGCCTGCCGGCCCTCATCACCTCCTGAACGGCTCCCGCGCCACCGGCGCGGGCTCCAGCGCGAGCCGCCGCTGCTCCTCCTCGACGATGTGGCGGGCCAGCGACTGCTCGGAGATGTCGACCGCGTCGGGGGTGGACTCGGCCAGGTCGCTGCGGCGGGCGTAGACGTCGAAGAGCCCGGCCTTGCCGCGCAGGATGTCGAGCATGCGCTGGTCGACGCTGTCGGCCGTCAGCAGGCGGTGCACCTGGACCTTGCGGACCTGACCCATGCGGTGCGCCCTGGCCACGGCCTGGCTCTCCATGGTCGGCTTGACCTGGGGCTCACAGATGATCACGACCGAGGCGGCCTGCAGGTTGACGCCGACCCCGCCCGCCTGGATCTGGCCGAGCAGGACGGCGTGCCCGGAGGCCGCGGTGAACTCGTCGACGATCCGCTGGCGGTCCACGGTGCTCACGTCGCCGGAGATCGGGCCGTACGCCCGGCCGCCGAGGGCGTCCTGGACGGCGGCGACGACGTCGCGGAAGTAGGAGAAGACCACGACCTTGAGGTCGTTGCCCGCGGCCTCGTCCACCAGTTCCAGCAGCCGGTGCAGCTTGGCCGACGTCCGGGGCACGGCGTAGGCGGCACGGCGCATCGCCATGAAGTTCCCGTCGGCCACCGCCCTGCGGTAGGCGGCCAGGTCCGCCGCGCTGAACTCCTCCCACTCGTCCACGTGGACGAGGTCGGGCAGCTCGGTCAGCACGTCCTCCTGGTTGCGGCGCAGGTAGACCGGGGCCACGGCCCTGCGGAAGGCCCGCGCGCCCGCGGCGGCGTCGCTGCCCCTGATGGAGGGGACCAGGTCGGGTCGCAGCAGGCCGACCAGGTTGCGGAACTCCTCGACACGGTTCTCCATCGGGGTCCCGGTCAGGAAGAGCACCCGGTCGCTCCGGCCGCACCACGCGGCGACCGCCTTGGACCTGCGGGTCTCCGGGTTCTTGACGTAGTGCGCCTCGTCGACCACGAGCATCCCGACCCGGAGGTCGGCGGGGATCTCCAGGCGGTGCAGCGTGTCCAGCGTGGTCACCGCCACGTCGCCGGCGTCGATCCAGCCGGTCAGCGCCGCGGCCCGGCCGGGACCGTGCAGCGGGTGGGCGGCGAGCGTGCTGCGCGCCTCGATCTCGCGTACCCAGTTGAGCAGGACGCTGGCCGGGCAGGCGACCAGGAAGTGCCGCTCGCCCTCCGCCTTGAGGTGCGCGAACGCGGCGATGGCCTCGATGGTCTTGCCGAGTCCCATCTCGTCCCCGAGGATGACCCGGCGCTGGGCGAGGGCGAAACGGGCCCCGAACGACTGGTAGCCGCGCAGCGAGACCCGGCGGTGGGTGTCGTCGAGGTCCTGGGCCTTGACCCGCGCCGAGACGTCGTCGGGCAGGAAGCCCTCGGAGGCGGCGCGGTCGGGTTTGAGGGCGGCGAGCTCGGCGAGCAGGTTGTAGTACTCGGACGCGCGGATCTCGAAGTCGACCCACGCCTCGATGTCGGAGACCGGCGGGCGGAGCAGGTCCACCGAGGCCTGGTCGAACAGCAGCGACATGTCGGACGCGTTCGCCTCGGCGAGCACCTCGGCGATCCGCGCGACGGCCTCGCGGGCCCGGTCGCGCCCCTTGCGGCCGGCGAGCAGCATCCGCAGCCGCCCGCCGGCCGGTTGCGCGGCGGGCAGCAGCGAGGAGAGGCTCTCGTCGATCCGGACGGCGGCGGCGCGGGCGCGCGGCAGGTCGGGGCCGGCGGTCACCAGCCGGTTCAGCGCGACCAGCAGGGCCGTGGTCTCGCGGTCCTGGGCGTCGACGTCGATCCGCAGGGCCACCGTCTCCTCCGCCGCCCGGGCGATCTGCCCGGCGGCGGCGTGCACCTGCCCCGCGGTCCGCGCCCCGATCCCGGGAAGGAGCTGGAGCGCGTACGGCGTGCTGTCCAGGATGTCGAGGACCGTCGCGTACCCGGCCTGCTCGAAGGTACCGAGCCGCAGCCGCCCGCCGGTGACGTCCTTCAGGCGGGTCAACGGGATCGAGCCCAGCTCCGCGCGGGCCAGGCGGGAGCGGAGCGAGGACAGCGCCCGGTGGACGTCGGCGTGGGCCCGCGCGTCGTCGGCGAGCAGGGCCCGCGCGTGCGCCAGCAGGCGGTCCGCCCGCAGGGAGAGTGCCCTGGCCTGGCGGGGCGAGGGCGTCTCGCCCGGTCCGGACGGCCGCCCCGGTGAGGACCCGTGCGCGGCCGGCGGGACTCGTCCCGCCGGGGCGTCCCTCCCGGAGCCTGCTCCGGGCGATGACGTCTCCCGTCCCGTCGGGAAGCCACCCCGGGGCGGGGGCGTCCCCCGGCTCGCGTGCCCCCCTTTCGCGGGGGCCTTCCGCGTCTCGGGCGTCCTCTGGGCGGTGGACGGTTTCCGGGGGGCCGGTGTCCTGCGGGGCGCGGGTGCCGCGTCCTGCCGCCCGCTCTCGCCCACGCTCACCCTCTCCCCTCGGTCGTGGCCGGATCGCAGGCTTCACCGTGGCCAACGGCCGGGCGGGTTGTCAACGACCGGCCCGGCGTGGAACGGAGACGCCGCCACAGCATTTGCCCATCGGCGGCCCTTTTATAGGTATTTCGTCCTCTGGGTGTCGGCTCCGCCGGCGAGCGGGTGTCGGCGCCTGCTGGCAGACTCGGCGCACTCGCGCAGACGACCGGTCCACGACGAGGAGGAGACATGCCCGAGCGGACGAACATGCCGGAGGTACGGCTCGAACCGTGGTCGGAGACCGACCTCGACCTGCTGCGCCGCATCAACGCGCCGGAGATGACCGAGCACCTGGGCGGCCCGGAGACCGAGGAGAGGCTCCTGGAGCGTCACCGGCGCTACGTCGACGGCTCCGGCAGGGGGACGGGCCGGATGTTCGGCATCGTCCTGCTCCCGGAGCTCCGGAAGGTCGGCAGCATCGGTTACTGGGAGCGCGACTGGCGGGAGGAGGTCGTGTACGAGACCGGCTGGGGCGTCCTGCCGGAGTTCCAGGGCAGGGGCATAGCGGTCGCCGCGGCCCTGGCCGTCGCCGGGGAGGCCGGGGCGGAGCACAGGCACCGCTACCTGCACGCCTTCCCCCGTGTCGGCAACCTCCCGTCGAACGCGGTCTGCCGCAGGGCCGGGTTCGTCCTCGTGGCCGAGTGCGACTTCGAGTACCCGCCGGGAAACCTCGTACGCTGCAACGACTGGCGCCGGGACCTCACCGGGACGGATCTCCCCGGTCCGGGACCCGCCGGGCCGGCGTGAGACGGCGGCCCCCCGGGTTTCCTTCCCCGGTGGCCTGCGGGAACGGGTAATAGGACACACTCGGCCAGATATGTGTATTCCTGCGCAGAAGGGTTCGTCGGATCTTCCTAGTGTTCGAGGTGTCCGAACGGCAACACCTCCGAACACCGCACAGGAGCATGACGATGAGCACGATGCGCACCCTTCTCACCGGAGCCGTCCTCGCCGGTTCGCTGGCCGCCGGAGTGGCCTCCGCCCCCGCGGCGACCGCCTCGGCCG
>NZ_JBFABE010000078.1:0-38708 GCF_040640155.1 Streptosporangium sp. NPDC023615
CTCGGCTGCGCCTTGCTCTGCTGGCGCCGCCTCAACTCATTGTGTTAGCAGTTCTTATAGAGACAGGCTGGCATCTGTCTCTATCCCGTCTACCACCGGTTCGCCCAAGGCCTCGGCGATGGCGGCAAACTCGTTGAGCGCGGCCTGCAAGTCATCGGCGATCTCGCGGGCGATCACGGCTGGAGGGAGCAGGCTGTCCGCGTCTTCCAGCGCCGGGTCTTTGAGCCAGGTGATGTCCAGGCTCACCTTGTCGCGCTTGAGTAGCTCCTCGACTTCGAACATCTCGAACCGCTCGCACTTGACCCGCTCGCTGTGGGGCTTGCCCGGCAGGTACGCGGCGACGAAGCATCCAGGTGCGCGCGGCGCATTGGCCGGGTCTTGAAGACGTAGAGAAAATTCTCATTCGGAGTGAGCAGACTCCGATGATCTTGAGGCTGTAGTGGCTACTCGGGTGTCTCGCCGGGTGCTGTGGTGCGTTCCTCGGTGGTGGTGACGAAGCTGCCCATGCCGCGTTCGGTGCGGATCCATCGGTCCTTGCGCAGGGCGTTCATGACCTTCTGGGCAGTCTGGGTGGCTATGCCGAACTCTTGGGTGAGGTCGACGACCGAGGGGATTCGCTGGCCCGCCTTGTACTGGCCGGCTTCGATGCGCTGGACGATGATGTCTCGCACCTGGCGCCACCTGGGCAGATCGTCCCGCAACTCGGTCATGAGTACACGGTAGGAACCCGTAGTGGAGGGCACTCCAGCGGAACATACTGCTGTGTTCTATGGTGTACCACGGTATTGCTTGCCTATGATGCAGCCGTGGGCATCGGTGAGTGGTGGGCCTACCGGCTCGGGACGACCGCTTCCTCATACCGGTCCGTCCCTCGGTGCAGGAGGGCTCCGAGGGGCACGGTCCCGGGCTCCACTCACCGATGCCCGCCGAACAAGGGCCTTCGCCGGACGATACGGAGAAGAGAGCGAGTCGTGAGCACCTTGGGCCACCTGGCGGCGTACTACCACGGCATCCACGTGGCTCCGCTGCACGATGGCCACGAGGTGCTGAGCTGGCGGAGCAGGATGCCGCGCTTCGATCGGATCCGGGTACGCGAGCACACCTGTGAATGCGAACCGCTCACCTATGAGTTCTGCACCGCGGGCGGGATGGTGCTCATCCGGCGGCGCCAGGGCGAGGGCAAGAAGATCACTCTTCGGGAGAGCGAGTGGATGCGCACCGGCGAAGGGGAGCGCCTGTGGACGGCGATCCTCACCGGGCGGGCCCGATGACGTCAAAGGCAGGAAGGGAACCCATGACCGATCGGCTGCTCTCGGCTCCTGCGCCGGCTCCGGTGACGTACGGCCCGGTGTTCGATGGGTGGTGCGTGGAAACCGGCTCCTCGGGAGTCCTCTATGCGCGCCGCACACTTGAACGACCGTTGGAGCGACACGAGGTGCTCGCCGGCCTCACCCGCTATCTGGTCGCGCACGGCCTGGACGAGCTGATCCGTCTCGTCGAGGGGCAACGACACATCGCGGAGTACCTACAGGCAGGAACACCGTTGCCGGTGTGCCCCTACTGCGGGTGCGGTCAGGGAGAGGCTCCGCTGATCGTGACCGCGGATGAGTCGTCCGTCACGGTGGAGCGCTGCGCGCAGAGTCACCGGGCCGACGGGTGCGGGCACGCTCGCGTCGAGTGGACCAATGAGTTCCCGCTTCCCGACGGGGCATGTTGTCGCGACTGCGGCACCTGGTGGCGGCTCGACCTGATCCCCGACGAGGTGGCGGCGCGGCTCAACGACGGCATCCCTCCGGCTGAGAGCATCCAACGTCCCGCAGACGATCGTAAGCTCTCATGATCTCGTGCGCCGCCGCGTCGACTCCGAGCCGATCGGTGTGGACGCGCAGATGAAAGAACCCGGCGTCGGTGTTGGTCTCCAGGTCGGTGAGCCTCTCGTCCCACGCGGTCAGGCGCTTGGCGGTGTCGACGTCACCGTGCGCCCGGGATCGCTGCTCGGTGACCTCACGCGGCACCCACAACAGCACGCGCAACCACCCGTCCGGAATCGTGCCGATGAGTTGCCGCAGATCGTGGATGTTACCCATGTGCACGACAAGGTCGTGCTCAAGATTCATCCCACGCATATCCCACGGCCGCTGACATACAGCTGCCCACAGTGGTGCACGGCTGCACAAAGCCGGGGAACAAGAAGAAGAACAAATCCAGGTTAGAGACCTGATCGCTGGTCGGAAAAGTGCCCCCGGCATGATTCGAACATGCGACACCCGCTTTAGGAGAGCGGTGCTCTATCCCCTGAGCTACGGAGGCAGGGGTTCCTGGCAAGGATAGCGAAAGTGTGGAGTGTTCGCGCGCCCGGAGGGGGAGTTAGGGGCAGGCGGCGGGTTATCGGTTCGCTGACGGGGAGTAAAAGGGCGGCAAGTGGGCGCGAGGGTGACGATGGGCGGGCTTACTGTCACTCTCCGTGATCAATGGGCGACGGAAGTGTGATCGTGGGCGCCGGACGCTTCAGCCGGTGGTGCTCTGCGGCGCGATGCTGGCGCCCGCGCTTCTGGCCGGGGGGTTACTGGCGGTTGAGCTGACGGGCTATGAGGCGATCCTGCGGTCGGCCATCGCCGATCCAGGCTCTGGGGGATCCGGTCAAGCGGGCAGCCCTCAGAGCGGGTACGGCGGGCAAGAGAGCGCGGGGGATAGCCCGGAGGGAGCCTGGAGAAGCGCTGAGCTGAGGGAGGAAGACGAGGGGCACCCAGGGTCCGCGTATGACCGGGAGAGGTCGAGCGGCACACCACCTCATGCCGGGGCGGGAACTGGCGACGCCCTGGGAGCTGGGGACGAAGAGGAGGCGCCGTCTTGGCCGGACGATGGCGCGTTGGCGCCGGCCGGGGAGTCGCCACCGGACATGGCCGACCCGAACACGGGTGCGGTGGCGGTGGTGCCGGTCGTGGTCGATCCGGTACCGGCCGGGCTGTTCAAGGCGAGGTTGATGCCTCCGCCGCTGCGGCCGGACCAGGTGTACGGTGGCTGGGTGCTCGTCGCCGCAGGGGCGGATGTGCTCGAATTGCCTCACGAGATCGGTACCACGGACACGCCGGATGACAGGGGTGACGCGAGCGGCAGCGCACGTACGGGTATCGCGGGTGGTGTCGGTGACGCGGGGGATGTGGACGAGCCGGCCGGCGGAACGGCGGGGATGGGCCACCCGGATGCCTTCGTGCCTGTACGGATTCGACCCGGCTCGCCCGAAGCTCACCGAAAGACACGGGAAGAGACCTCGGGTTCGTACGCGATGCCGGTCGATCCTTGGCTGAAGCGCGTGGTGCCGGTGACGGCGCCTCAGATGATGCGCACGGTGCCGGTGCCGCCCTGGAGGGGGCGGGCGTGATCGAGGACGGCGGAACGGTCACCCTTGGGCAGGATGCCGGAGGCGGCCGGGTGGGCGCCGGAGGCAACGGGCAGGGCGTCAGGGATGACCGCCAAGAGGATGCTGCGGAAGCGGACGTCGGCGACGCGGACGAGGGGCCGGCAGGGGTGTCCGGTGGGGTGGCGGCATGCCTGGCTCGGGAATGCCTGCGGGAGGTCCGGCCGGGGAAAAGTCTGACTTGTCCGGTCGCAAAAAGGGGTGTTCGGCGCATAACGGCTGTGGGGAGCTGGCCCGTACGGCTGGTCGGCTGTAGTAGCGTGCGTGCCTGGCCCAGGTCACGAATTCGCAAACGGAGGGGTCGAACGTGCCACCTCGTCGATCAGCGACCCTGATCGCCGTCGTCGCGATGATGACTTCCCTCACCCCGGGAGTCGCCGCCGCGCAGCAGGCACCGGCGGACGTCGACGCCGTCGCCCCCGCCGATCCGGTGAACCTCACCGAGCTGCGTCGTGAGGCGGAGAAGGCGGCCAAGGACCTTGAGGCCGCGACCAAGGCGCTGGAGCAGCGCCGTGCACAGATCCGCGAGTCCGAGCGGAAGCTCTCCGCCACGCTGAGGGAGCTGCAGAAGGCCGAGACGGCCTTCGCCCAGATACGGCAGCCGCTGTCGGACCTGGTCACGCTCCTCTACCAGCAGCCGCCGGGCGGGGACGCGGTCGGGTTCCTGTCGGGACAGGCCGACAACGGCACCCTGCGCAACATGGCGACCGTCACCCAGCTCATCGCCGAGCGGGACCGGATCCTGGAGGACAGCAGCCGCCTGCAGAAGGAACGGGAGCGGCTGGCGGCCGAGGCGCAGGAACTCCGGGCGAGCAATCTCCTGGCGGAGGCGCAGATGGGCGCCGAGATCGAGACGCTCAGGGCGCGCTCGCAGAAGATCGTGCAGTCTCTCACCAGGGCGCTGGTGAAGCTGGGCGTAAAGATCAACAAGCGGGGGCAGCCCGCCGCGGGGTGCGATCCGACCCGGGCATCGTCGATGAACGAGTTCCCCAACGGGCTCATCCCTCAGGCCTACCTCTGTCCGCTCCAGCAGCGGGGCAACCAGCTCCGCGGTGACGCCGCGCTCGCGTTCATCAGCCTCAACGAGGCGTACAAGCGGCAGTTCGGCAGGCCGATGTGCGTGACCGACAGCTACCGGAGCCTGGCCGAGCAGCAGTCGGTCTACTACACCCGCCCGGGCCTGGCGGCGGTCCCGGGACGCAGCAACCACGGGCTGGGGCTCGCCGTTGACCTGTGCGGCGGCGTGGAGCGGTTCCGCTCGCCCCAGTTCAACTGGCTGGAGACGAACGGCAAGAAGTTCGGCTGGATCCACCCCGAGTGGGCCTACTCCAGCCCGTTCGAACCCTGGCACTGGGAGTACGACCCCAAGATCGGCTCCCTGTTGTAGGGGGCTGGACGCCGCCTTTGCGAGCGTGTTGTCCCTGAGGCCGATACTCGTCGTCGGTTAGATCTCTCCGTTGCGGATGCCCGTGAGGAGGTTGCTCCAGGCCGTCGGGGAGAAGGTCAGGGCCGGGCCGTTGCGATCCTTGCTGTCGCGTATGGCGACGAGGCCCGGCAGGTTGGTGGCCACTTCGACGCAGTCGTTGTTAGGGCCGCTGAGGGTGGACGTGCGGAATTCGGCGCCGGACAGGTCAGGGGAGAGCATGGTCACTCCTCACCGCGGCGACGAACGCCGCGGACTCCTCGGGGGGTAGGCACGCGTCGGTAAGGCGCTTGAACGTCAGCATAAGTCGCCGGATCTGTTCGCCGTCCTCGACGTAGACCTCACCCGCAGGACATTCGGCGTAGCCCAGATCTGGGTCGTCATCGAAGGACAGCACCGAGAAGGCGCCCTCGGTGCCGCAGTGAACGCCGACCTTCAACGGGAGGATCTGGACGGTGATGTTCGGTCTGTCCGTGGCCTGCAGGATGTCGTCGAGCTGATCGGCCATGGTGCCGACTGGTCCCACGGGGTAGCGGAGGACGCCTTCGGAGATGAGGAAGTGCAACGTCGGAGCTTGAGAGCCGAGCAGGGTGGTCTTGCGCTGCATACGGGCGTCGACGCGACGCGTCAGTTCGACATCGGACCGATCCGGGTGACCCGCCCTGATGACCTCTCGGGCATAGTCCTCGTTCTGAAGTAGACCCGGGACTACCAACGGTGCCCAGTGGCAGATCGTTCTGGCCGCCGCCTCGAACTCGACGTAGGACCCGGTGAACACGTCCGAATAGGCCGTCCACCAGCCCCGCCGGGCGACTTCACGGGTGAGCTGCACCATGGCCTCAGTGGTTGCTTCCTCCACGCAGTACAGGCGGCAGATGGCCGCCACATCTCCAGGTGTCGGAGCGATCTTGCCGGTCTCGAAGCGGTTGAGCTTCGACCTGGACCACCCAAGATGCTCGGCGGCGGCCTCGGTCGTCAGGCCGGTGATCGCACGCAAAGTGCGCAGCTCACGCGAGAGTCGACGGAGGCGAACCGTGGAGTACTTCATGCGGTCAGTTTGCCGGAGCCCGATCGGCTTCTCCTGCTCAATAGAACAAATATGTGCGATGGGATTGCTGCTGTGAGATTCTCACGGAATCATGCTGTGCGTCACACAGGGTTGCGAGCATTGAACATTCAGTGATCGGCTCGCGCTATGTGTCGTCGCGTGATTTCGACATGAAACGGGCTCGTCGACGGTGTGGGCCACCATCAACGAGCCCTTGATCAGGAAGTGAGTCCTGACCCGTGAACAACCCTAGTGCTCCGGTTCTTGACCGGATCACGGCGAGCGGCTGCGGCTGTTTCGCCGATGCTCCACCGATGCCGATGGGGTGTGCCGCCTGCGGGCACGCCCCCTACGCGCACGGCTGCCTCGACGACCGACCGGCCGATCATGAGTATGTGCAGCCCTGTGGCGCCCTGATGGCCGTCCGCCTGGAGGCCCGTCGTACCGGGGACCTCTCCCTGCGCTGCTTCGAACCGCTCGCGTGCGCGCCTCGGGCCGAGGTGGTCCTGCCGGTGCTCGCTCAACGAGCCGAGGCTTCAGTACCTGCTCAGCCGGCCGAGGTATCGGTGCCTGCTCAGCGGGCTGGAGGGGCGGTCGTACGTGGGACGGCCATGCCGATATCTGCTCGGTTCCAGCCGGGACGGGACGTGATAGGGGCTCCTGCCGCCTCGGCATCGTCCCGACGGACGCCCCGCCGCCGTTGTCCGATGCCCGGGGGCGGGCCCGTTCTCACCAGACCGTCTCGGCTCGGCGCCGGACATCGCCCCACGGCCTGTCCTGGGCAGTCCACCGTCCGTGCTTCGCGTCGCGCGACGGCCACCCTGTCTCCGTACCGGTTGCTGGGCCGGTACGGCATACCCCTCCATGATCTTCCCTGCTTCATAAAGCGGGCCCGTCCACCGCTACCAACGTCCGGACGGGCCCTTGATCGGATGGAGGTCCAATCAATGACCGATGCTAAATCCACCCCACCCACACCGGCCGGTGTTGAACCAACAGGTCCGGAACCGGTCAGTTCCGAACCGGCTCCCAAGCCTCCTGGTCCCGAGTCGGAAGGCTCCGAACTGGCCGGTCCTGAGCGGGCCGAGTCCGTACCGATCAGGGACGAGTCCACGTCGGCCATGGTCGGATCCGTCATTCCTGGGTGGCGGCTGATCCTCAGTGACGCCGGACGGTTGTGGGCCAGTCGTGAGGTGCCCTTCTCCCCGGTCGCGTTCGATGCCGGAGCCGATCGGACCGTCGATGCCGACACCCTTGACGCTCTCCGCGCCGAGGCAGAGCGGCAGGAGGCCATCGCCGAGGAGGCACAGCGGCAGGAGGAGGATCAGCGGAGAACCACCGAAGAGGTTCGGGAGCGGGTTGCCGATGAGCCTCAGGAGCAGGTCACCGGGCAGGTGACGCCATGATGCGCCGTCTGGCCTCCGCTCAGGGGCGTCACCGGGACGGCCGGCCCGCCAGTGCCGTCCCTCACTACACCTGGGACCACCAGGCCCGCGCTGAGGCGGCGCTGCTGCAGATCACCTGGCCGGGCTGGGCCGTGCTCTACGGCACCGGCAGCCGCCTCTTCCACGCCATCGCCACCTGGCCCACCCCTGAACCGCTGCTGCTCTGCGACCGCACCGCCGAGGGGTTGAAGGCTCAGATGCGCGAGGCCGAGATGACGACGATCGCCCGACGCTGGACGCTCATCGAGACCGAAGCCGACCCCGAGACCGAGATCGACCGCCCTCAAGCGAGCGGTATCTCCTGAACAGGCGCGGCGGCCGTACCTTCCCCGGTCCGGGCCGCCGCGTCCTCATCGAGGCATCTCCCGGCGTGAGGGTCACCCGGTGCGTGGGCCGATGGTCACCGAGAGCCGTCCGCCAGCCTGGGCCGAGGCCAGTTCGGTCGCCTGCTGCGAGGTGGTGGCCAGGACGACGAGCGCGTCCGCGTCGCCGCCTGAGCCGCCCGAGCCGTTGCCGGGGGTGGCCAGGACCGTGACGTCCTCGGCCACGGTCCTCGCGGGGACGGCGCCGTCCCATGTCGAGGCGGCGGCGAGCACGTCGACCACGTCGCCGGGGGAGAGCAGGCGCGCGGTCTCGGGGTCGGCGACGCGCACCGGTGTGGCGACCGTTCCCGGGCCGTGGGCGGCCAGCAGGCCGGGGCCGAGGAGGCGGACGTCGGTCAGCGGCTCCCCGCGCCTGGCGGGACCCGCCAGGATCCTCCCGGCGAACGGCGTGCCCGGTCTCAGGGCGCCGTCGGGGACGGTGTCGGGCCGCAGGGCGGCCGGCGTCAGGTCGGACGACGTCAATACGCCGCCGGGGAGGTCCTTTGCGGTGACGAGGACGGTGACCGACGCCGTGTCCGGGCTCAGTGCCAGCAGGGCGCAGCCCATCGCCAGGGCGGCGACGACGGTGGCGATGAGGCGGTGACGGCGGTCGAACAGACGGCGCAGGGCGCGCGGCATGGCTGACTCCATGGAAGAGCCGGGCGGCGCGGTGCCCGTGACGAGCCGCCCCCTCGGGCGAGGGGACGGGGATGACCGACTTGCGAAGGGGACTACCCCGCTGCGGGGCGGAACGACCTCCATAGGGAGCGGGACGCCCCCGCCTGGGCCGGGAGCCGCCTTCGGTGGGAACGGGCCGTCCCTTCGAACGGCGACGACCCGCCGAGCCCGGGAGTCCAGGAGCCCGAGGAGGCCGCCGAGCCCAGGAGCTCCCGGGCTCAGCCCGGAAGCTCGAACGGCAGCTTCAACCCGTCCAGCGCGCTCCCGCAGGGACACGCCCGTTCCTCGGGCAGGGCCGCGACGACGTCGCCGATCAGGGAGCGCATGCGGGTGACGTTGGTGCCGAAGAAGGCCAGGACCTCCTCGTGGGTGACGCCCTCGCCCGCCTCGACCCCGGCGTCGTGGTCGGTGACCAGGGAGACCGAGGTGTAGCACAGGGCCAGCTCGCGGGCGAGGACGGCCTCGGGGAAGGCCGTCATGCCGACGATCGACCAGCCGTTGGCGCCGAACCAGCGGGACTCGGCGCGGGTCGAGAAGCGCGGGCCCTCGATGACCACGAGCGTGCCGCCGTCGGACACCTCCCAGCCGGAGGCCCCGGCGACGCTGACGGCCGCCTCGCGGCCCACCGGACAGTAGGGGTCGGCGAAGGCGACGTGGACGACGCCGCCCGCGTCGTAGTAGGTCTGCGTGCGCCCGGAGGTGCGGTTGACGAGCTGGTCGGGCACGACCAGGGCGCCGGGGCCGATCTCGGCGCGCAGGGAGCCGACCGCGCTGGGCGCGAGGACCTGGCGGACCCCGAGGGAGCGCAGCGCCCACAGGTTCGCCCGGTAGGGGATGCGGTGCGGCGGGAAGCGGTGGTCGCGGCCGTGCCGGGGGAGGAAGGCGACCGAACGCGACCCGATGTGGCCGACGGTGACCACGTCGCTCGGCGGGCCGTACGGTGTGCTGATCTCGATCTCGGTGGCGTCGTCGAGCAACGAGTAGAAGCCCGAGCCGCCGATGACCCCGATGTCCGCGCGAGTGACCATGGCGCCGAGGTTAGCGCGGCCGGAGGGCCCGCGAGGAGCCCGGTCCCGGGCCTGTGGACAACCGTACCCACCGAGTGATCGCTTGCTCACTCTGAGTAGGATCGGGGGAACCGATCGGAGGCGGAGGCACGCCATGGCTGTCCAGCGGTCCCGGGGGCGCGCGGGAGGCGCGGGAGGCGCGGGAGGCGCGAAAGGCACCGAGGGCGTGGGCTTCGTCATCGGCGCGCTCATGCTCGGCATGCTGCTGGCGTCCCTGGACCAGACGATCGTCTCCACGGCGCTGCCCACGATCGTCGGCGACCTGGGCGGGCTGGCGGAGCTGTCCTGGGTGGTGACCGCGTACATGCTGGCCTCGACGGTGTCGACGCCGCTGTGGGGCAAGCTCGGCGACCAGTACGGCAGGAAGGGGCTCTTCCAGGCGGCGATCGTCGTCTTCCTCATCGGGTCCGCGCTGTGCGGGCAGGCGCGCGGCATGGGTGAGCTGATCGCGTTCCGGGGCCTGCAGGGGCTCGGCGGCGGCGGGCTCATCGTGCTCTCGCAGGCGATCGTCGCCGACGTCGTCCCGGCCCGGGAGCGTGGGAGGTACCAGGGGTTCTTCGGGGCGGTCTTCGCCGTCTCCAGCGTGGCCGGGCCGCTGCTCGGCGGGCTGTTCGTGGACCACCTGTCCTGGCGGTGGGTGTTCTACGTCAACCTGCCCCTCGGGGCCGTCGCCCTGGCGGTGGTCGCCCGCGCGCTGCCGCCGAGCGGGGAGCGGACCCGGCACACCATCGACTACCTGGGGATCGTCCTGCTGGGCTCCGCCGCCACCTGCCTGATCCTGGTGACCACCTGGGGCGGGACCACCTACCCCTGGGATCATCCCGCCGTGCTCGGGCCGGCCGCCGCCTCCGTGGTGCTGCTGGTGCTCTGGTGGCGGGTCGAGCAGCGGGCGGCGGAGCCGGTGATGCCGCCCCGGCTGTTCCGGATCCGGACGTTCAACGTGGCATCGCTGATCGGCTTCCTGGTGGGGTTCGCGATGTTCGGCTCGCTCACGTACATGCCGCTCTTCCTGCAGGTCGTGCAGGGGGTGTCGGCCACCACCTCGGGCCTGCACCTGCTGCCGATGATGGCCGGGCTGCTGGTCACCTCGATCACGGGCGGGCTGGTCATCAGCCGCACCGGGAGGTACCGGGCCTTCCCGATCGCGGGAGGAGCGGTCACCGCCGTCGGGCTCTACCTGCTCTCGTACGTGAACCCGGACATCTCCGCCCTGCAACTGAGCCTCTCGCTGCTCGTGCTGGGGGTCGGCCTCGGGCTGGTGATGCAGGTGCTGGTCCTCGCCGTGCAGAACGCGGTCGGTTTCGAGGACCTGGGGGTGGCCACGTCGGGGGCGACGTTCTTCCGGACGATCGGGGGCTCGTTCGGCGTCGCGGTGGCCGGCGCGATCTTCAGCTCGGGGCTCGGCGGCTCGCTGGAACGCCTCGCGCGGACGGCCGACCTGCCGCCGGGGCTGGCGGAGACCGTCCAGGCCGACCCGACGGCCGTGCGGCGGCTGCCTCCCGGGACCGCCACGGCGTTCCTGGACGCCTACTCCGGCGCGATCGCCCAGGTCTTCCTCTACAGCGTGCCGACGGCGCTGGTGGCGTTCGCCATCGCCTGGCTGCTGCCCGAGACGCCGCTGCGGGAGACGACGAAGGTGACCGATCCCGGGGACTGCTACGGGGCGGCGCCGGTCGAGCGGTCCTCGCTGGACGAGGTCGAGCGGGGGCTGTGGCGGCTGGCGGACGCGGACATGCGCGCCGACTACTACCGCCGCCTGGGCGAGGCGACCGGGATGGACGTGCCCGCGGGGTCGGTCTGGCTGGTCACCCGGCTGGCCGCGTGCGGGCCCCAGGCCGGGGCGGACCTGGCGGCGCGGGCGGGGGTGACGGTCGAGGAGGGACGGCCGTACGGGGACGCGCTCGTCGCGCGCGGCCTGGTCCGCAGGTCGGGGGACGGGAAGGTCCTGGAGCTCACCGACGAGGGCGAGCGGGCGGCGGGCCGCCTGGTTCAGGAGGCCCGCGACGGGCTCGCCCGGCTGGTCGAGGACTGGAACCCGGCCGAGCATCCGCGGCTGCGCGAGCTGCTGGACCGGCTTCCGCGCGAGCTGCTCGGCTCGGCCGCGGACCGGCCGTCGGGCGGCTGAACCGCCGGTTGCGGTGACGGCCGGGACGGGCGTGACTAGGAGGCGGCGGCGGCCGGGGTGCTCGTGGGCTTCTTCGACGGCTTGGCGTCCGTCGAACCCGTGGAGCCGGAGGACGAGTCCGAGGAGCCGGACGAGGAGTCCGACGACTTCGACGAGTCCGAGGAACCCGAGGAGCCGTTCGCGGACGTCACCGTGCTGGACGAGGACGACCGGCTGTCGGTCCGGTAGAAGCCCGAGCCCTTGAAGACGATGCCGACCGCGGAGAACACCTTGCGCAGGTTGCCCGCGCAGCTCGGGCACTCGGTGAGCGCGTCGTCGGAGAACTTCTGGACGATCTCGAACTGGTGGTCACAGGCGTTGCAGGCGTACTGGTAGGTGGGCACGCGCTCCTCCTCGTAGTGGTCCGCGCCGATTGGCACTCTGGTGGCGCGACTGCTAATGGTACGCAGCCGACAAGCATAAACGCGAGTCGGAGTTCTCGCATTCCATGGGGAGATTCCCGTCAGGTGCCCTGGTGGCCGTACGGGACGACGTACAGGAAGATCTCCGTCATGTCCGGCGTTCGCCCGCCACGCGGGGTTTCGGTCAGGTGCCCTGCTCGCCGTACCAGCCGGCGAGCTTGCCCTTGCGGCTGATCGCCCGCATCCGGCGCTCGACCGTGGTGCGGCAGGCGGCGGTGGTCACCACCAGGAGCTGGTCGTCCACCCGGATCCTGGTGGACTCGGCCGGGACGAACGTCCGGCCCTCCCTGACGATCAGCGTCACCTGGGCGTCCGTGGGCAGCCGCAGCTCGAAGATCTCCACCCCGTGCAGCTTGGACGTCGGCGGCACCCTCACCTGGAGCAGGTCGGCGTTCAGCTCCTCCAGCGGGGCCGACTCGACCTCCAGGTCACGGGCCTCGGACGGGGTGGTCAGCCCCAGCACCTTCGCCACGAACGGCAGCGTCGGCCCCTGCACCAGGGTGTACACGACGACGATCACGAAGACCTCGTTGAACACGAACCTGGCCGTGCCCTCGTTGACCGACGTGGCCGCCCACGGGATGGTCGCGAGCACGATGGGGACCGCGCCGCGCAGCCCGGCCCAGGACAGGAACGCCTGCTCCCGCCAGTTCAGCCGGTCGACGCGGAGCAGCCGGACCAGCAGGCCCGAGACGAGGATCGACGCCGGGCGGGCCACCGCCACCAGGATGAACCCGGCCACCAGGCCGGGCACGATCGCGGCCGGGATCTCCGAGGGGCTGGCCAGCATCCCGAGCATGACGAACAGGCCGATCTGGGCCAGCCAGGCCACGCCCTCGGCGAACCCCCGCGAGGCCGCGCGGTGCGGCATCCGGGAGTTGCCCATGACCAGCGCGGCCAGGTACACGGCCAGGAAACCGCTGCCGTGCAGCAGCATCGCCCCGGCGTAGGCGACGAACGCCAGCGCGAGCACCGCGATCGGGTACAGGCCCGAGACGGGCAGGGCGATGCGCCGCAGCGCGTACGTGCCGAGCGGGGCGACCGCCAGGCCGACGGCCGCGCCCACCACCAGCTCGAAGAGCACCTCCACCAGCGCGACCCCGAGGCTGGGCGAGGTGGCGGCGCTCAGCAGCATGACCGCGATGACCGCGGGGGCGTCGTTGAACCCCGACTCGGCCTCCAGGATGCCCGCCAGGCGCGAGGGCAGCGGCAGGCGGCGCAGGACCGAGAAGACCGCGGCGGCGTCGGTGGAGGCGAGGATCGCGCCGAGCAGCAGCGCGGTGCGCCAGTCCACGCCCAGGATCAGGTGCACCGGGACCGCGACGGCCGCGATGCTGACCCCCACGCCGACGGTGGCGAGCACGATCGCGGCCGGGATGGCCCCCCTGACGTGGTTCCAGTTCGTGGTCAGGCCGCCCTCGGCCAGGATGATCGCCAGCGCGATCAGGCCCATCTGCTGGGCGAGCTCCGGGCTGTCGAACTGCAGCCCGAATCCGGACTCGCCGAGGAGCAGGCCGAAGCCGAGGAAGATCAGGAGGCTGGGCAGGCCACTACGGTGGGCGACACGTACGGCGATGATCGCCGCGATGACGATCCCGGCACCGAGAAGCAGCCAGACGTCCAGTCCCATCTGGCCCCCTCTCTGACTCCGGGGACCATTGTGTCGCATTCGGGACGGTCGTCATGCACGCTGGACCGCGCACGCCCTGTCACGATCCGGACGATCCCGGGGGGCCGCGCCTCACCCGTCCCCGGGGATCCTCACGATCCCGTCCGGCGTCGCGGCGTAGCGGACCGCCCTGTCGTGCGCCTCGGTCGGCACGCCGTCGAGCAGCTCACCGTCGTGCAGCAGCGCCACCGTCGGCACGTTCGGGCCGACCCTGGACAGCGCCCGGTCGTAGGAACCCCCGCCCCGGCCCAGCCGTACGCCGGTGGAGGCGTCCACCGCCAGCGCGGGCACGATCACCAGGGCCGCGGTCCTGACCGCGTCGACGCCGCGCCGGGTGTCGACCGGTTCCATGAGCCCGAACCGCCCGGGGGCCAGGGTGTCCGGGCCGTCGTACACCGCCCAGTCGAGGTCGTCGTCCTCGCGCAGCACCGGCAGGATCACGGTCGCGCCGTGCTTCCACAGGGCGAACACCAGCCCGTGGGTGGCCGGTTCGGTGCCGATCGACCAGTAGCACGCGATCAGCCCGGCCATCTGCACCCAGGGCCGGTCCATCAGCGATTCCCTGATCCGCACCGAAGCCGCGTGCCGCCGCTCGTCGGGGATCGAGGCCCGCGCGGCCTCGATCGAGGTACGCAGCTTCAGCTTGTCCACGGATCCCTCCACTATGGTTTTGGTTATGGCCGACTTTGAAGCTGTGACGAAAGCCGTAATTCCCGCGGCGGGTCTGGGCACCCGTTTTCTTCCGGCGACCAAGGCGACGCCCAAGGAGATGCTGCCCATCGTCGACAAGCCCGCGATCCAGTATGTCGTCGAGGAGGCGGTCTCCGCCGGTCTGCTCGACCTCCTCATGGTCACGGGCAAGACCAAGCGTTCCATCGAGGACCACTTCGACCGGGCCATCGAGCTGGAGGAGGCCCTGGAGGCCAAGGGCGACGACGAGCGCCTCTCCCAGGTGCGCGAGCCCGCCGACCTGGCGACCCTGCACTACGTACGGCAGGGCCAGCCGCGCGGCCTGGGACACGCGGTCCTGTGCGCCAAGCAGCACGTGGGCGACCACCCCTTCGCCTGCCTGCTCGGCGACGACCTCATCGACCACCGCGACGAGCTCCTCAAACGCATGATCGAGGTACGCGGCACGCACGGCGGCAGCGTCATCGCGCTGATGGAGGTGCCCGCCGAGCAGGTCTCCCTGTACGGGTGCGCGGCCATCGAGCCCACCGGCGAGGACGACGTGGTGCGGGTGACCGACCTGGTGGAGAAGCCGCCCGCCGACGAGGCCCCGTCCAACTGGGCGATCATCGGCCGGTACGTGATCGACCCGGCCGTCTTCGAGGTGCTGGAGAACACCCCGCCCGGACGCGGTGACGAGATCCAGCTCACCGACGCCCTGCGCACCCTGGCCTCGCGAGGCAGCGACCAGGGCGGGCCGGTGCACGGCGTGCTGTTCCGCGGCCGCCGCTACGACACCGGCAACAAGATCGACTACCTGCGCACGGTGGTGCAGTTCGCCGCCGAGCGTCCCGACCTGGCACCGGAGTTCCTGCCCTGGCTCAAGGAGTTCCTGGCCTCGCGATGAGCTCCATGAGGTCGGTCGACGACCATCTCTCCGACATCCTGCGCACCGTACGGGTCCTCGCCCCGCTGGAGGTGGAGCTGGAGCGGGCGCTGGGCACCACGCTGGCCGAGGAGGTCACCTCCCCGGTCCCGCTGCCGCCCTTCGACAACTCGGCCATGGACGGCTACGCCGTGCGGTCCGAGGACGTCGCGGACGCCCCGGTGACGCTCCCGGTGATCGACGACATCGCCGCCGGCGACGGCCGCCTGCAGGCCATCGGCCCCGGCATGGTCACGCGGATCATGACGGGCGCCCCGATGCCCGCCGGGGCCGACGCGGTGGTCCCGGTCGAGTGGACCGACGGCGGCACGGCCCGCGTCGCGATCGGCCGCCCGGCGCGGGCGGGGAACGCCGTCCGCCGCTCCGGGGAGGACGTGCGCGCCGGGGACGTGGTCCTGCCCGCGGGCACCCCGATCGGGCCGGCCCAGCTCGGCGTGCTGGCCGGGGTCGGCCGCCGCCGGGTCCTGGTACGGCCCCGGCCCCGGGTGGTCGTGATCTCCACCGGCGCCGAGCTGGTCGAGCCGGGTCAGTCGCTGGGGCCGGGCCAGATCTGGGAGTCCAACAGCTACACGCTGGTCGCCGCCGTCCGTGAGGCGGGCGGCGACGGGTACCGGGCCGGGATCGTCACCGACGACGTCTCCCGCTTCCTCGACCAGCTCGACGCGCAGCTCCTGCGGGCCGACGTCGTGATCACCAGCGGCGGCGTCTCGATGGGCGCGTACGAGCCCGTCAAGGAGGCGCTGGGACCGCTCGGCACGGTCCGCTTCGACCGGGTGGCCATGCAGCCGGGCATGCCCCAGGGGTTCGGCGTGGTCGGCGAGGACAACGTCCCGATCTTCGCGCTGCCGGGCAACCCGGTGTCGTCGTTCGTGTCGTTCATGCTGTTCGTCCGGCCCGCGCTGCGGAAGATGCGCGGCCTGCCCGCCGGACCCACGCCGACGGTGCGGGCGACCACCACGGCCGCGCTGCGCTCGCCCGAGGGCAAGCGCTCCTACCTGCGCGGGGTCCTGGGCCCGGACGGCACGGTCGCGCCGGTGCTCAGGCAGGGCTCCCACCAGCTCGCCGCCCTGGCCTCGGCCGACGCGCTGATCGTGGTCCCCGAGTCGGTCACCGAGCTTCCCGAGGGCGCGGACGTGGAGGTCATCCCCCTGTGAGCGGTAACGGAGAGGACGACGGCATGACCGGATTCACCCACCTGGACGAGACGGGCGCCGCCCGGATGGTGGACGTCTCGGACAAGGACGTCTCCGCCCGTACAGCGACCGCCACCGGCAGGGTGCTGCTCGGCGCCGAGGCCGTGGCGCTGCTGCGGTCGGGGGAGATCCCCAAGGGGGACGCGATCGGGACCGCGCGGATCGCCGGCATCATGGGCGCCAAGCGCACCCCCGACCTGATCCCCCTCTGCCACCCCATCGCGCTGCACGGGGTCAAGGTCGAACTGACCGTGGTCGACGAGGGCGTGGAGATCACCGCCCGGGTCAGGACGGCCGACCGCACCGGCGTCGAGATGGAGGCGCTGACCGCGGTCTCGGTCGCGGCCCTGGCACTGATCGACATGGTCAAGGCGGTCGACCCGGCGGCCGTGATCACGGACGTCCGCGTCGAGGAGAAGACCGGCGGCAAGACCGGGATCTGGACCCGCCCCTGAGGCACTCGCCGGCCGGGGACCTTCACGGGCCAGGGGCTCCGCGTGCCGGGCTCTCACGAGCCGGGACATCACGGGGGCCGGGACGGCGACGGCCGGGGCCGGCGGGGCTGGGATGATGACCGTCCGACCGCTCCCCGCCCCGGATCCCGGCGCCGGGGATCCCCAGCACGGAGGTGTTCGATGAGAGCTCTGGTGATCACCGCGTCCAACCGGGCCGCCGCCGGGACGTACGAGGACACCTCGGGCAGGTTGCTGGCCGAGCTGCTCACCGCGGCCGGGTGCGACGTGGACGGCCCGAGGGTCGTCCCCGACGGCGAGCCCGTCGAGGCGGCGCTGCGCGCCGGGGTGGCCGAGGCGTACGACGTGATCGTCACCACCGGCGGCACCGGGCTGACCCCGGCGGACCTCACCCCCGAGATGACCCGGCGGGTGATCGACAGGGAGATCCCCGGCATCGCCGAGGCCGTCCGGCAGGCCGACCGGGACAGGGTGCCGACCTCGATCCTGTCCCGGGGGCTCGCGGGCCAGGCGGGGAGCACGCTGATCGTCAACCTGCCGGGGTCCTCCGGCGGCGTACGCGACGGCATGGCCGTGCTCGCCCCCGTCCTGCGGCACGCCGTGGACCAGATCCACGGGGGGGATCACCCTCGCTGATCCGGGTGGCCTGCTTCCATGGCACGGCAGGTCACCTTGGGGGGATGATGGAGGGCGTGGATCGACTACGTGGCTGGCCGGTGACCCTGGCCGAGGGCCCGGTGGGACTCCGGCCGCTGCGGCTGAGGGACGTGCGCGTCTGGCGGGAGTCGCGGCTCCGCAACGCCGACTGGCTCCGCCCCTGGGAACCCACCAACCCCGAGACCCCTCTTTTCAAGACCGGCCTGGGCCCGTACGTGTCGATGGCCGGAACGCTCCGCAGGGAGGCCAGGCAGGGGCTCGCGCTGCCCTGGGTCGTCACCTACGAGGACGCCTTCGCCGGACAGCTCACCGTGGGCGCCATCGTCTGGGGTTCGGCCAGGTCCGCGCAGATCGGCTACTGGATCGACGGCGCGCTGGCCGGGCGCGGCATCACCCCCACCGCCGTCGCCCTGGCCGTCGACCACTGCTTCTTCACCACCGGCCTGCACCGCGTCGAGGCCAACATCCGGCCGGAGAACCAGGCGAGCCGCAGGGTGGTCGAGAAGCTGGGCTTCCGCGAGGAGGGCGTCAGGCGCAGGCACCTGCACATCGACGGCGCCTGGCGCGACCACATCTGCTACGCGCTCACCGTCGAGGACGTGCCGAGAGGGCTGATCGGGCGGTGGCGGAGGGACCGCGAGGCGGCCGCGCACGGGGGCGGCCCACATGAAGAGGTTTGAAGAACTCGCGACACACCGCATCGAATGCTCGTCAAATAGTGACACGCGGTCTTACGGTGCGTGACATGAGCAGATCGAGGACGCCGGGAGAGCACGCGCGTCTTCACGCTGCTCGGAGGCGGCCATGAGCGTCTTCCTGTACCTGGCCATCGTCGTCATGTGGTTGTGCGTGCTCGTGCCCATGTGGCTGCGCCGCGACCGCAACACCTACGCCGACCAGGACAAGGACGCCAGCCCGTACGCGTACGAGGAGCAGGGCGCCGACGAGGACTCCACCAACACGCTCGCCGAGCCGCTGCCCGTGTCCCCGTCCACGTTCGCGGCGTCCTCGTCGTCCTCGGTGTCCTCCTCCGTGTCGGCCTCGTTCCCGGCCGAGCCCGCCTCCGGCCCCTCGTCCGCCCCGGAGCCCGGTGAGCCCGGCACTTCCGGGGACGAGGCGTCCGAGTCCGGTGCCGGGGAGGCCTCGCCGGACGCCGGTACCGCGTCCGAGGCGCCGTCCAGGGCGTCCGGGACGCCTGGGACCGTGTCCGAGGGCGGGTCCGGCACCGATGGCGCGCCCGCCGGGCCGGTCCGGCCGGCCATGACCCGGGCGGAGGCCGAGCGCCGCCGGGCCGAGGGACGCCGTCGTGCCAGGCACGTGGCCAAGCGCAGGCGCCTGACGCTCTGGTGCGCGCTGCTCCTGCTCGCCTCCGTGGTGGCGGCGGGCCTTCAGATCATCCCCTGGTGGGGCGTGGCGCCCTCCGTGGTTCTTCTGGGCCTCTATCTCGCCGTCCTGCGGGCCACGGTCCAGATTGACGCCGAGCGCCGTAGAGCCGCCGCTCAGGCCCACGCGGAACGTGCCAGACGCGCCCGCCGCCGCGCCGCCCTGCTGGAGACCCGACGGCCGGTGGCCGAGATCATCGACCTGGACGCGCACCGCGACGAGATCTTCGACCAGTACGCCGAGTCGCCCCGCCGCGCGGTCGGCGACTGACCGGAGCCAAGGGTGGCGCGAGCGCCCCCGGAAGTTTGCTAACCTAGTCCACGTCTTGGGGATGTAGCGCAGTCCGGTAGCGCACTTCGTTCGCATCGAAGGGGTCAGGGGTTCGAATCCCCTCATCTCCACCAGGGGCCGTTCTTGAAATGGCTGGACTGAGGTTGACGGGATCCCGTCTGATCATCGCGATCAGGCGGGATCTTGTCGTTCCAGGGGCTTCCGAATTGGGTTCGTCCTGGTTTGGGAGCCGCGGAGCAAGGGTCGGGGAAGGCCCGGGTGGTGTCAGGGCGCTGGTGGAGGTCGGAGTTCGTGTCGCTGGGCATGGCGATGTCGGCTCCGGGCTGGGTATTACGACAAGGTGATCTGAAGGGTGGGTTATGGGACGGGTGGTGGCCTGCTCCGGCCCGTGAGCGGCGAGCGATCGAGGCGCTCTGCGGGGATCTCGACGATGTCGACGGATGTGTCGGGCTCGTCTGGGGGTTGGTGGATGTGGCGCCACTGGTCGAGGAAGTGGTCGTTGGCAACGGTGACGAGCAATGCGACCAGGATGGTCTGGGCGACGCGGCCGTGGGCGAGCCTGTTCTTCGGATCGCCGAGGTCGAGGTCGTGGCCCTTGAGGCGGCCGTTCAGCCCTTCGGTCATGGCCCTGGCAGCGGAGTACGTCCCCCGCCACGAAGGGCTGAGGTAGTGCAGATCCTGGCGGAACTTGTCGAGGTGGCCGAGGTCGCCGGGGTGCAGGGTGATGGTGTGCTGGTGGCAGATCTTCGGCAGCTCGCCGGTCTTGTGGTCGGGGGTGGGGGGCAGGACGCGGGGTTTGGCCGCAGGGTGGGCGGCTCGTTGCCGGGCGTCGGTCAGGTCGACCGCAGCGGGTTGGCTGGGTCCGCGCTGGCGGAGGCGGTCGAAGCGGGGGCAGGTGACCGACGGGGAGGTGCCTGCCGCCGGGCACTGGAAGCGGATGGCGCCCTCTGCGTTCGGGCTTTGTTTGAGCCGCAGCAAGTACGGTTCTCGCGCGGCGATCAACGCGGTGAGTTCTTGCGATGGTGTGCGGATGGCGGTGTCGTCCAGGCCCGTGGTCGCTTGGGCGAGCCGGTCGGGGATGAGCGGGCAAGCGAGGGTACCGTCGATGAGCAGGGCCCCGTGGGCGCTGCCCTGCACCCCCCGTTGATCGACTTTGTAGTCGAGGGCGAGTCGGTAGCCGAGTTCGCGTGCGGGTTGGGCGAAGTGGGCGGGTTGCTGGTCGGTATAGGCGCGGTCGACGACGGCGAAGGCGGTGGGAAAGCCGAGAGCGACCAAGGGTTTCAAGGTGGTGATGGCGTTGGCGCCGATGCGTTTACCGGGTGTGTCCAGGACCAGGCCGAGCGCCAGCTGCGGGAAGGAATCGAGAACCGAGCCGGTGCGGGCGGCGACGGTGAGGGTGGCGCTGTAGCCGTATTCGGCTGGGCCGGCCCCGGCGGAGTGGTGCCAGCCCGCGGTGATCTCGGTGGAGGCGATCAGTTCGCCGGTGGAGCGGCGAACTCGGGGTGGGCGGGCGAAGACCGGCGTGGCGGTGGTGTCGATGCCGACGTCACCGCGAAAGCCTGCCAGATGGCCGCGGCCCTTGTTCCAGCGGACCGCGGTGAGCACGAGCGCGGTGACGATGTCTTGCAGCAGTTTCCGCTTGCGGGTGTGGCCGGGGTCGTCGTCTTGCCAGGCGGTGGCGATCAGGTCGGCCTGGTGTTGGGGCAGGCGGGTGCGGCGGTCGTGTCGGGCGACATCCAGCAGGGTGGTGAGCCGGTCGAAGGCGCGGTAGAAACGCCGGTTGTCGGCCAGGCAGGCGTGCACATCGTCGGCAGGTGGCCGGTCGGCGTCCAGTCCCAGATGCTTCCGGGAAGTCGGGGACAGACAGAAGGCAGCCAGCCGCCAGGCTTCGGCCAGGGTGGCTTTGCCGCTGTAGTGGATCGAGAGCATCAGGCAGACGAGCACCGCCCGGATCGGCATTCCCGCCGGTCCGGGGCGTGGGCCGAGCTCGTTGTCGATCAACGTCATGATGCCGGAGTCATCCAGCAGCCGGGCGTAGTGACTGGTGGTGGCGTTGGGGATTTGTGCCGTCTGTTTGGTGGGAGGCCGTGGGCGGGTGGCTCGGGCTCGGGTGGTGCGCGGCGGCCAGGCGCGTGGCTTCGCCGTACTCACCTGCCGCGGCCGCGCAGCAGCGCAACCGCGGTGAGCTCGCTCAAGGCAGGGACGAAATGCTGGTAGCGGGCCAGCGCGGAGGTGCTCGTCCCGGCTGCGGCGGCCACCACGCCCACATCGATCCGCGCGCTCAGCAACTCGACGATCCAGGAGGAACGCAGCCGGCGCACCGATACGGCGGGCAGGCCGCCGGTCGGCCGGTGGCGGGCCGTCCAGGAGCTGAACAGGTTCTTGGCATGCCGGGAGGCACGCCCGGGCCGGAAAACGAAGGCATCGCCGGCCCGGTCCGTGGCCTGAGCGAGGATGTCCTCCCAGGCAGCGCGGCAGACGATCAACCGCTCGGTGCCGGGGACGGTGACCACGATCGCGCCGGAGTCCAGGCGATGCAGGTGCCCGGTTCGGACGGCGGCCACTTCTCCAGAGGTCAGGCCGCAACCGAAGGCAAGTGCCATCAACGCCAACGCGTCGTCTCTGGCTTGGCCAGACAGGTGTTCGGCCCAGCCGCGAAGGCGGCTGAGCTGGGCCGGCGAGTACGGCGGGCTGACCTTCTTGGGTGCTTTCATCGGTGGCGGCGTCTGTTCGCCGCGTTCCAGCCAGGCGAGGGTAGCGCGCATGTGCCGCAGCCAGCTGCGGTAGGTCTGGGCCGAACTCGGGGCCAGGTCGGTGCAGCCGGTCAGGACGAATGCGTCGATCGTCTCGTGTCGCAGCCACACTTCCGGGTTATCCGGCAGGCCGGAGCGGTGGCACCACACGGCCAGGCGGGTGGTCGCGGTGAGCAGCCGTTCCACCCGGTAGGGGGAGCGCTCAGCGCTGGCGGCGACCAGCATCCGCACATGCCCGCAGATGTGGTCCCACTCCGGTGGAGCGTTCTGCGGCCGGTAGCTGGTGATCTTTGCCGAGGTCGCGGGATCGAGGGTCACACCCCATCCATAGCGGCAGAACAACCTGCCGTTACGCAGAGCGACGACATCCACCGAAAGGATCTGTTTGTCATGGTCGGAGGACGCGCGCGCTCTCGCTCTCCCCGGGAGTTGGCCGAGGACCCGGAGAACTGGCCCTACGCGGACCTGTCCGGCCATCCGGCCGCCCTCGCCGTTCAGGCCATCGCCGCCGCTCTGCAGAACGTGATGGCCGAGCAGGGGCTGAGTTTCCGCCGCCTGGCTGAGGTGTCCGGGGTGAACCGGCAGACCGTCAACGACGTGGCTGTCGGCCGTTGCTGGCCCGACGTGGCCACCATCGCCCAGTTGGAGGCGGGATTGGGCATCCGGTTGTGGCCTGATCCGCCCGTCAGGCCGAAGAGAAGCTGACTCGGGACGAGTTCGGTTTCGCCCTGGTGAGGGCATCGTCGGTCCTTCCCGCCGCGACCCTGCCGATGCCAGGGCAGGCGAAATCCGGGCTCGACGTCTCCCCAAGACACCTCGTTCAGGTTACTCTCGGGAATGCGGGAGCCACTGTCGGTTAGTCCTGCTGGGCGCTCACGCAACCCGGGTGCCGCCGAGGGCCTAATCTCGGCGGCACCAATTTGTTTAAGGCAGAGGCCGTGATCACATATCGGCGGTCAAACGGCCTCCCAGCTGGGCGCGTGCCCGTTGGTATTGGGGGCGAGCGCATAAAGCCCGTCCGCTTCGCGCTGTAGCCAGCCGTCGCTCACTAGCCGCTGCAGCCGGGAGCGCATTCCCTCCACTTGTGAGCGGGTATCCGGCTTGCCGATGGCTTGTGCGATCTCTCGCGCCCGCATGGGTTTCTCGGCTGTGGCCAGAAACGCCACCACCTGCCGCCGGAAGCCTCGCAGGGGTGGCAGGCGTGGCGGCTCGTCAGCGAGATCGCTATGGGCCGAGCCGGACGGCTCCTCGATGACCACGTCGTCGTCTGCGGCCGTGTCGGTTTCGCTGGGCTCGTCGTCGGCGAACTCCGTCAAAGTCTCACGAGTGATTGCCAGCCGACGCAGTTGCTCTTCGATGGCGGCCAGTTGCGCTCGTAGTTCGTCCGCCTGCTGCCGTGCGGTCGCCTCGGCTTGAGTCACACGTTCCAACAGTGGGGCCGTTCTTGAAATGGCTGGACTGAGGTTGACGGGATCCCGTCTGATCATCGCGATCAGGCGGGATCTTGTCGTTCCAGGGGCTTCCGAATTGGGTTCGTCCTGGTTTGGGAGCCGCGGAGCAAGGGTCGGGGAAGGCCCGGGTGGTGTCAGGGCGCTGGTGGAGGTCGGAGTTCGTGTCGCTGGGCATGGCGATGTCGGCTCCGGGCTGGGTATTACGACAAGGTGATCTGAAGGGTGGGTTATGGGACGGGTGGTGGCCTGCTCCGGCCCGTGAGCGGCGAGCGATCGAGGCGCTCTGCGGGGATCTCGACGATGTCGACGGATGTGTCGGGCTCGTCTGGGGGTTGGTGGATGTGGCGCCACTGGTCGAGGAAGTGGTCGTTGGCAACGGTGACGAGCAATGCGACCAGGATGGTCTGGGCGACGCGGCCGTGGGCGAGCCTGTTCTTCGGATCGCCGAGGTCGAGGTCGTGGCCCTTGAGGCGGCCGTTCAGCCCTTCGGTCATGGCCCTGGCAGCGGAGTACGTCCCCCGCCACGAAGGGCTGAGGTAGTGCAGATCCTGGCGGAACTTGTCGAGGTGGCCGAGGTCGCCGGGGTGCAGGGTGATGGTGTGCTGGTGGCAGATCTTCGGCAGCTCGCCGGTCTTGTGGTCGGGGGTGGGGGGCAGGACGCGGGGTTTGGCCGCAGGGTGGGCGGCTCGTTGCCGGGCGTCGGTCAGGTCGACCGCAGCGGGTTGGCTGGGTCCGCGCTGGCGGAGGCGGTCGAAGCGGGGGCAGGTGACCGACGGGGAGGTGCCTGCCGCCGGGCACTGGAAGCGGATGGCGCCCTCTGCGTTCGGGCTTTGTTTGAGCCGCAGCAAGTACGGTTCTCGCGCGGCGATCAACGCGGTGAGTTCTTGCGATGGTGTGCGGATGGCGGTGTCGTCCAGGCCCGTGGTCGCTTGGGCGAGCCGGTCGGGGATGAGCGGGCAAGCGAGGGTACCGTCGATGAGCAGGGCCCCGTGGGCGCTGCCCTGCACCCCCCGTTGATCGACTTTGTAGTCGAGGGCGAGTCGGTAGCCGAGTTCGCGTGCGGGTTGGGCGAAGTGGGCGGGTTGCTGGTCGGTATAGGCGCGGTCGACGACGGCGAAGGCGGTGGGAAAGCCGAGAGCGACCAAGGGTTTCAAGGTGGTGATGGCGTTGGCGCCGATGCGTTTACCGGGTGTGTCCAGGACCAGGCCGAGCGCCAGCTGCGGGAAGGAATCGAGAACCGAGCCGGTGCGGGCGGCGACGGTGAGGGTGGCGCTGTAGCCGTATTCGGCTGGGCCGGCCCCGGCGGAGTGGTGCCAGCCCGCGGTGATCTCGGTGGAGGCGATCAGTTCGCCGGTGGAGCGGCGAACTCGGGGTGGGCGGGCGAAGACCGGCGTGGCGGTGGTGTCGATGCCGACGTCACCGCGAAAGCCTGCCAGATGGCCGCGGCCCTTGTTCCAGCGGACCGCGGTGAGCACGAGCGCGGTGACGATGTCTTGCAGCAGTTTCCGCTTGCGGGTGTGGCCGGGGTCGTCGTCTTGCCAGGCGGTGGCGATCAGGTCGGCCTGGTGTTGGGGCAGGCGGGTGCGGCGGTCGTGTCGGGCGACATCCAGCAGGGTGGTGAGCCGGTCGAAGGCGCGGTAGAAACGCCGGTTGTCGGCCAGGCAGGCGTGCACATCGTCGGCAGGTGGCCGGTCGGCGTCCAGTCCCAGATGCTTCCGGGAAGTCGGGGACAGACAGAAGGCAGCCAGCCGCCAGGCTTCGGCCAGGGTGGCTTTGCCGCTGTAGTGGATCGAGAGCATCAGGCAGACGAGCACCGCCCGGATCGGCATTCCCGCCGGTCCGGGGCGTGGGCCGAGCTCGTTGTCGATCAACGTCATGATGCCGGAGTCATCCAGCAGCCGGGCGTAGTGACTGGTGGTGGCGTTGGGGATTTGTGCCGTCTGTTTGGTGGGAGGCCGTGGGCGGGTGGCTCGGGCTCGGGTGGTGCGCGGCGGCCAGGCGCGTGGCTTCGCCGTACTCACCTGCCGCGGCCGCGCAGCAGCGCAACCGCGGTGAGCTCGCTCAAGGCAGGGACGAAATGCTGGTAGCGGGCCAGCGCGGAGGTGCTCGTCCCGGCTGCGGCGGCCACCACGCCCACATCGATCCGCGCGCTCAGCAACTCGACGATCCAGGAGGAACGCAGCCGGCGCACCGATACGGCGGGCAGGCCGCCGGTCGGCCGGTGGCGGGCCGTCCAGGAGCTGAACAGGTTCTTGGCATGCCGGGAGGCACGCCCGGGCCGGAAAACGAAGGCATCGCCGGCCCGGTCCGTGGCCTGAGCGAGGATGTCCTCCCAGGCAGCGCGGCAGACGATCAACCGCTCGGTGCCGGGGACGGTGACCACGATCGCGCCGGAGTCCAGGCGATGCAGGTGCCCGGTTCGGACGGCGGCCACTTCTCCAGAGGTCAGGCCGCAACCGAAGGCAAGTGCCATCAACGCCAACGCGTCGTCTCTGGCTTGGCCAGACAGGTGTTCGGCCCAGCCGCGAAGGCGGCTGAGCTGGGCCGGCGAGTACGGCGGGCTGACCTTCTTGGGTGCTTTCATCGGTGGCGGCGTCTGTTCGCCGCGTTCCAGCCAGGCGAGGGTAGCGCGCATGTGCCGCAGCCAGCTGCGGTAGGTCTGGGCCGAACTCGGGGCCAGGTCGGTGCAGCCGGTCAGGACGAATGCGTCGATCGTCTCGTGTCGCAGCCACACTTCCGGGTTATCCGGCAGGCCGGAGCGGTGGCACCACACGGCCAGGCGGGTGGTCGCGGTGAGCAGCCGTTCCACCCGGTAGGGGGAGCGCTCAGCGCTGGCGGCGACCAGCATCCGCACATGCCCGCAGATGTGGTCCCACTCCGGTGGAGCGTTCTGCGGCCGGTAGCTGGTGATCTTTGCCGAGGTCGCGGGATCGAGGGTCACACCCCATCCATAGCGGCAGAACAACCTGCCGTTACGCAGAGCGACGACATCCACCGAAAGGATCTGTTTGTCATGGTCGGAGGACGCGCGCGCTCTCGCTCTCCCCGGGAGTTGGCCGAGGACCCGGAGAACTGGCCCTACGCGGACCTGTCCGGCCATCCGGCCGCCCTCGCCGTTCAGGCCATCGCCGCCGCTCTGCAGAACGTGATGGCCGAGCAGGGGCTGAGTTTCCGCCGCCTGGCTGAGGTGTCCGGGGTGAACCGGCAGACCGTCAACGACGTGGCTGTCGGCCGTTGCTGGCCCGACGTGGCCACCATCGCCCAGTTGGAGGCGGGATTGGGCATCCGGTTGTGGCCTGATCCGCCCGTCAGGCCGAAGAGAAGCTGACTCGGGACGAGTTCGGTTTCGCCCTGGTGAGGGCATCGTCGGTCCTTCCCGCCGCGACCCTGCCGATGCCAGGGCAGGCGAAATCCGGGCTCGACGTCTCCCCAAGACACCTCGTTCAGGTTACTCTCGGGAATGCGGGAGCCACTGTCGGTTAGTCCTGCTGGGCGCTCACGCAACCCGGGTGCCGCCGAGGGCCTAATCTCGGCGGCACCAATTTGTTTAAGGCAGAGGCCGTGATCACATATCGGCGGTCAAACGGCCTCCCAGCTGGGCGCGTGCCCGTTGGTATTGGGGGCGAGCGCATAAAGCCCGTCCGCTTCGCGCTGTAGCCAGCCGTCGCTCACTAGCCGCTGCAGCCGGGAGCGCATTCCCTCCACTTGTGAGCGGGTATCCGGCTTGCCGATGGCTTGTGCGATCTCTCGCGCCCGCATGGGTTTCTCGGCTGTGGCCAGAAACGCCACCACCTGCCGCCGGAAGCCTCGCAGGGGTGGCAGGCGTGGCGGCTCGTCAGCGAGATCGCTATGGGCCGAGCCGGACGGCTCCTCGATGACCACGTCGTCGTCTGCGGCCGTGTCGGTTTCGCTGGGCTCGTCGTCGGCGAACTCCGTCAAAGTCTCACGAGTGATTGCCAGCCGACGCAGTTGCTCTTCGATGGCGGCCAGTTGCGCTCGTAGTTCGTCCGCCTGCTGCCGTGCGGTCGCCTCGGCTTGAGTCACACGTTCCAACAGTGACATCGCCATCGCCTCCCAGGGGAGAAGCAGTCATAGCCGCCTGCCGCATTCACGCCATGCGACCAACCACTCCACACTGTAAACGGTGCAGCACTGGCAGTCACTAGCACACTTCAAGATCCTTGCTTATCGTCACTGTGGAAAGCTCGGGCGAAGCCTTCAAGGGACCGGGAAGGTATGCCTGAGTAGTTGCCCTGTTGTGCGCGCCGAGCCAGGATCGCTCGCGTGAGCGTCTTCTGTGAGTACTACCGAGCTGCGGATCGGGCGGCGGCGATGGTCCAGCCGGACCTTTCCCGGGTGATCGACGATCCTGAGTACGGAGTCGCCGGGTTCGACGCCGTGGAGACCAAATGGATCGACCCTCAGGTGATCCTGGGCCAGCTCGTGGCGTTCATCGGCGATGTCGACTTCTCCTTCGACCTGGTCGATGCGGTGCCCCTGTACCCCTCGTATCCCGATCCGGCCCCGCAGACCGACGAGGAGTGGGACGCCCTGCCTGAGGACTCCCCCTACCTGGGCGGGGCGGCCATCTACGAGTTGCCGGTGAACGCGCGTGACACCCTCGCCGGCGCGGACGACTCGTCCCTGCCCGCGGTGGCGGAACGCTGGACGACGATCGAAGAGTTCTCTTTCTCCTCCTCGGACGACAGGGAATACCTGCTGTCCCTAGTCAAGGATCTTGTCGGGCTAGCCCGCCGCGCGAAGGAGCAGGACCAACTGCTCTACTGCTGGATGTTCGTCTGACCGAGGTGGTCACCGGAAGAGTTCGGCTTCCAGACCGGAGACCTTTGTTAGGAGATGCAACCGGACAGCCTGCTGCTTCTTACCCAGGCCTACTCACTAGTACCTTTAACGACGAAGTGTTGCGAGCACCGATTAAATCGACCTAGTCCATGCGATTCTGAAAACATTGTACAGCACCTTGTTGCTAGAGAGCTTTAAGCGCTTGGGTTACGGGCTTGTGGCTGTACGGGAGGGCTGACTGCGGTCGGTTGCGGGGTTATGCCGGTGGGATGAGGTATCCCGACAGCGGCGGGTTGACCACCGAGCAGCGCGTGAAGCGGGAACGAGTGCGGTTACAGGCGGCTGACCGGTTCGCCCAGGGCGCCACCGATGCGCAGGTGGCGCGGGAGTTCCGGGTGTCGCGGATGTCGGCCAATCGGTGGCGGCGCGCTTTTGAGGCGGCGGGCCGCGAGGGGCTGCTGTCGAAGGGGCCGGGCGGCGAGGTCTGCCGGCTCGACCCGGGCCAGGTGGTGGAGCTGGAGAGCGTGCTGGAGGCCGGGCCGGTCGCGCAGGGGTGGGATGACCAGTGCTGGACGTTGTCCCGGGTCGCTGAGGTGGTGCGCCGCCGGTTCGGGGTCGGCTACACCCCGGCCGGGATCTGGTACCTGCTGCGCCGGGCGGGGTGGTCCTGGCAGGCGCCCTCGCGCAGGGCGGCCGAACGGGATGAACAGGTCATTGCCGCCTGGAAGGACGAGCAGTGGCCGATCATAAAAGGGCCGCGGCCGAGTTGGGAGCATGGATCTGCTTCGAAGACGAGGCGGCCCAGACCTTGAGGTCACCCCGAGGGTGGACGTGGGGTCGGCGCGGCGCCACGCCGGTGGTGGCCGTGACTGCCGCGGGCGGCGGCCGGATCTCCATCACCGCATTGGTCGCGGTGAAACCGGCCGATCCTGCTGCCGGAGCCCGGCTGATCTACCGCACCCGCTCGCATCGCGGACGCAAGGGCGAGCCCAAAGGCTTCACCGCCACCGACTACGCGGCCTTGTTCGATGCCGCGCATCAGCAGCTCGGGGCGCCGCTGGTGGTGGTGTGGGACAACCTCAACACCCACCGCTCGGCCAGGATGCGCGAACTGATCGCCAACCGCCCCTGGCTGACGGTCTTCTACCTGCCCGCCTACGCGCCGGAGTTCAATCCGGTCGAGGCGGTCTGGGCGCACATGAAGAAATCCCTGGCCAACCTGGCGACCCGCAACGTGGATCAGCTTCTCGGCCTGGTCAGGAACCGGCTCAAACGCATCCAGTACCGCCGTCACCTGCTCGGCGGGTTCCTCGCCAAGACCGGCCTCGACATGCAGCCGCCATAACCTCAGCCATTAAAGCTCTCTAGCTACCCTCACCGGCGATGTCGTCTATGGCAAGCACTTTGGCTTCTGCCGATATGCCTGACTGCTCAATGGCAGTTTTGGCGACTGCGGGATCACTTGCAAAAATTACAACGGCGAGTGAGTTAATCGCCCTCGAAACACAAACGTAGAACAGCCTGCGCGTCCGCCCCAAGACAGAATCTTTTCCGCTATCCACATTTTTAATGTCTGTATCGGATAATTCTCTAATTCCTAAAAGCTTCTCGTATGAGTAAAGACTGTAGTTTGCTTCCATATCGTCTAGCACAACAATGACTTTGAGGAACTCGGCACCCTTAGTGCCATGCTGAGTGGAGTAGGGAGATTGCTCGTCGATGTATTCACAGTAGGGGCGAACTTCCGCGATATCACACGCCATGAAAGAATCAAGGACCTCAACGGTTGTCAACGGCAACGCAGTGGGCTCATCTGTTTCATCGGGATAGAGATACGAATGGAACCTCGGGTCGGCGCTGACTAAGCCCTCTTGGATCACCAACTCCAGCGCGTTTCTCACGGAGCCAGGTCCGCCAGAATCCATGATTCGACGGAGACGAAGGACGGCCTCTCGTGCGATAGCGAGTCTGTCTTTGAAGGACTGGTGAGTGACGTCAGAGGAAAGAACTGTGCTGTGCTGTCGAAGAATCCTGATGATCGAAGGAGACTTGATGGACGCCGCATTGCAGATAGGAATTATGACTTCCCTGAATGGCCGGAGGGGCCACGCACTTCCCTCTTCAAATCCTAGTTTCAAGCTCTTAGAGTTGCTGTCATGAAACGCCTTATATAGTTCTTCAAACCCCATTTCCTTTGCAACCATGCGGTGCACGATCATCAAGATCTTTGCGCCATCCGCACTTCCCTTTGTGTCACTGGCCCAGCTCCCAGATGTGCTATGAAAACTTAGCCATTCCCGAACACGTTTTAATTGGCTGTTCCGCTCACAATCAGCTGGCAGGACGAAGAAAAACGCTTCTCCTTCCGGCTGTTTTTCCCTGTCAAGACCTGAGATTTGTACTAAACCGTCGGCCTGGAACCTTACCTGATTAATGACTTCGAGCACTCTCCTGGAGCTCCGGAAATTTTCCGGCTTTTCAATTGTTCTCCAGTTAGGCTCAGGCAAAATAGGGCCGACGCTGCGTTGATAAATCTGCTGCATCGGATCTCCGAAGAACCCAAGGCAAACCGTGTTTTTCGCCTGAGTGCCGATGCTCTTGAGCGCTTCAATCACTTCCGGGAAAGTATCCTGGCTCTCGTCGACAAATATATAGGGATACTTTTTAGCGATAATCTGCCGAAATAGCTTACTCTCCTTGATTACCTCAGGGGTCATGCGGATGATGTCTTCGTGGCCCAGAACACCTTTCGTGTAGTCACTTCCGACTCCGTAAGAGAACTTCTTAATCGAAGGGATAATTTCCAGTTGAGATTGGAGTTTATGCAGAGAAGAGAGATCTTTCTCGATGGTTGTGTTCTTGGTTCTCGAAGAGTAACTTTTCTGCTTTTCGATAATCTGCTGAATCTCTCGTTCTAGATGCCTCTGGACCCATGCCGAGATATCGCGATGGAAGCCCTTGATCAGAGACCATAAAAAACTATGAATGGTGGAAACGAAGATGAGTGGGCTGTTGCCCACGTCTGAATGGATCTCCTTGGCCGCGACTTCCGTATACGTGATACAGGCGACCTGCTGGGTTCGGGCGCTTAAGCGCGATCCATGTTTGGCGACGATATGGCTGAGTGCTTTAACAAGGGATGTGGTCTTTCCCGAGCCAGCCCCTGCGATCATGATAAAGCATTGAAGGGGTTCTGCGTCCAGCAGTTCTTTGAGTTCGCTATCGGCATCAGTATCAGGTGCATGGATACGGCGCGTCATCTGAGTTCCTCAAGGTCAAGTGAGCTCGGAGGAGGTACCTCTTTGGTTGGAAGCATTTGATCACTAAGCCAATTCAGGCCATCGAGGATGTACTGCGGAGGCTTCCACTCTTTGTCCTGTTCAGCGATAAGAGCGAGTGCGAACCTCGTCTTGTCGAGGTTCCTGACTTTTTCGTAGATATTCTTGTGTAACTCTTGGAGGCTAAGGCTATCGGATCCTCGAACTTGTAGCCCAATGGACGATTTTGTCTGCTCCTGCGTCCAGTCTAGGTTTTCGAGAGCGAATGCCTCTTCGAGAGTTCTACCAGCGAGATCGGCTTTCTCGCCGTTCCAGACTGCGGATTGCCGAGTTTGGTAGGCGACTCGAATTTTCCCAGACCCTCCGTTTTCAATATGGACGATTTTCCGACTGTCATCAAGGTCTAGCAATTCCTCGATCGAAGTCTCTTCGCGGAACCAGTGCTTGAGCGTCTCATTCGACGTGACTGCACCTGATTCAGTCGTCATGCAGGCTTTAGCGTTTTTCTCTAGCTTGCCTTCCTTATTCGGTTCTTGTGATGCCGAAACGCTGTCGAGGTCAGTGATCACAAGGGTAGTAATCTCCAGGAATTCCAGCAACTCCTGAAACACGTGAGCGAATGCACCACCGACCTCAAGTATCGTGAGATGACACTTCTTCAGCTCGGAGATATGTTGCTCGATTACGAGCGGCAACAGGAGGCGCTCTACGTTTCCCTCGACCAGGATTGCGGCATCTGCAAAGAAGAGATCGCAGTGCGTTAGTTTGAGGTATTGTTGCAGGAATTTTCGTGTCGGATCCTCTCCGCCACCATAGAAGATTGAGAGGTCTTTGACATCGCTGAAATTTGATGAGTTGTTTCGTCTCTCGCGACAGAAGTATCTAATCGACCGGAAGTTTCTCTCATACAGGACATGAGAGGAATGCGTCGTGACAACCATCTGGGTATGGAACCCGGATTTCGCTTCAGGTAGCATTCCAATCACCCTGCTGATGAATATTTGCTGCAGTTGTGCATGTAGATGGGCTTCAGGTTCCTCAATTATGATGAGGTGCACCGGTGGGCGTTCGTCGCCCGTGTTCTCCCACGCGAGATGAAAGTCGAAGATTTCGACGGCCATGTAGATCAGATTTTTGTAACCAAGTCCGTTATATAGATCAGGAAGAGCTAGTGACGTTCTTGAAGATTCGTTGCCGCTGGCGCCCGGAAGTGAGTAGTGAACTCTGGCGCTTGTACTCAGAATGTTTTGTATATCGAAAGAAGCTTTGACCATGAGTCCAGGATTGACTGAACCCGGGTAGCCCAAATGGTCTATACTTTTCAAAATTGATTCGAAGGCCTGCTCAAGGTGCTGGTTTAGTGCGGATTCTGACCCGGCGATTGCCTCAAGAGCATCCAGGCCGGCCTCAAATTTCTGCAAGTTTCGCTGATAATATCTACTGAGTCGTCGGGAAAGATCTTCCGAACGGCCGTGCGATTCCGAGTCTGCTAGATGTCGCTGAGCATGGAGAAAGTCGACTCTGATAAGTTTGCTCACAATAGAGCTGACGCTAGACGATCCTGTAGCGAGATAGTGTGGTTCGTAGCCGGGCTTCGGGAGCAAGTCATTATCAAATTCTCGGCTATCCAGAATATAGCACTGCATCTCGTACTCATTGAGAAGTCGTTTGCTTAGATAGTCGGTAAGACTGCGGGGCCACGGCTCGTAGATGGCCTCCACCTTCTCATCAGATTTCTTTCGATCTTTGCGTGCTTCTTGATAGTTTTGGATCAGTGATCGAGGGTCTTTGGGGGCGTAAGCCATACGTACACCGATGGGTTCACCGTCCCAGTCCAGCCCAGGCATGAGATCCATTACTCGATGAATATTTTCGTCGTCTACTTCGAGCCATAGGTCAAAACTGATCTCGGGTAAATCCTGAGGGTCTTCATTGACGGGATCGAAGCTATCGAAGACCTCCCAGCAATAAGCGGAGAAGTCATATATTTGAAAGCGTGCTTTCGGGTCTAGGAATCGTTGAAACACATGCGTTGCGGATGTCTTGCCACTGTTGTTTGCTCCAACAAAGACCGTTGCTTCCTTGTCTAGGTCTATCCTTACGCTCCTAAGGCGACGGAAATTTTCTACCCGAAACGACTTGATGTGCACCGAAGTCATTCCTTCCGTTTCACTGCCGACATCTCTTGGCACGTTCCAGAAACATGCGGCTCGCACGTTGCACCAAGATCGATGCACGCTGAGGCGATCTACGGCTACAGGGTGCGGCATGGTGACGGCACCTCGGCACCCTGTGGCGAGTTCGGTTCTTCTACTGGTGAGTGTTGGTCAGGTTAACCGAAGAGTGGCAGATGGGGGAGTCGATTCATGGATGTATGCGTCTGTGCAGTGTTGCTGTCGGTGTTACTGGGGCAACATTCTCAACAGGTCTCATGGCTGGGGGCTGACGGGTGGCGATCTTGTATCTGTCTCGGATGCTGCTCTCTTCGCTATCGGCTGGCGATCTGATCTCTACACATGCAGAAAAGGGTCATCCTTTATGTGGTATTTCGGATAGATGATTAGAGCTTTCGTTTGTGCACTCCTGAACGCAGCAGTGCGCAGGGACTGTACGGTTTTCGGCTCTGTCTCGTAATCGGTGGTAGCGCTGGGTGATGGTCACGGGAGGAGGATGCGGTGGCGAAGGAGGTCGAATCCGGCGCGGCCGTGCATCTGTCGCATGATTCTTTTCGTGCGGGTGTTGACGCCCTCGGTCCGGCCGTTGTGGTGGGGCAGGGTGAGAGCGGCATCGACGGCTGCGCGGTCGAGCTCCACTCCGTTGGCGAAGCTGTGCAGGTGAGGTAGGTCGGCAGCGCGTGCGGCAGTGATCCATGCGGTGAGCTGAGTGTCGTTTCCGACGGCAGGGGTGAGCAGTTCAGCGAAGGGGTGGATGAGACGAGCAAGTGGGGTCAGTTCGGGATATGCGGCGGTGAGATCCCGCCACAGGTGGCTGTTGGCGTCGCGTAGCCGGTCAGGGGCTGTGAGTAAGAGCCGGGTGAGATGGCGGGCAGTGATGACGGGCTGGTCGCCTTTGGCTCGGCCCGAGGCGAGGTAGCGGTAGAGGAGACTGAGGTTGCCGGTGTAGCCGAGTTCCTTGATCTCATGGAACAGCCGCATCACCGGGACGGCCGCATCCTCAGCGCGGCGGGCGCGTAGATGGTCGCGGTAGGGGGCGACGAGGGGCTGTCGGTAGCGCGGAGCACGGCGGACTTCCTCGGGCTCGCTTCTGCGGGCGTAGCGTTTGATGGTGTTCAGGGACACGTCGAGTCGGCGGGCGTATTCCAGCAAGCCAACACCCTTGCCGAGGAGGTCGTGAATCTGCTGCCAGCGCTCGCGGGTGGTCTGCTTGCGGACGCCCCTCGGACCGGGGCGGGTTGACCGCCGCCCAGCAGGAAGTATGAATCGCTCCGGGATCAGTGGAGACTTCATCAGGCCCGGAGCGATTCATGTTTGCGCTGGCCCTCGCAGGAGGCCAGCCCCAGCCTCCTCAGGAAACGGCGGCCTGGAGGTCGGCCCAAAGCGTGCGGAGGTTGCTGGTGACGGTCGCACCCGGCGGGCTGTGCTTGCTCGCCTGGTTGGCGAGGTGAGCGAACTTGTTGTCGGCGACGACGAAGTCCGCGTAGCCGGCCGCGCAGATGGCGTAAATCAGGTCGTTGAGGTCGTTGCGTTTCCATGAGTCGTTCGGGTCGCGAAAGCGCAGGTGGGTAATTTCCGTAACCCGTGCAATGAACGGCATCGCGCTGAACACGCTTAGGACATTATCGGGCCTCATCGTGGCCGCAAAGTCCTCTGGAGACAGGCCGAGATTATGCGCGATCATGGAGATCTCCACGTGCAGATCGCCCAGCGTCCAGGCTGCTGCGACCTGGCGAGGATCCCGTTCCGCAGGGTGCTCTGCGAGATACGTCTGGAACTCCTGGTGGGAACGGGCCCATCCTTCGATGACTGCGTCAGCCTGCTTGTTCTGCTCTGAGCTCTGGGTCTCATGGCGCAAGGCGAAGTTCCAGGTGTCGCGCCATACCAGTGCGTCTACCAGCCGCTGGGCGTCCTCTGTCAGCTCTGGATCCGCTGAGTGGAACGGCTCGAACTGAGAAGAGGGAAAAGGTGTCCCGGGCTGTCGGCTGAACACCTCGATATCGGCGGCTTCACCACTCAGTACAGCGGCTATCTCCGCGGCTCGTACGTCGACAGGGTGTCTCATGTGCCAGCCGTGATAGGCCTCGAGCATTGTGTCGGCCAGTTCTGCGCGTCGTTGCCCTCCGCCGGCGCGCGCCGTCTCGACCAGATGTGCCACGGATAGCGGGAGGCGAATCTCCCGGTTGGCTGCCATCTTCCATATCGCGTCCGCCGCCGTGAGCTCATCAAGATGCTGCACTTTGTGCCGTGCGTGCCGAGCGCGCGCCAGGGTGATCCAGTGGTTCTGGTCGAGATAGATGATCGGTGGCAATGCGTGTCCTGGGGGAGTGCGAGCGGGTGGGATGAGGCGAGGTATGGCGGCTGCCTCAGGCGGTGCAGGACGGGAGAGCCTGACCGGCTGCGGCGATGCGGCTGAGGCTGCGCATAGCAGCCTCAGCATGCGTTTTATGAGGGGATGTCAACCTTGGAGGTACGGGTGCGGTGCCAGGCGAAGTACTTCTCGCGCTCCTCGGTCCACCACGGCATGGTGTGACCCTATGCGCATGTTCGAGGGTACCGTCCTTGCGGGGGAGGACCAGGGCCAGCAGAAGCCGACCGCGATGCGGGCACTGCTGTTGGTCTCAGCGGCGCGGTTGTTGAGGAACTTCTCCATCGCCTCGGGGGGCGACGTGTAGTTCGTAGTTCTCCAGTGGCCGCCACCGGGCGGTGGTTCTCCGGGCACCAGACCGAGCAATTGCTCGAACCAGTGGATGTACTCCGGGTCGCCGCCGCAGCGGAACTGGCTGCGCAGGTCGATCCGCAGGCCCTCGTGCTTCATCGACAAAAGGTTCGCTACGGGCACACCGAACTGTCGGGCCGGACCGTCATGATGCTTGATAGCTGTGACGATCCGCAGGAGAAGCGAGTGTCGGAAAAGCAGTATCGAGACCAGATCGACCGCTACGCCAAGGAGCTTGCCACGCTTCGCAAGGACGAGGCCGCAGCCAAAACAGCGGCGGGGAAAGCTCGCGCCAGCGCCGCCACCTCCCGGGCGAAGATCAAACCTACGACCAGCGCGTCGATGGCACGCTCTTACGAGAACGCTGCCCAGCGTGCCGACAAGCAGGCTGCGGGAAGCGAGAAGAAAGCGGCTGATCTGGCAGGCAAAATCGCCGATCGTACGAAAAAACTCCACACAGCTGAGAGCGGCCTCGCTCGCGTCCAGCGCGCCACCACTCGTCGAGACGATCAAGCCTCGGCCAAGCAGCGCCGTGTCGAGCTCGATCACGCTCGTAAAGTTGCTCAACTGTCTCGGCCGGTGGTTCGTCACGTCCATGAGATCCGCAGCGTGCCGGCACCCCAGATTGAAGAGCTTCGCCTGCTCTATTTAACCGCCAACCCCGATTCGGATCTGCGCGTTGATGCCGAGGTCGCTCAGGTCCAGCGTGCCGTACGAGGCGCTCTGCATCGGGACTACGTGAAGATCAGCCATCGCCCGGCCGCGGCCCCTGAAGACCTGCTGGATGGTCTCAACGATCTCAAGCCTCACGTCGTGCACTTTTCCGGCCACGGCGGTGCGGGGGCCATCGTGATGGACAACAGCGACGTCGACGACCCTCAAGCTCGTGACCTGACCTTTGATCGGTTAGGTCGAGCGCTCGACACCGCCGCTCCGCCACCGGTGCTGCTGGTACTCAATGCCTGCGACACCGTTGAAGGCGCCGATGAGGACTTGCTGCCCATCGTGCCGGTGGTCATCGCTATGGCCTCCACGGTGCTCGACGCCACCGCAGCGGTCTTTGCCGCCCGCTTCTACGCCGCCATCGCGGCGGGAATATCCATCAAGAAGGCCTTTGACCAAGCAGTCCTCGGTGTAGAACTCGCCGGCCTCAGCGACGAGAGCTGGATGATCACTTTGGTGCATCGTGAGGATGTTGATCCGGCCGACACCGTTTTGGTATGCCTTCCTGTGGATACCCTCACGAGTTGACCTGCGGGCCAAGACGGTTGGGGCGCTGGCGGCATTCACCGCTGACCGCAGGAATTAGAGGGCCATCTCCCTGGCGAAATAAGCAGCCGCCCTGCGGAGGGTCTCTTTCTCTGTCTTCAGTATGGCAACCTGTTCGCGCAGCTGAGCGAGTTCCTCACGCTCGGTGTGGGCCAGGTGTGCCTTGGCGTCTGGAGCGTTACGCACCCAGGTGCGCAACGTCTCGCGGTTCACGTTGAGCTCCCGTGCCACATCCGCACAGCTTCGACCCGTCGAACGAACCAGGTTCACCGCGTTTTTCTTGAACTCAACGCCGAACCTTGATGGGCGTGTCACCGGTTCTCCTCCACGGGGCAAGATTTACGGCCAGGGTGTCCACACCTGCGTAGGCCTCCAAGTCAACAGGTGGTCAGTTGCGCGGAGGCAGTAGGCGGGAGCACGTTAGGGACCAAGCGAGAGATGTGATCAGAACGCTGGCTCGCCTGTCGTGCCCACCGCAAGCTACCGCGTCTGCCGTCACGCTGAGTGCTGTATACCAAGTTTGGTACGGACCTTGGCCGGGGCTGAGCACCAGCTTGGGGTTCGTGCCCTTTCCCTCTTCACGTCGACTCACTGAGCTGCGCATTCAATTCGGTCGTCGGCTCCGCGACGTACGTGAGCAGCACGGGCTGACCCAGGAACGTTTGGGGGAACTGGCCGATGTTGATCGTAAGACGATCAACCGGATCGAGAACGGTATGTACAGTCCGTTACTAGACCAGATCTTCAAGATCTCTGATGCCCTCGAAGTACCAGCGCGGGAGCTGTTCCCTGGCGCGGACGTGCACCGCGAAAGAGATCCTGCGTCAGACATGTAGCTGAATCCCTTGCCGAGGCGAGGACATCGGGAGCGGCACCTTCATGTCTGTGCTCGACCTGTCTGAGAGGGCGGTTCGCGAGTTGACGTCCCTTTCGCCGCTGGGATTGGGTGAGAC
>NZ_JBFABE010000079.1:0-235 GCF_040640155.1 Streptosporangium sp. NPDC023615
CGGCGCTCCGCGAGGAGCTGGGCGACCTGCTGCTGCAGGTGGCCTTCCACGCCAGCATGATCATGTCTGTGATCATGGGGCCGCCGCCGTTCGCCCCGGTGCCGGCCGACGTCCCACGCGCGGCCCCCGGGGCGGGCCGGCGCACGGCGGGCCGGCGCACGGCGCGGGGTCAGGAGCCGATTCCGCCGTCCCCGCGCTCGCCGCCCTCGTCTCGGTCCTTCTCGTCCCCGTCCTC
>NZ_JBFABE010000079.1:334-36986 GCF_040640155.1 Streptosporangium sp. NPDC023615
CCCCGCCCTCCTCGTCCTCCCCGCCCTCCTCGTCCTCCCCGCCCTCCTCGTCCTCCCCGCCCTCCTCGTCCTCGTCGTCCTCCTCTTCCGGCCTGAACGGCTCCAGCGGGCGGGCGCCGAGGACCCACCCGGCCGCGACACGCGTGAGGCACGCCTGCAACCCGTCGAGCCCCTCCGGGCCGATGGCCCAATCCATGTCCGGCGATCCCTCGCCCATGATGATCGCTTCCATGAAGTCGTTCCAGCGCCCGTACGAGCTGAGCAGGACGGCGTCGTCCGGCACGTCCAGGTCGAGCACCACATAGCGGGCGTACTCCTCCGGAGTCTCCGGGCAGAGGAGCATCTCCGCGGCCAGCGCCACCCTGTTGTCGCGGGTGTCCGGCCCGGCCCACGCCCACACCGGCGGCCGGCCGCCACCGTCGAGGCCGCGCCGCGCCATCTCGGCCACCACCTCCTCGTAGCAGGCCCGGTAGTTCCGGACCATGATCCGGTCCCAGTCCCCGACCAGCTCGCCGGCGTCCTCCAGCGAGGCGAGAACCGCTCGATGCTGAACCGTCCACAAACGCATCGGGCAATTGTGCCGAAGAGGGACCGGGACCATCCACGCGATTGTTCGGGAGCGGCGCGGCGGTGGCGGTCCACCGGGGTGAACGAAGAGTTCGGTCGCGGCGGTCTCGACCGCACCGGTTAGTGAATCATCATGCCGGTTAGTGTCGAACCATGGAATTCCGTCACCTCGGCCGCAGCGGTCTCATGGTCAGCGAGATCAGCTACGGCAATTGGATCACCCATGGTTCCCAGGTAGAGGAGGACGCGGCCAGGCAGTGCGTGCGGGCGGCGCTCGACGAGGGGATCACCACCTTCGACACCGCCGACGTGTACGCGGGCACCAAGGCGGAGGAGGTTCTCGGCCGCGCCCTGCAGGGCGTCCGCCGTGAATCCCTGGAGATCTTCACCAAGGTCTACTGGCCGACCGGCAAGGGCCCCAACGACCGCGGCCTGTCCCGCAAGCACATCACCGAGTCCCTGCACGGCTCGCTGCGACGCCTGCAGACCGACTACGTCGATCTCTACCAGGCACACCGCTTCGACTACGAGACGCCGCTCGAGGAGACCCTCAGGACCTTCGACGACCTGGTACGCCAGGGCAAGGTCCTCTACATCGGGGTCAGCGAGTGGACCGCCGAGCAGATCGGCCGGGCACTGAAGATCGCCGACGAGATGGGCCTGGACCGTCTGGTCTCCAACCAGCCCCAGTACTCCATGCTGTGGCGGGTCATCGAGGCCGAGGTCGTGCCGCTGAGCGAGAAGGAGGGCGTCGGCCAGATCGTCTTCTCGCCGATCGGCCAGGGCGTCCTGACCGGCAAGTACCTGCCGGGACAGCCGCCTCCGGAGGGATCCCGCGCCACCGACCCCTCGGGCGGCAACTTCATCTCCCGGATGCTCAAGGACGACGTGCTCACCCGCGTCCAGGAACTGCAGCCGATCGCCGGGGACCTGGGGCTGAGCATGGCCCAGCTCGCGGTGGCCTGGGTGCTGCAGAACCCGAACGTGTCCTCCGCCATCGTCGGCGCCAGCAGGCCCGAACAGGTCCGTGACAACGTCAAGGCCTCCGGTGTGAAGCTGGACGCCGAGGTGCTGAAGAAGATCGACGACGTTCTCGGCCCGGTCGTCGAGCGTGACCCCTCCAAGACCGTGAGCCCGGAGAAGCGTCCCTGATCCAGGTCCGATCCTCCGGCTCCCGTTCCCGTGGGGGCCTGCCCTCCGCGGGAACGGGAGCCGGTCCTTCAGGGCCGGCCCGGCGGTCTTCCCGGCATCCGCCGGGAAGACCGCCTTTCACCTTCGCCCCGGTTCACTCCGCCTCGCTGGGTCACCCCCGCTTCGCTGAGGTCAACCCGCTTCGCTCAGGTGAATTCCGCTTCGCCGGGGTGAGACCCGCTTCACTCGGGGTCACTGCGCTTCACTCCGGGCGCAGCGACATCCCCTCGTACTCGACGCGCTCACCTTCCAGCAGGGTGACCTTCTCGACCCCGGCGTCCAGCAGCTCGCGCCAGCTCTCGCCGAGCCACGACTCGGCGTCGGCCTGGCTGGGGAACGTGTCGGACGGCGTCACGCCCTCGACCAGCTCGCCACCGTTCGCGTTTTCATAACGCCAGCGCCACGTCATGCCACAGCTCCTTCTCGCGGGTCTCGCCGTTGCCCCTCGTCGGCTCAGCGAACCCTACCTCCCCGGGCCGCCCGCGGGCGTGGAGGCGTGATCGCGAGCCCGCGTCCGATCTCCGTACCCGATCCGCGCGCATCCGCAGACCTGAAAGCATGATCACGATTTCGGCTCCGCCCCCCCGGCTTCCACGGTGTGGCCGCACCATCACGTCCCCCGCACCCCGCCTTCCACCCTCCGCCCTCCGCCCTGGGGACACGTACGTCCCCTCCGCCACGCGTGCGGCCCCCTCGGCCACGGGAACGCGCGCGGCGCCCCGTACGCTGCGGCTGTCCGTCACCTCCGCCCCGGTGGGGGTCCCGACCTCTTCGACCTGACGGGAGACCGGGTGTGAGGGTCCTGATCTCCGGTACGGCGAGCGCGGCCGGCTGGCCCGCCCCCGGATGCGGGTGCGCCTCGTGCGCCCGCGTCACCCCCGGCCGGCGCCGCACCCACGTACTGCTCGGCGACCCTGTCGTCCATGGCCTCCCCGCCCTCCACGGCGATCTCCCGCCGTCCGGCGGCCCCGTCCCGTTGCCGCCCACCGGTGTCCTGCCGTCCGGCCGTCACGCCCGATCGGGTCCCGACGGTCTCACCGTCATCACGCCGGACGGCCGGCGCATCCTGTACGCGGCCGCCCTCCCCGCCGGTCCGGGGCGCGAGCCGGACCACGAGTCGGACCACGAGTCGGACCACGAGTTGGACATGGCACTGGTGGACGTGCTGGATCGGCCGGAGAGGCTGGGGGACCTGAGGCGGCGGGGCCTGCTGGGCGAGCGGACGCATGTGGTGGCGGTCGACCTCGACCACCGGGTGCCGACGGAGGTGGAGCTGGACCGGAGAGCCGCGCTGTGGGGAGTGCGCATCGTGGCGGACGGCACGGTCGTCGACCTTCGTGAGCCCCCGCCCGCCCTTCCCGCCCCCCCTCGGCGGACCCTGCTGCTCGGGGGCACCCGATCCGGCAAGTCCGCGGAGGCGGAACTCCGGCTGGCGGCCGAACCCGAGGTCCTCTACGTCGCGACCGGCCCGTCCGGGGAAGGCGACCCCGAGTGGGCGCGCCGGGTCCGGAAGCATCGCGACCGCAGGCCCGCCCACTGGAGGACCGTCGAGACCACCGACCTGGCCGGGGTGCTGCGGTCCGCCACGAGCCCACTGCTGATCGACGGGCTCGGCACCTGGATCACCGCCGTCTTCGACGAGTGCGGGGCCTGGTCGGGTGGGGAGGGCCTCGACGCGGTCGCGGCCCGGTGTGAGGAGCTGGTGGAGGCCTGGCGGCAGACCCATGTCCGGGTCGTGGCGGTCTCCGACGAGGTGGGGCTCGGCGTGGTGCCCCACACCTCCAGCGGCCGGATGTTCCGGGACGCCCTCGGCCGCCTGAACCAGCGCCTGTCCATGGAGTCGGAGGACGTCGGCCTCGTCGTCGCCGGCCGCCTCCTCGGCCTGATCTGACACTCCTCGGCCGGATCCGACAACGGTCGTCCCTTCGACCTGATCCGCCGAGGGAGTGGCACGTGCGGACTAGGATCACCGGTCATGCCCGCGCCCCCCTCTTCGGAGAGGCCTCCGACACCCCCTGAGCCCCCCACACCTCCGCACCCCACACCCCCGGGGCCCCCCGCACCCCAGGAACCCTCCACCCCCTCGGAACCCACCGCGCCCCCGGAAGCCTTCGCACTCCCGAAGCCCTCCACCCCTTCGGAGCCTGCCGCGCCCGCGGAGCCCACCGCATCTCTGGGGCCTCCCGCGCCTACGGAGGCGTGCGCCTCCCCGGGCAGGCGCTCGACGGTGGCCGACGGGATCCGCCTCGCGATCGGCACGCTGAGCGTGTTCCCGGTCAGGCCCGGCGTGGTCGACCGCCGGGCCGGAGGGATCGCGATGGCCGTCGCCCCGCTGGTCGGGGTGGTGATCGGGCTCGTGGGAGCGCTGGTGCTGACGATCTCGCTGTGGTCGGCGATGACCCCTCTCCCGGCATCGGTACTGGCCGTGGCGACCGTGGCGCTGCTCACCCGGGGACTCCACCTCGACGGCCTGGCCGACCTCGCCGACGGGCTGGGGAGCGGAAAGCCCGCCGATCGGGCCCTGGAGATCATGAAGCGGTCGGACATCGGCCCGTTCGGTGTGGTCACGCTGGTCCTCACCCTGCTGATCCAGGTGGCCGCCCTGTACGAGGCGACCCGGGCGGGGATGGGGCCGATCACCCTGGTCGTGGCCTGCGTGGCCGGGCGCCTCGCTCTCACCCTGGCCTGCCGGGCCGGTGTCCCGTCCGCCCGCCCCGACGGTCTTGGCGCGTTGGTCGCGGGCACCGTCCGCCGGGGCGCCGTACTGGCCGTCACCGCGCTCACGCTCGCGGGGACGGCGGCGCTGGCCTGGATTCACGGTCTCGGCGTCCTCGGCGGGTACGCCTCCCCCTCCTTCGGAGGCGGCGACCGAAGGTACGTCGCCTACGTCCCCGAGGGGGAGTTCCTCGTGGACTACGGCCTCACGGCGGGCCTGGGGCCGTTTCTCGCCCCCTGGGGTCTTCCCCTGGCCGTGGCCGTGGGCCTGCTGGCGGCCTGGGTGGTGCGACGCCGGGCCGTCCGGCGGCTGGGCGGCGTGACGGGTGACGTCCTCGGCGCCCTCGTGGAGACCGCCACCGCGGCGACGTTGCTGGCGTGCACGGTGCTCGCGAACTGAGCTCCCGCGCCCCCGGCCGGCCACCGATCACCGACCATCGGCGGCCGGCGGCCGGTGGCCGGTGGCCGGTGGCCGGTACTGGTCACCGGCCGTCGGCCGTCGGCGACCGGTCATCGATCACCGGTTGCGGTCGTCGGCCACCGGTTCTCCTCCCCTTCGGAGCGGGCGGCGGGCGAGGCGACCGGGACCGGCACCTCGACCGGACGGCTCTTGAACAGCATGGCCGAGACCACGGCCAGCAGTACGCACCCGACCAGGCCCGTGATGCCCGCGAGCGCGAGGACGGGTGGTTCGGCCGCGTCACCCACGAGCATGATCAGACCACCCGAGGCGTTCAGCGACCCGTGCCCGACGACCGCCGGCCAGACGCTCCCGGAGTACAGGCGGAGCCAGCCGAGCAGTGCCCCGAAGGTCACGCAGAGGACGACGAACATCGGCGCCGCCCACGCACCCAGATCCGGGTAGTTGTACCCGCGCAGGGTGAGCGGGAAGTGCCAGACCCCCCAGATCACCCCGGACGCCAGAAGGGCCCGCCACGTGCCGAGCGGAGCCAGACGCGGCAGCAGCCATCCCCGCCATCCCCACTCCTCCCCGAAGGCGGGGATCGAGTTGATCAGAGGGGCGATCAGGACCATCGCCGCGAGTTGCACCGCCAGCAGGACCGAGGAGTCCGCCGGGAGTGGCCCCGCGGCGGGGGCCGCCAGGCTCTCACGGAGGAGGCTCAGCCCTTGCAGGTCGACGGAGAGCAGGCCCAGGGCGGCACTGAGCATGATCGACACGATGACCAGGACGGGGACGCCGAACCATCCCAGGGCGATGAGCGCGAACGTCCGCCCCCGTCGCTCCCCCAGCCGCAGCCCGGTCCGCCCGGCCCATTCACGCCAGGTGGTGCCGGGTCGTCCGAGCCGCCTGTCGCGCGCCCGGACGGCGAGGACGCCGAGGGCCGGCGTGAACATCATCGTCAGCGCGACCAGGAAGAACAGGGGCTCGCCGATCCGCGCGTCCGTGAACCAGACGGGAAGGCTGAAAAACCAGGACAGGCCGAACGCGACCGACAGGAACAGCCACAGATCGGGGATGCGACGGAGCACGTAACCACCTTCGGGTGTGGAGGGACGGCGCAGGCCGGGCGCCAGGAGCGGCCGGGAACGGTCGGGGACGACCGGGGACGAGGGGATGGTCAGAGGCGGCCAAGGGCACGAAAACGGGTGTCAGCGGGCGCCGGGCCCGGTGGACTCCCTGGCCACGAGGGTGTTGACCAGGGCGGCGCCGTTCTCGGCGTCGTCGATCGAGATGGCGAGGCGGCCACCGGAGACGTAGCCCAGCACGAGGCATTCCCCGCCGCGGAGCATGACCGTGACCGATCCCGGCAGACCGCGGATGCCCCAGCCGCCGACCCCGGACGGGTACCGCTCCTCCGACCAGGCCCGCTCCACCCGCCGGATCGGGACGTGCCACCGGGGCAGGCGCAACGGCCCGTAGAAGAGCACGATGCCCTCCTCGGTGACCTGCACCCGCACCGAGCTGAAGATCAGGCCCACCAGCCCCACGAAGGCCAGGGTGCCCGCCACGCTCCACAGGATGCCCTCGCCGCCGAGCAGGGCGAACACGACGTACCCGGTCCCGGCGGCCAGCAGCGATCCGCCGAGGGCCGCGAGCGGGACGTTGCGCACCGAGGAGACCCAGACCGCGCGCTGGTCGGCCCCCAGCGACAGCCGCCGCACCCCGGCGGTCGCCTCCGGCCCGTCGTCGGGCCCGGGCCTGGCGGCGAGGGCACCGAGCCAGCCGCCCGCCACCAGGCCGAGGATCGCGACCAGCGCGCCCCATCCCAGGGGAGCGGCGCGCCACCAGACCGGGGCGTCCAGGTTGGCGGACAGCGTGACGGCCTGGAGCCCCAGGAAGAACAGGCCGCTGCCGCCCAGCAGGGCGCCGAGGCCCATGCGGGCGCTCCTGCGCCTGAGCTGCCCGGGTCTGACGAGGACGGACACGAGGGGCACACCCGCCACCACCGCCCACACCCCCACCTCGAACAGCAGGAAGGCGGCGAACGGCATGGAGCCGTCGGGGCCGCCGGAGACGCCCCAGTGGGTCGCGAGTGGGTCCGGCAGCCGCTCGCGCAGCATCAGCGGCGGCGCCGCCAGCGCGACGGTCACCAGCGCGAACCAGCCGGCGACCGCGGACAGGAAACGTGCTCGCAGGCCCAAGTCGATCACTCCCTTCAAGGACCGGGCCCGGGGCCCGGTCACGACAGTTCCCTGATGAGCTCGATGACGTCGTCGTGGCGGTAGCCGTACTGGACCGCCTCGGCGAGCAGGGAGCGCAGCTTCTCCTCGATGACGCTGCGCGGGTTGGGGCGGTTGAGGACGCTCACGCCACGTCCCCGCCGGAACTCCAGCACGCCCTCGTCCCGAAGGTCCCGCAGGGCGCGCAGCACCGTGTTGGCGTTGATCCCCAGCGCGGCGGCCAGGTCCCGCGCCGGCGGGAGACGGTCTCCCGGCGCGTAGGAGCCCTCGGCGACGGCACGCCTGATCGCCTCGGCCACCTGCTCGTGCAGCGGCCGGGGATCGTTCAGATCCAGTCTGATCAACATGATGCTATCGACATTAGCACCATGACCCCGGATGGTGCCACCCCGAACAGCACCATCGTGCGATAGAATTCGTAGGACGAACCCTCGTTTATGCGTACCGTGAAAGCCCTACTAGCATCGGCCTACGTGACCACTGTGCGGCTGAACCAAACTGACAACGCTGTCTCGTTCGACTCCGACGCGCTGGTCGTCGGAGTGCACACCGGGCCGGACGGCCTGATCGCCGCGCCCGGGGCCGAGGGCCTCGACGAAGCGCTCGGCGGCAGGCTGGCCGTCACGCTCGCAGGCATGGGCGCCAAGGGCAAGCCGGGCGAGATCTCCAAGATCCCCACCTTCGGCGCGCTGACCGCTCCCCTGCTGGTCGCCGTCGGCCTGGGCGACGCTCCCGCCGAGGGGGCGGGACACGACGCCGAGACGCTCCGCCGGGCCGCGGGCACCGCCGTCCGCGCCCTGGCCGGAACCGGTCGCGTGGCGCTGGCCCTGCCCGCCGCGAGCGCCGGCGACGCCGGTGCCGTCGCCCTGGGCGCCCTGCTCGGCGCCTACGCCTTCACGAGGTACCGCACCACCGGCGAGCAGACCGCGCCGGTCGACGAGCTGACCGTGCTGAGCGGCGCCGAGGGCGCCCAGGCCGCGGTCGAGCGCGCCACCACCCTGGCCGAGTCGGTCTCGCTCGTCCGCGACCTGGTCAACACCCCGCCCTCGCACCTGTGGCCGGCCCGTTTCGCCGAGATCGCCGAGCGGCTGGGCACCGAGGCCGGCCTGACGGTGGAGGTCCTGGACGAGACGGCGCTCAAGGAGGGCGGCTACGGCGGCATCGTCGCCGTCGGCCAGGGGTCGGTCAACCCGCCCCGTCTGGTCCGCCTGGCCTACAACCACCCCGAGGCCGGCACGACGCTGGCGTACGTCGGCAAGGGCATCACCTTCGACTCCGGCGGCCTGTCACTCAAGCCGACGGCCTCGATGGACTGGATGAAGTCGGACATGGGAGGCGCCGGAGCGGTCCTCGGCGCCCTCCTGGCGATCGCCGGGCTGGGGCTGAAGGTCAACGCGGTGGGCTACCTCTGCCTGGCCGAGAACATGCCGAGCGGCACCGCGCAGCGCCCCTCCGACGTGTTCACCAGCTTCTCCGGCAAGACCGTCGAGGTGCTCGACACCGACGCCGAGGGCCGCCTGGTGCTGATCGACGGCATCGCCCGCGCCGCCCAGGACGAGCCCGACGTGATCGTCGACGTGGCCACCCTCACCGGCGCGCAGATCGTCGCGCTGGGCTGGCGGACGGCGGGCGTCATGGCCAACGACGACGCCCTGCGCGCCGAGGTGGTCGAGACCGCGGCCGAGCAGGGCGAGGGCGCGTGGCCCATGCCGCTGCCCGACGAGCTCCGCAAGGGTCTCGACTCCCCCGTGGCCGACATCGCCAACCTGCACCCCGAGCGTTTCGGCGGCATGCTCACGGCCGCCATCTTCCTGCGGGAATTCGTGCCGGACGGAGTCCGTTGGGCACACATTGACATGGCCGGTCCTGCTTTCAACAAGGGTGAGCCGCACGGGTACACGCCCAAGGGCGGTACCGGGGCGATCACCCGGACGCTGGTGGGCCTGGCCGAGCGTTACGCGGGCGAGTGACCCTCACACGGCCCTCGCCGGCCCTTCCGGGCCCTCGCGGCCGCGCAAGCGGGTCACGGGCGATGTGGACAAATGAAAAGATGCGGTTGCCGGGGCCGGGCCGAGGCCGTTCCCCGGCGCGGTGCCGAGCCGGGTCCGGCGGCGGTGCGGAGGCGATCGGGCATCCGCACGGCCGGCCGGGGTCCGGCAGGGGCGCGACCGTGCACACGACGAACACGGTATTCCGATCCGACAAGGAGCTTTCCTGTGGCTGATGGCAGCGGCCCGTACGACATCGTCGTCCTGGGTGGCGGCAGCGGTGGCTATGCCTGCGCTCTGCGGGCGGCCGAGCTGGGCAAGACGGTCGTGCTGATCGAGAAGGACAAGATCGGCGGCACCTGCCTGCACCGGGGGTGCATCCCCACCAAGGCGCTCCTGCATTCCGCGGAGGTCGCCGACGAGACCCGGGAAAGCGCGACCTACGGGGTCAGGGCGAAGTTCGAGGGCATCGACGTGCCCGCCGTGCACGCCTTCAAGGACAAGATCGTCAACCGCGCCTGGAAGGGCGTGCAGGGCCTCCTCAAGAGCAAGGGCATCACGATCGTCGAGGGTGAGGGCCGTCTCGCGGGCCCGAACCGGGTGACCGTGGGCTCCGACGTCTACGAGGGCCGCAACGTCGTGCTGGCGACCGGCTCCGCGCCCAGGTCGCTGCCCGGCCTGGAGATCGACGGCGAGCGGGTCATCACCAGCGAGCACGCCCTCAGGCTCGACCGGGTGCCCGGTTCCGTGGTCGTCCTGGGCGGCGGCGTCATCGGCGTGGAGTTCGCCAGCGTCTGGCGTTCCTTCGGCGCCGAGGTGACGATCGTCGAGGGCCTGCCGCACCTGCTGCCGCTGGAGGAGGAGTCCAGCTCCAAGCTGATCGAGCGTGCCTTCCGGCGCCGCGGCATCAAGCAGGAGCTCGGCGTCTTCTTCGAGGGCGTCAAGACCACCGACACCGGCGTGGTCGTCAGCCTGGCCAACGGCAAGACGCTGGAGGCCGAGCTGATGCTCGTCGCGGTCGGCCGCGGCGCGGTCTCGTCGGGCATGGGCTTCGAGGAGGCGGGCATCGCCATGGAGCGCGGCACCGTCACGGTGAACGAGTTCTGCCAGACCAGCGTGCCCGGCGTGTACGCGGTCGGCGACCTCATCCCGACCCTGCAGCTCGCCCACGCCGGCTTCGCCGAGGGCATCCTGGTGGCCGAGCACATCGCCGGCCTGAACCCGGTGCCGATCGACTACGACGGCGTGCCGCGGATCACCTACTCCGACCCCGAGGTCGCCTCGGTCGGCATCACCTCCGCCCAGGCCAGGGAGCGCGGCCACGAGATCGTCGAGTTCACCTACGACCTCGCGGGCAACCCCAAGAGCCAGATCCTGCAGACCCAGGGCGCGGTCAAGATCATCTCCGAGAAGGACGGCCCCGTGCTCGGCGTGCACATGGTCGGCCGTCGCATCGGCGAGCTCGTGACCGAGGGCCAGCTGATCTACAACTGGGAGGCCCTGCCCTCCGAGGTCGCGCAGCTGATCCACGCGCACCCGACCCAGTCCGAGGCCGTCGGCGAGGCCATGCTGGCGATGGCCGGCAAGCCCCTCCACGTCCACAACTAAACGTAAGCCCTCACTCGGAACGCGAGAGAAGACACCATGCCGAAGTCCGTACAGATGCCCCAGCTCGGTGAGAGCGTCACGGAGGGCACCGTCACCCGCTGGCTGAAGAAGGAGGGCGAGCGTGTAGAGGCCGACGAGCCGCTCCTCGAGGTCTCCACCGACAAGGTCGACACCGAGATCCCCTCCCCGGCCGCGGGCATCCTCACGAAGATCGTGGTGGCCGAGGACGAGACCGTCGAGGTCGGCGCCGAGCTGGCCGTCATCGACGAGAACGGCACCGAGGGGGCTGCCCCGGCGCAGGAGGCGGCCCCCGAGCCGGAGCCCGAGCCCGAGCCGGAGCCGGCCCCGCAGCAGCAGGCCCAGCCCGCCTCCTCCATCCCGCAGCCCGCCCCGCAGCAGCAGCCCGCACAGCAGCAGGCGCAGGCCCCCCAGCAGCAGCCCGCACAGCAGGCGCCCCAGCAGCAGGCCCCCCAGCAGGCCCAGCAGCAGGCTCCCGCCCAGCAGCAGGCGCCCCAGCAGACGCAGGACCAGGCCGTCCAGGCCTCGCCGGCCGCTCCGCCGTCCCCGATCGCGGCGCCGGCCGCCGAGCAGGCCGCGCCGTCCTCGGGCGACAGCCCGTACGTGACCCCGCTGGTGCGCAAGCTGGCCGGCGAGCACGGCGTGGACCTGGAGTCGCTGACCGGCACCGGTGTCGGCGGGCGCATCCGCAAGCAGGACGTCCTGGAGGCCGCCCGCGCCCGCCGCGAGCAGGCCGCCGCGTCCGAGGCCCCGGCCCAGGCCCCGCAGGCCGCCGCCCAGGCCCCGGCCGGCCAGGCGCAGGCCGCCCCGCAGGCTCCCGAGCCGGTCGCGGTGGACACCACGCTGCGCGGGCGTACCGAGAAGATGTCGCGGCTGCGCCAGACCATCGCCAAGCGCATGGTCGAGTCGCTGCAGGTCTCGGCCCAGCTCACCAGCGTGGTCGAGGTCGACGTCACCAAGATCGCGCGGCTGCGCGAGACGGCCAAGGCCGAGTTCCAGCGGCGCGAGGGCGTCAAGCTCACGTTCACGCCGTTCTTCGCCCTGGCCGCGATCGAGGCGCTCAAGCAGCACCCCAAGCTGAACGCCACGATCAACAGCGAGACCAACGAGGTCACCTACTTCGACGCCGAGCACCTGGGCTTCGCGACGGACACCGAGCGCGGCCTGCTGGTTCCGGTGATCAAGGACGCGGGCGACCTCAACATCGCCGGGCTGGCCCGTAAGATCGCCGACCTGGCCGAGCGCACCCGCACCAACAAGGTGAGCCCGGACGAGATCACCGGCGGCACGTTCACGCTGACCAACACCGGCAGCCGCGGCGCGCTGTTCGACACCCCGATCCTCAACCAGCCGCAGGTCGGCATGCTGGGCACCGGCGCGATCGTCAAGCGCCCGGTGGTCCTGGACACCCCCGACGGTGAGGTCATCGCGGTCCGCTCGATGATGTACCTGGCGCTCAGCTACGACCACCGCCTGGTCGACGGCGCCGACGCCGCCCGCTTCCTGACGACGATCAAGCGTCGCCTGGAGGAGGGCCGCTTCGAGAACCAGCTGGGCCTCAACGGCTAGCCCTTCCCGGCTCCCCGCAGGGCCGGTCCGCGACGTCGCGGACCGGCCCTCGCGCGTCTCCCGCCGGAGGCGTTCCCGCAGACGGCGCGGTCCCGCCGCCCCGGTCCCCCTCTCGCCCCGGCTCCCACCCCGAGTGCCGGTGCCGGTGCCGGTGGATGACGCCGATCCGCCGGGCGCGACGCGAATCCGGGCGGCGCCCGCCTCCCGAAGAGCCTCGTGGAGGTCGATTACATTGAACGCTATGACGATCATCATGACCGGCTCCTCGGGCCTGCTGGGCACGGCCCTGGTCAAGGCCCTGCGGGACGACGGCGCCAGGGTGGTCCGTCTGGTCCGGCGGGTGCCGCGCGGCGACGAGGAGGCCTTCTGGAACCCGCCCAAGGGGGTTCTCGACCCGGCGGTCCTGGAGGGCGCCGACGCGGTGATCCACCTCGCCGGCGCGGGCATCGGCGACAGCCGCTGGAGCGACGAGTACAAGCGCGAGGTGGTCCGCAGCAGGGTCGAGGGGACCCGTACGCTGGCGACCGCGCTGGCCGGCCTGACCGGCCCGGCCAGGCCCGCGACGCTGCTGTCGTCCTCGGCGATCGGGTTCTACGGCGACACCGGGGACCGCGCGGTGGACGAGACCGCCCCCGCCGGCGAGGGGTTCCTGGCGCGCGAGGTCGTGGTGCCCTGGGAGGCGGAGACGGCGCCGGCCGAGGAGGCGGGCGTCCGGGTGGCGCATCTGCGCACCGGCCTGGTGCTGACCCCCGAGGGGGGCATGCTCGCCCGGATCCTGCCGGTCTTCAGGGCCGCCCTGGGCGCCCCGCTGGGATCGGGCCGGCAGTACTGGTCGTGGATCTCCCTCGACGACTGGGTGCTCGCCGTGCGGTACCTGCTCGCGCATCCGGAGATCTCCGGGCCGGTGAACCTGACGGCGCCCGAGCCGGTCACCAACGCGGAGTTCACGAAGGTCCTCGGGGCGGCCCTGCACCGGCCCACGATGCCGCTGGCCGTGCCCGGGTTCGCGCTGCGGGCGCTGCTCGGCGAGTTCGCCGAAGAGGGCGTGCTGACCGGCCAGCGGGTGCTCCCGCGCCGACTGCTCGACGCCGGTTACACGTTCCGGCATAAGCGTCTCGACGAGGCACTGGCCGCCGTACTCTAGGGTCCCTGTTCCGACCACCGGACGTCACTGGGGAGATCGACATGGGCAGGCCCGGGCATTCGCACATCGTCGCGATCGGGGGCGGTTCGTTCCGCCCGTCCGCCCGCCAGGGATCCATCGAGGCGAGCCCGCTGCTCCGGTACGCCCTGGACCTGAGCGGTCAGGACCGGCCCCGGCTGGGCCTGCTGGCCACCGCCACCGGCGACGACTCCGAGTGGCTGCTGAAGATGTACGGCGCCTTCCGCGACTGGGACGTGGAGGTCAGCCACCTGACCCTCTTCCCGATGCCCAACATCGAGGACCCGCGCGAGTGGGTCCTCGGCCAGGACGTCGTCTACGTCAGCGGCGGCAGCGTGGCCAACCTGGCGGCCCTGTGGCGGCTGCACGGCCTGGACGAGATCTTCGAGGAGGCCTGGCGGGCGGGGGTGGTGCTGAGCGGGCAGAGCGCCGGGGCGCTGTGCTGGCACGTGGGCGGCAACACCGACTCCTTCGGCCCCGAGCTGCGGGCCTGGTCCGACGGCCTGGGCCTGCTGCCCTACTCGTGCGGCGTCCACTACGACTCCGACCCCCAGCGGCGCGAGCTGCTGCACGCCTCGGTGGCCTCGGGCGAGCTGCCCATGGGGTACGCCGCCGACGAGGGCGTCGCGCTGCACTACGTGGGCACCGAGTTCATCCAGGCCGTCAGCGTGCGCCCGGGGGGCCACGCCTACCGGGTCGAGCACGACGGGTCGGGCGGCGCCAAGGAGTTCCGCATCGAGCCTCGGCTTCTCACACCATGACCACGAACGGGTCAACTACTCTTGAGCCGTGAGTGACCTGGCGATCGTACGTCTTGGCGTTGACTTCCCCTATGAGCAGGCATGGGATCTTCAGCGGCGCATCCACGCCCGCCGGGTGGCCGACGAGATCCCCGACACCTGCCTGATGCTCGAACACGCGCCGGTCTACACGGCGGGCAGGCGCACAGCGCCGCACGAGCGGCCCTCCGACGGCACCCCGGTCGTCGAGGTCGACCGGGGCGGCCGGATCACCTGGCACGGTCCCGGCCAGCTCGTCGGCTACCCCATCGTCAGGCTCGGCGGCCCGCTCGACGTGAACGCCTACGTGAGGCTCCTGGAGGAGACCCTGGTGCACGTCTGCGCCGACTTCGGGGTGCAGGCGGGGCGGGTGGAGGGACGCGGCGGCGTCTGGGTGGCCGGTGACCCCTCGCACGGCCTGCCCGACAGGAAGGTCGGGGCGATCGGCATCCGGGTCACGGGCGGCGTGACGATGCACGGATTCGCCCTGAACTGCTCCAACGACCCGAGCTGGTACAACCGGATCGTCCCGTGCGGGATCAGCGACGCCGGGGTCTCCTCGCTCTCGGCCGAGACCGGCCGCCGCATCGTGGTCGACGAGGTCCTGCCGTACGCCGAGAAGCACCTGGCGGAGGCGCTGGGCGCGCAGCCCTTCGAGCTGCCCGAGGAGGACCTGTTCCGGCGCTGACCGGCACCGGTCCGGCACCGGTCCGGCACCGGTCCGGCACCGGTCCAAGAGTGATCCGGGACGGGGCCCGCGCCGATCCGACGCCGATCCCCGGAACGGTCCCGGACGCCGGACGCGAGGCCTGTCCGGGGCGGGGCCGGTGCGCCGGGCCCGGGGCCGCCGCAGCCTGCGGCGGGACATAAGCTGGGGGGGTGAGCGAGCGTGACGACATATGCCGCACCTCGATGTGCACCACCTCGGTCCCGCGACCGATGAAGGAGCTCGCATGACCGTCTCCCCCGAGGGCCGGAAACTCCTCCGCCTGGAGGTACGCAACGCCGAGACCCCCATCGAGAAGAAGCCTGAGTGGATCAAGACCCGGTTCAGGACCGGCCCCAACCACACCGAGCTGCGAGCGCTGGTCAAACGCGAGGGACTGCACACGGTCTGCCAGGAGGCCGGCTGCCCCAACATCTCCGAGTGCTGGGAGGACCGCGAGGCCACCTTCCTCATCGGCGGCGACCAGTGCACCCGGCGCTGTGACTTCTGCCAGATCGACACCGGCAAGCCCAAGGAGTACGACACCGACGAGCCCCGCCGGGTTGCCGACTCGGTCCGGCAGATGGGGCTGAACTACGCGACCGTGACCGGTGTCGCCCGCGACGACCTGCCCGACGGCGGGGCGTGGCTGTACGCCGAGACCGCGCGGCAGATCCACGCGCTCCTGCCCGGATGCGGCGTCGAGCTGCTGGTCCCCGACTTCAACGGCGACCAGGCCCAGCTGGAGGAGGTCTTCTCCGCCAGGCCCGAGGTGTTCGCGCACAACGTCGAGACCGTGCCGCGGATCTTCAAGCGGATCCGGCCCGCGTTCCGCTACGACCGCTCGCTGGGAGTGATCACCAAGGCCCGGCAGGCCGGTCTGGTGACCAAGTCCAACCTGATCCTCGGCATGGGCGAGGAGCGCGAGGAGGTCGTCCAGGCCATGCGCGACCTGCACGAGGCCGGGTGCGACCTGCTGACCATCACCCAGTACCTGCGTCCCACCCCGCGCCACCACCCGGTGGACCGCTGGGTCAAGCCCCAGGAGTTCGTGGAGCTGCAGGCCGAGGCCGAGGCCATCGGTTTCGCCGGCGTCCTGTCCGGGCCGCTGGTCCGCTCCTCCTACCGGGCCGGTCGCCTGTACAAGCAGGCCGTCGAGGCCCGCCAGCACGCCTGAGCCCGCCCCCGGCACCCGGTCCCTCGCGGGGCCGGGCGCCGGCGTGCCCGGCGAGGGGGTGGTCCCGGCCGGCGAGGTGTGCCCCGGTCCGCCGGTGGCGGGCCGGTTCCGGGCGATCTTTCGTAAAGGTGTGATCGGCGGGCCTGTCGGCCGCCCGGTCCCGGGGACGAGACTGTCCGCGTGGACATCGAAGAGTTGATCGGAAAGCTCGACCTGGGTGCCAAGGTGCGCCTGCTGACCGGTGCCGACATGTGGTCGCTGCCCGCGCTCCCTGGGATCGGGCTCGGCCCGCTGGTGATGAGCGACGGCCCGATCGGCGTCCGGGGCGAGCGGTGGTCGCCGGGCGACCCCTCGATCGCGCTGCCCAGCCCCACCGCGCTCGCCGCGACCTGGGACGTGGAGCTGGTCCGCAGGGCCGGGCGGCTGCTCGCCCAGGAGGCGCGCCGCAAAGGCGTGCACGTGCTGCTGGCCCCGACGCTCAACCTGCACCGCAGCCCCCTGGGCGGCCGGCACTTCGAGTGCTTCTCCGAGGACCCGTACCTGACGGGCGAGATCGGCGCCGCCTACGTCGAGGGCGTCCAGCGGGGCGGCGTGGCCACCACGCCCAAGCACTTCGTGGCCAACGACTCCGAGACCGACCGGTTCACGGTGAACGTCACGGTCGACGAGGCGACGCTGCGGGAGGTGTACCTGGCCCCCTTCGAGCGGGTGGTGCGGGCCGGGGCGTGGGGGCTGATGTCCGCCTACAACGCGGTCAACGGGACCACGATGACCGAGCACCGGGCGCTCCAGCGCGACCTGCTCAAGGACGAGTGGGGCTTCGACGGCCTGGTCGTCTCGGACTGGACGGCCGCCCGCTCCACCGAGGCGACGGCCGCCGGCGGGCTCGACGTCGCCATGCCGGGCCCGTACGGTCCCTGGGGCGCGAAGCTGGAGGCCGCGGTCCGTGAGGGCCGGGTGGCCGAGGAGGTCGTCGACGACCAGGTCCGCCGGGTGCTGCGCCTGGCCCTGCGGGTGGGCGCCCTGCACCCGGTCCCGGGAACGGAACCGGGGACGGGGACGGGGACGGGGACGGGGACGGAAGCGAGGACGGGGACCGGCGCCGACGGAGCGTCCGCGGCGACCGTCCCGGCGGGCGAGGACGCCCCGATCGACGGGGTGGCGCTGGCCCGTGAGGTGGCCGCCCGCTCGTTCACCCTGCTGCGCAACGAGGGCGGCCTGCTGCCGCTGACCGGCGTGCGGAGCGTGGCGCTGATCGGGTCCGCCGCGGCCGAGGCGCGGATCATGGGGGGCGGCAGCGCCCAGGTCTACCCCGACCGGATCGTCTCGCCCCTGGAGGGACTGCGCGGGCGCGGCGACGTCGAGGTCCGCCACGCCCTGGGCACCGACCCCCGGGTCCGGCTGGCGCCGCTCGCCGTGCCCTGCCGCGCGGTCTTCCTGGACGCCGACGGCGCACCCCTGGCGGAGCACCCGCTGGCCGAGGCCGAGGCCCGCTGGGTCGGCCGGCTGCCCTCCGACGTCGACGGCGACCGGCTGGGGGCCGTCGAGATCCGTGGCGAGCACACCCCGGCCGTGACCGGTCCGCACGCGTTCTCCCTGGTGGGGTCAGGGGCCTTCACCGTCGTGATCGGCGAGGAGGTGGTGTTCGACGGGGTCGTCACGCCGCCCGGGGACGACCCGGCGACGGCGTTCCTGTCCCCGCCGGAGCATCGGATGACCGTGTCCCTCACCTCGGGCGTCCCGGTCGGGCTGCGCGTCCGCCACCTCACGACGGCGTCCGCCGGCATGGCGTTCGTCGCTTTCTCCCTCGGGCACGCCGACCCCTCCCCCGGCGACGACACGACCATCGCCGAGGCGGTCGCGACGGCCGCCGGCGCGGACGTGGCGATCGTGATCGCCTCCACCACCCCGGAGGTGGAGAGCGAGGGATTCGACCGCACCGGTCTGGCCCTGCCCGGCCGGCAGGACGAGCTGATCGCCGGGGTCGCCCGGGTCAATCCCCGCACGATCGTCGTGGTCAACGCCGGTTCGCCGGTCCTGATGCCCTGGCTGGAGCTGGTCCCCGCCGTCCTGCTGACCTGGTTCCCCGGGCAGGAGGCGGGCACCGCCCTGGCCGACGTGCTGTTCGGCGACGCCGAGCCGGGCGGGAGGCTCCCCACCACCTGGCCGCTCCTGGAGGCCGACGTGCCCGTCCTGGACGTGACGCCCTCGGGCGGCGAGCTCGCGTACCGGGAGGGGCCGCTCATCGGGTACCGCGCCTGGGAGCGGGCCGGGCGCGTCCCAGCCTTCCGGTTCGGCCACGGACTGGGCTACACCACCTGGTCCTACGACTCCGTCGCCGTCACCGGGACCACCGTGACGGTCGCGGTGACCAACACCGGCGGACGTCCCGGGCGCGAGATCGTGCAGTTCTACCTCGCGCCGCCGGAGCAGGACCCGCGCAGGCCCGCCCGGATCCTGGCGGGGTTCTCGGCCGTCGACGCGGCCCCCGGCCAGACGGTGATCACCACGGTCTACCTGCCCGAGCGCGCCTTCCAGGTCTGGACGGACCGGGGCTGGCGGACCGTACCCGGGGAGCACACCGTCGAGGTGGGGCGCGACGTCGCCGACCGGCGCCTGTCCGCGACCGTGACCGTGGCCGGGTAGTCCTCGGGGGCACGGCCGGGGGATCCCGGGGCGCGGGGCGGGCAGGTCCCGGGGCGGGGGCGGGGAACTCCGGGACGGTGGGGCGGGCGCCGCCGGAGAGGGCGGCCGGCAGGTCACGTTTTCATTTCTTGAGCCTTGGATTTGTATCCTTCAGAACATGGCCAAGAAGCCCGAAGACTCAGAGCGCCCGGGGCGCGTCAAGCAGCTCCGCATGGTCGCGCAGATCATCAAGCAGGCCAACCCCAAGGGGATGCCGATCGTCTACGCCTCCGCGCTGGGCACGCTCGTCCTGTTCGTGGTGATCGGCCTGGTCACGGGCTGGTGGTATCTGTTCCCGCTCGGGATCATGCTGGCCCTGACCGTGGGGCTCGTGGTGTTCGGCCAGCTCGCCCAGCGCGCGCAGTACTCCATGCTGCACGGCCAGACCGGCGCCGCCGCCGCGATCCTGCAGAGCATGCGCGGCAACTGGGAGGTCACCCCGGCCGTCGCGGTCACCCGTGACCAGGACATCGTGCACCGCGTGGTCGGCTACCCCGGGATCGTCCTGGTCTCCGAGGGGCCCGGCAACCGCGTGCAGAGGATGCTGGTCGCCGAGAAGAAGCGGGTCCAGCGGGTCGCGCTGGACGTGCCCGTCTACGACGTGCAGTCCGGTGACGGCGAGGGGCAGATCCCGCTGGCCAAGTTGCAGCGCCACCTGATGAAGCTGCCCCGCAACCTCAAGAAGCCCGCCGTCTACGAGATCAACAACCGGCTCAAGGCGCTTCCGCAGACGATGCCTATGCCCAAGGGGCCGCTGCCGCGCGGCGCGAAGATGCCCCGACCGAAGATGCGCTGATGTCCCTCGCCGGGGTGGGCCGCCAGGGGGTGGACGCCGCGGCCACCTCCCGCGCCAACCGCGGCTGGTGGGACGGTGCCGCCGACGAGTACCAGGCGGAGCACGGGGAGTTCCTGCGCGACGCCGGGTTCGTCTGGTGTCCCGAAGGGCTGGACGAGGCCGACGCGCGCTTGCTGGGCGACGTGGAGGGCAGGGACGTCCTGGAGATCGGCTGCGGCGCCGGGCAGTGCGGGCGCTGGCTGGCCGGCCGTGGCGCCAGGGTGGCCGCCTTCGACCTGTCCTTCCGCCAGCTCCAGCACTCCCGGCGGATCGACCTGGGCTCCGGCTCCGGTCTCCCCCTCCCGGTGCTCCAGGCGGACGCGGAGGTCCTGCCGTTCGCGGACGAGGTCTTCGACCTGGCCTGCTCCGCGTTCGGCGCGCTGCCGTTCGTGGCCGACCCCGGAGCCGTCCTGACGGAGGTCCGCCGGGTGCTGCGGCCCGGCGGGCGCCTGGTCTTCTCGGTCAGCCACCCGATCCGCTGGGCCTTCCCCGACGACCCCGGCCCGGCGGGGCTCACCTGTGACCGGTCCTACTTCGACCGTTCCCCGTACGTGGAGGTCGGCGAGGACGGGCGGCCGTCCTACGTCGAGCACCACCGCACGATGGGCGACTGGATCGCCCTGATCACGGCCTCGGAGCTGGCGGTGCGCGGCCTGGTCGAGCCGGAGTGGCCGGCCGGTCACGACCGGGAGTGGGGCGGCTGGAGCCCGCTGCGCGGCCGCCTCCTGCCGGGAACGGCGATCTTCACCTGCGAGCGGGCTCCCGGCTCTTGACGGCTCCTCGCGGCCGGGCCAGGGGCTCCGGGCCCGGTCAGAGGCGTACGACCACGGTGTTCGCCGCGCGGTCGTGCAGGCCTCGCTGGTCGCGGTCCCAGATCAGGGCGGGTACGGCCAGGCAGAGCAGGAAGGTACGGGCCAGGACCGCGACGAATCCGGGCTGTCCCCCGCCGAGCGCCGCCACCCTGATCTTGAGCAGGCGCATCCCGAAGGTCATGCCCATGGTGCCGACCAACAGGAGGTACTCGATCGCGAGGATCGTCACCGGCACCCACCCCTGCCGGGTGGGGTCGATCCCCAGGAGTCCCCGGGTGATGGCCCAGGTGCAGATCAGCCAGTCGATCAGCAGGGCGGCGATCCTGCGGCCGAACCCGGCCACCGAGCCGCTGCCCTCCTGGGGCAGCCCGAGCCGCTCCCCCGGGTACCCGAGGTCGATCCCGGCCGATCTGACGCCGCCGAGCCAGGTCTGGGTCCACCGCGGCTGCTTGCTGCTCATGACCTCAACGGTAGCCGCCCCGGCCGCCGCCCCCGCATCCGACCGGGCCGCCTGCTCGGCCCCCGGCAGGACCCGCCTTCCGGCCCTGCGGGAGAACGGCAGGCTGCGCTTCTGGGTCGCCGGTTGGGGCAACGGGGACGTCGCCCCGGCGCGATGCGGCCTCGACGACGGCTTCGTCCACCCGTCCTGCCCGGATTCGACGCCCGGCATGAAGGCCACCGGCCCGGCCACGGACCCCTGTTCGCTCGACGAGACGGCCAAGGGGTGCTCGCGGCTGCGATCCGGGACGTGAAACTCGCGCAAAGGTCAGACCCGCCATACCCGCCCAGGCCGGACTTGGCGACTAGCGTGGAGGCGACGTTCGCTTAACACGGGTGAAACAAACGAGACACGGCACGGTAACGGCCCAGGCATACGTTCGGGCTGATGGCCCGTGCCCCATGGGAGGTTAGCGTGTTCAACTCCGCCGACGACGTCCTGAAGTTCATCAAGGACGAGGGGGTCCAGTTCGTTGACGTCAGGTTCACCGACCTGCCGGGGACGACGCACCACTTCACGTTTCCATCGGAGAACTTCGGAGCCGGTGTCTTCACCGACGGCCTGATGTTCGACGGCTCGTCGATCCGCGGGTTCCAGGCCATCCACGAGTCGGACATGCTGCTGCTGCCCGACCCCTCCACGGCCGTGCTCGACCCGTTCCGGCAGCACAAGACGCTGAACATCAACTTCTTCGTGCACGACCCGCTGACCGGCGAGGCCTACAGCCGCGACCCGCGCAACGTGGCCCGCAAGGCCGAGGAGTACCTCAAGGGCACCGGCATCGCCGACACGGTCTACTTCGGCCCCGAGGCCGAGTTCTACATCTTCGACGACGTGCGCTTCGAGACCAACGCCCACTCGAGCTACTACCACATCGACTCGATCGAGGGCGCCTGGAACAGCGGCAAGGCCCAGGACGGCGGCAACCTCGGCTACAAGCCGCGCTTCAAGGGCGGCTACTTCCCGGTGCCGCCGATGGACCACTTCACCGACCTGCGCTCGGAGATGGTCCGCAGGCTCATCGACGCCGGCGTCGAGGTCGAGATGCAGCACCACGAGGTGGGCACGGCCGGGCAGGCGGAGATCGACTTCCGGTTCAACACGCTGCTCAAGGCCGCCGACACGATGATGCTGTACAAGTACATCGTCAAGAGCACGGCCCTGGAGCACGGCCACACGGTCACCTTCATGCCCAAGCCGATCTTCGGTGACAACGGCTCCGGCATGCACTGCCACCAGTCGCTCTGGAAGGACGGCGAGCCGATCTTCTACGACGAGGTCGGCTACGCGGGCCTGTCGGACACCGCCCGCTACTACATCGGCGGCCTGCTCAAGCACGCGCCCTCGCTGCTGGCGTTCACCAACCCGACGGTCAACTCCTACCACCGCCTGGTGCCCGGCTACGAGGCCCCGGTCAACCTGGTCTACTCCCAGCGCAACCGCTCGGCGTGCATCCGCATCCCGATCACGGGCTCCAACCCGAAGGCCAAGCGCGTCGAGTTCCGGGTTCCCGACCCGTCCTGCAACCCCTACTTCGCCTTCGCCGCCCAGCTGATGGCGGGCATCGACGGCATCCGCAACAAGATCGAGCCGATCGAGCCGGTCGACAAGGACCTCTACGAGCTTCCCCCGGAGGAGGCCCGCAACATCCCGCAGGTCCCGGGCTCGCTGCAGGAGGTGCTGGCGGCCCTGGAGGCCGACCACGAGTACCTGCTGGAGGGCGGCGTGTTCACGCCGGACCTGATCGAGACCTGGATCGCCTACAAGCGCGAGAACGAGATCGACCCGATCCGCCTGCGCCCGCACCCGCACGAGTTCGAGCTGTACTACGACGTGTGACGGCGGGGGTTCCCGGCTTCGGCGACCTCCCCGGGAACGGGTGCCGAGCCGGGAGCCCGCGCCCGTCACCGCCTGTCGTCCTTCGTCGTTTCCCGCCCCCGGCGGAACGGAACCGGAACGGAACGGCCCGGCATCGAATCACGATGCCGGGCCGTTCCCGCGCGAGAGGGGAGTCAGGCGGCCCCCTGCCGTCGGGCCCTTCGCGCCATTCCCGGTCTCTCCCCTCGACACGCCTGCGTGCCTTTCACGACATACGCCTTGATCAATGCGACGCGCGAAATGCGTCGGCACCGCCGGCCCGCCCGTGACCGGCCGACGACCGTGTGCGGCGACCGGTTCGCGAGATCGCCTTTTGCGGGGCGGGCCGCCTCAGGCCGGAGCGTCGGGCCCCGGGGGCACAACCACCTTGTCGTACGCGAGTTTGTTGAACATGACGAACCAGTAGTCCGGGTGGGGGACCTCCAGCATCGTGGACGGTGACCCGCTCAGTTCGAGCCGGATGGTGAGACCGTCACAGTCGGACATGCGGATGTGCTCGAACCAGAGATCGTGCCACTGGAGCCGCCCCTGCACGGCGAACCGCCGGTTCGTCAGGTAGAGCGTCCCCTCGTCGGCCGGGCGCCACTGCGGCGCGGCCTCGCGGGCGGCCCTGGCCTTCCGCATGCGGTTGCCCACGACGTTGCTCGTGAACCTCGCCGCGCTGAACATCGATCCGAGGACGAGACCGGCGGGCGATCCGCCGAGGACGTATCCCCCGGACTTCCTCACGTACTCGGCCTCGGCGTCGGTGAGGAGAAGGACGACGGCCGGGACCTGGCCGACGCAGAACTCGTCGCGGTCGAGCACCATCCGCGCGTCGACCGCCTGCGGCCGGACGCCCCGGCCGAAGGCGTGGGCGAGTTCACGACCGGCCGCGCGCGATTCCCGGACGCGGCTCGAGGTGTCATGGTGCTGCACCCTCCACCTCCCCGGTGACCGGCGCGGAGAGTGCGTCCGAAATGATTTCCACCCGTCGGCGGGCGATCGATTCCCTGATGTTCGCCATGGCGCTCCACCCTTCCGGCAGCCTGCCTTTCCGGCCGCCCGGTAGGTATATAGAAATCGCGAATCATTCGTTACACGGCCGGATCACGCCGATGAAGGACCAGGGCTTATGCATTTAATCCCAAAAAGGAGATGAATATGTTTTAAGACTCTTAAAGACGCACACAACAGGAAATGTCATGAATTCGGAGCCATCTCCGAGTGTGTCTGGTTCGGCGTCGGCGGCCCGTCATCCGTACGGGCCCCGGACGCGGGAGTAGACGAGCGCGAAGTCGAGGTTCCACGTCTCGCCGTCCGCCGACATCTCCCAGCGGGCCCGGATGGTGTCGCCGTCCGGGCTCAGCGTGCCGGTGAAGCGCTGGCCGAAGCCGGGGGCGTCCCGCCACATCCTCCACTCGCCGTCCGCGAAGGTCATGCGATACACCCGGTACACCCGGCGGACGTCGGCGTAGAGCGCCGTGAACTCCTCGCCGGAGTCGTCCAGCCCGATCAGGGTGACGGTGGGGAACGGCGCGTTCTCCCGCCACTCCCGCGGTGTCGTGTCCGGCATCTCGTCGACGTCGGAGACCTGCCGCAGGAACGCGCCCTCGTCCTGCCAGGTGAACTCCGTCCACGCGTCGCCGAGACCGGGAATCTCCGGTCGTACCGTCCAGCGCCCCACGAGCGCGTCGAGCCGTGCGAGTACGGGATGCCTGTCGCCCATCGTCCTGTCCCCTTCCGGTTGGCCTCCTGTGAGCCTCCCACGGCGGTCCCCCTCCGTGGCGGACCGTGCGGCGCCCGTCAGGTGATCTCCTTGCGGCTGATGCGGACCGTCCCGGCGACGGCCGGGAGGACGATCCACACCAGTGCCGACGTGGCCAGCCGGGCGGCGTCGCCCCCGGTGAGGTGGCCGTTCGTTAGGGGGAGCGCCGCGCGGTTCACGTCGAGCCAGTCGGCCAGGAGCCCGCCGGTGGAACCCATCCTGCCCACCATCGACCACAGCATCGGCGTCGTCAGGCAGATCACGATCGCGGCCGGCCCGTTCAGCAGCAGCATGCCCAGGGCGAGGCCGGTCGCGACCACCAGGACGTTCGTCACCATCCAGCCCAGCATGGCCGCCGGGTCGACCTCCCAGGTGGCCGGGAGATCCCTGACACCCGCCACGACGGCCGTCACCGGCACCGCGACCAGCAGCGAGAACGGCGCCGCCAGCGCGGCGATGATCAGCGGGGGCAGGCACTTGGCCGCCAGCACCCGCGACCGCCGCGGTTCGAGCGCGAACGTGACCAGGGCGGTGCGGTGGCTCCACTCACCGGTCACGGTGAGGATGCCGAGCACCGGCAGCAGGGTCGCGAGCCCGATCCCCGCGGTGCCCGCCAGGGTGTGGAGGTCGGGGTCGGTGACGAAGCCCCGCGCCGTGATGGACGCCGGTATCAGGGCCACCAGCAGGACCGCCATGATCTTGCCGCTGCGGGTGTCGAGGAGCTTCCTGGTCTCGACCCGGAGCAGCCGGGAGAAAGGGATCCGCGCCCGGGCCGAGGCCGGCTTCGGGTTCGGGGCCGGGGGCCGGGTCGCCGTACGGGCGTGGGAGGTGCCGGTCACGGGCGTGCCGGTCACGGGCGTGCCGGTCTCGGGGGTGTCGGTCATGCGGCGCTCCGATCGGCGTCGGCGGTCAGTTCCAGGAAGGTCTGTTCGAGGCTCCGGCCCCGGCCGAGCTCGTCGACGGTGCCGTTCGCGAGGACGCGGCCGCGTCCGATCATCACGATCCGGTCGGCGGTCTGCTCGACCTCGTGCAACAGGTGCGAGCTGAGCAGCACCGCGCACCCCGAGGCGGCCAGCTCGCCGATCAGCTCGCGCATCCACCGGATGCCCTGGGGGTCCAGGCCGTTGGCGGGCTCGTCCAGGACGAGCACCTCGGGCCGGCCGAGAAGGGCGTGGCCGATGCCGAGGCGCTGCCTCATGCCGAGCGAGTAGCCGCCGGTCGTCCTGCGGCTCTCGGCGCGGGTCAGCCCGACCAGGTCGAGGACCTCGTCGACCCGCGACCGCGGAAGGCCGAGCGTCATCGCGCCCAGCGTCAGGATCTCCCGCCCGGTACGGCCGGGATGCAGGGCCCCGGCGTCGAGCAGCGTTCCGACCAGCAGGGCGGGGCACCCCAGCTCGGCGTACGGCCGGCCCAGTACCGTGGCCGAGCCCGAGGTGGGGCGGGAGAGCCCGACCAGGACGCGCAGGGCCGTCGACTTCCCGGCGCCGTTGGGTCCGAGGAACCCGGTGACGCTGCCCGGCGCGACGGTGAACGACACGTCGTCGAGCGCTCTGGTCCCCCGGAAGTCCTTGGTGACGCGACTGAATTCGATCATGACTCCAGTCCATCGGATCCGGGGCCGCCGGTCATCGTCCCGGGGTCGAGGACCGCAGGACCGCGGGGACCGGCTCCGGAGCCGCGATTGTGGACCAACGGCCATCGGAGGCCGACCCAGGTCGCTGGGACCTTCCTCGGCCGCTCCCTAGGCTGTGGACCGTGCACGATCCCACGGAGAACCAGCCGCCCCTGGACGGGCGGGCCGTCGCGGTGCGCTACCTGTGCGCCGTGGCCCCCATGCTGTTCGACGCCGTCATCCTGTTCATGGCCGTCCTCCACCGGCCCGACCGGCTGGGACTCGTGCTGCTCAACACCGGTCTCGCCCTGGCCGGACTGGTGCTGATGCGGTGGCGGCGTCGCCGGCCGGTACCGATCGCGACGGCGACCACCCTGCTGACCGTCTTCTCCACCATGGCGACCGGACCGGCCCAGGTCGTGTACGTCTCCCTGGTCACCCACCGGCGCTGGCGGCAGATCGTCCCGATCGCGATCCTGTCCTGGGTGTGCCTGGTGGTACGTTCCAGCTGGTTCGGCATCGACCAGGCGACCTACATCTCGACGGTGGCCGGGACGATGCTGCTGGGCGGGCTGACCGTCTTCGGGCTGTACCTGCGCGGGCGCCGCGACCTGGCCGCCTCTGAGCGGCAGGCGGCGCTGGCCGCCGAACGCGAGCAGCTCCAGCGGATCGAGCAGGCCAGGCTGGCCGAACGGGTCCAGATCGCCCAGGAGATGCACGACGTGCTGGCCCACCGGCTCTCACTGCTGTCGATGCTCGCCGGCGGCCTGGCGTACCGCAGGGACCTCGGTGCCGAGGAGGCCCGCGAGGCCGCCCTGGCGATCCAGGAGAACGCCCACCAGTCGCTGAACGAGCTGCGCGCCGTGCTCGGGACCCTCCGCAACGACGGTGCCGCGGAGGCTCCCCAGCCGAACCTGGCCCACCTGGACGGCCTGTTCGGCGAGGTACGCGCCGCCGGTCAGCGGGTCGAGGTGGAGGACACCGTCGACGGGCGGGAGCTGCTGCCGACGCAGACCGGCCGGCACGCGTACCGGATCGTGCAGGAGGCCCTGACCAACGCGCGCAAGCACGCGCCGGGCGCCGGGGTGAGCGTCGAGCTCGGCGGGCGGTCGGGCGACGGCCTGCGGATCCGGGTGAGCAACCCGGTGCCGGCCGGGACCCCCACCGGTCCCGGTGCGAGGCTGGGCCTGGTCGGCCTGGCCGAACGGACCCGGATGGCCGGCGGCAGCCTCGGCCACGCCGTGCGGGACGGGCACTTCGTTCTCGACGTCCGGCTGCCATGGGAGGCTTCACACCGTGATTCGACTGGTGATCGTGGATGACGACGCGATGGTACGCACCGGGCTGCGTCTCATCCTCGGCGGCGAGCCCGACCTGGAGCTCGCCGGCGAGGCCGAGGACGGCCGGCGGGCCATGAAGGTGATCGACGAGCTGCGGCCCGACGTCGTGCTGATGGACATCCGGATGCCCGTCCAGGACGGGCTGGTCACCGTCGAACTGCTGCGGGCCCTGCCGGACCCGCCCCGGATCCTCGTGCTCACCACCTTCGACGCCGACGACATGGTTCTGCGGGCCCTGCGCCTCGGCGCCGACGGCTTCCTGCTGAAGGACACCCCGCCGCCGAAGATGATCGAGGCGGTCCGCGCCGTGGCGAGGGGCGAGCCGGTGCTGTCGCCGGACGTCGCGCGGCGGGTGATCGCGGCGGCCACCGGGAGGAGCGAGCCGCAGCGCCCGGACGCGCGGCGGGAGATGGCCAGGCTCACCGAGCGCGAACGGGAGGTGGCGGTCGAGGTGGCCAGGGGCGGTTCCAACGCCGAGATCGCCGAGCGCCTGCACATGAGCGTCGCGACCGTGAAGGCGAACGTCACCCGGATCTTCGCCAAGCTGGAGACGGAGAACCGTGTCCAGGTGGCGATGAAGGTGCGCGACGCCGGCCTTTTGTGAGGGGGAACCGGATCCGGGGACGGGACCGGCCGGTGGGTCCTGGCCGCTCACGCGGGCCCCGCCTGACGCACACGACACGGGGGAAGATGTTAGATCGGGCCCGTACAGGACAGTGAGGTGGTCAGCCGGGCGCCCACGCGTCCGGTCCAGGATCACCATCTGGAGGTTGCGCATGCTGGCTCAGACCACCCGGAAGGCGGCACTGGCCGCCGCGACGATGGCCGCTCTCGTCGGCTTGGTCGGCGGTTGCGGCGGCGGGGGCGACGACGACGGGAACGACGGTCCGGACGTGGTGAACACGACGTCCGCCCCGGGCCAGGACAACGACGGGGACGACGCGAACGAGCCCAACGACGCGGACGACACGAACGAGCCCAACGACGCGGACGACAACAACTGACGTCCGCGGGTCGTGGGACGCGAGCCAGGGGTGACCGTGCCCCCGTCACCTCCGCCGCCTCGCCCCGCGTGACCCCGCCTCCATCCGCGACCCGCGTGCCCGGCACGCGGGTCGCGGCATGTCCGGCACGGGCCCGCGCGGCGTGCCCGGCGCGCCGTCGCGGCACGCCCGGTACGGGACCCGCGCGGCGTGTCCGGCACACGGGTCCGCGCGGCAGGTCCGCGGCTTCACGGATCACGCGCGCTACCGGCTCGTCAGGCAGACTGAGGATGGCTTATACGGATAAATCATCCAAAGTGAGGTGACGTGGCAGAGGTTCTCCGGAACGGGGACCTGTCTCCGGCATCTCCTCCCCCCGCCGGAGAACGGCTCCCTCCTCCCGGGCCCGACGACTCCTTCCGACACGGTGACCCCTTCCGGCACGGTGACCCCCTCCGGCGCGACGGCCCCCTCCGGCACGGCGGCGGGCGCGGGTGGTGGCCCCCGGCGGCCGCGCTGCTGGGAACGTTCCTGCTGGTGAGCGCCTCGGCCCTGATACCGATCCCCCCGGTCGCCCCCAACCGGATCACCGCCATCGCGTACGCGATCGAGGCCGGGCAGGACCAGCCCGGCTGGCGGGGCGGAGGGATTCCCTACTCCTGGGGCGGCGGTCACGACGACGTTCCGGGCCCCTCGTTCGGCACCTGCCTGGGATACCAGGGGGCGATCAAGCCCTGCCCGGCCACCAGGACCCGCGGCCTGGACTGCTCGGGGCTGGCCCGCTGGGTCTACCACCTCGCCTACGGCCGGGACGTGCTGGGCCGGGGAAACACCGACGACCACGTCAAGCGGCTCAAGAAGATCCCCTCGGCGGCGGCCAGGCCCGGGGACCTGGTCTTCTACGGCAAGGTCGGCAAGCGTAAAGTCAGGACCCATCACGTCGGCATCTACGTCGGCCGGGGCAAGATGATCAACGCTCGGAGGACCGGCACCGAGGTGCGGATCGACCGCGTCGCGGCCGTCCGCGGCTTCGCCGGCTACTTCCGCTACCTGTAGGAGAGACATGCGTCTGGGTGTCATGTTCGACCGCGACCTTCCCCCCGAGTCACTCGTCCCGTTCGCCCGGCACCTGGACGCGGCCGAGGTGGACGACCTGTGGGTGGTGGAGGATCTCGGCTGGACGGGGGCCGTCTCGTCGGCCGCCACGGCGCTCGCCGTCACCGAGCGGCTCCGCGTGGGCATCGGCATCGCCCCGGCTCCCCTGCGCAACCCGGCCCTGCTGGCCATGGAGCTCGGCAACCTGGCCCGGTTGCACCCGCACCGGCTCGCCGCCGGCGTCGGGCACGGCGTCCAGGACTGGATGCGCCAGGTGGGCGCCCTGGCCCCGTCCCCGCTGGCGCTGCTGGAGGAGACGATCACGGCGGTGCGCGGGCTGCTGCGCGGCGAGACGGTGTCCCTGTCGGGACGGGCCGTGCGGATCGACGGGGTGCGCCTGGTGCATCCCCCGGCCGTCGTGCCACCGGTGCTGGCCGGGGTGGTGCGGCCCCGCTCGCTGGAGATGTCCGGCCGTGTCGCGCAGGGCACGATCCTGCCGGAGGGGGCCGGTCCGGAGCGGATCGCCGAGGCGCTGAAGGCGACCGGCGGAGGCGATCACGAGATGGTGGTCTTCACCCATCTGTGCGTCGGTGATCCCGGGGCCGCCGCCGCCCTGGCGGCGGATTCGGCCGGGTTCCTGGGTGTCCCGCCGGACGAGGTCGTCATGGCGTCGGGCTCCGCCGAGGAGGCCGCCGACCAGGTGAGGTCCCTCTGGGAGGCGGGTGCCACCACGGTCGCGGTCCGGCCGTTCGGCCCCGACCCGCTCGCCCAGGTCGACCTGCTCCTGGCGGAGCTCCGCTGACGGCGCGACCTTCCGGGCCGTGCGCACCCGTCAGGAACGTTCGCCCCGGACGCCGGTCAGCCGGCGCAGGACGTCCCACCAGAACGGGGCGCCGAACAGCAGGGCGACCACGGTGAGCAGGTATCCGGGCCAGTGTCCCGGTGTGACCAGCCGGTCCCACCAGGCGGCGCCGTTCCAGGTGAAGGAGGGGTCGGCGGAGTCCTCCGGCGGCATCGTGACGCTCACGATCGCGTGATCGAAGATCTTGACCAGTGCCGGTGAGCTGAGGGACTCGGTCACGCACCGGTAGGGCTCGGCCAGGCCGCGCTCGGCGCCGGCGCACCGTTCCTTGAGCGCGGCGTAACCGTCCCCGCCGCCGCCCGCGATGGCCGCCACCCCGGCGCGGTAGGCGTTGTCGCGCAGCAGCGTCTTGCCGTACTCCAGCGCGTCCATGCTGAACAGCAGCGTGAGCACCGCGCCCAGGGCGAGGACCACCCACCTGACGTACCGGGCGTAGAGCGTGGACAGGCGCTGCATCTCGCCGTCGAACCAGTGCTCGACGCCCTTGCGGAACTTCTGCGTGTCCCGCTGGGCGCTCTCCCAGACGCCGCGCAGGTGGCCCGCCAGCGGGCTGCGGATGGCCTCCAGCTTGGCGAGCAGGCCGTCGATCCCGTCCTCCTCGGCGGCGACCAGTTCCATCACGGCGCCGGAGAACCGCTCGGGCGGGATGTTCGCGATGCTGGTACGGGCCGCCTTGGGGTGGTCGATCTCCTGGAGCCGCTCGTACAGGCGGGCGGTCATGTCGATCGCCGGTGCGGGTCCGAGGTCCACCGGCATCGGCTCCACCACCGAGGGCGCCGGGTCGGGGCTGTGCACCGGGCGCGGGTCGTGGCCGGAGAAGGGGAGCTTCGCGAAGACGTCGGTCACCTTCGACGGGATCCACGACCTGCCGTCCCCGGCGCCGTCCATCGTGTCCCTGAGGTAGGCCCACAGGAACTTGCTGCGGATCCCGAGCAGCCGGACGAAGGCCTCGTTGATCCCGCTCACCAGGAGCGACAGGAGCAGGAAGGCCAGGATGAGGCCGATGGCCAGATCGATGTACACGGATATCAAAAGGATCACCCGGACCGTTGATACACGCCCGCTCCGGACGGTGCAACGCGATCACCCGAAACGGCCCGGTTTCGTGATCCCCCACGGGGGACGACGGGACGGGGTCAGTCCTCGTAGAAGACGCGCTCCACCACCCGGCGGGCCCGGCGGGTGACCCGGCGGTAGTCGTCCACGAAGTCCTCCGTACCGTCGGGCGGGTAGCCGAGGGCGCGGGCGATGAGCCTGCGCTCGCCGGCGTCCACCGGGATCGCGTCGGCGGCGCGGCCCCGGACCACGACGATGGCGTCCCGGATGCGCGAGGCGAGCCGCCACGCCTCGGCCAGCACCGCCTCGTCGGCCTCGGAGAGGAGGTCCTCGGCGACCGCCGCGCCCAGCGCCTCCAGCGTGCGGGTGGTCCGCAGCGACGGCAGGCGCCCGGCGTGACGGAGCTGGATGAGCTGGGCCACCCACTCCACGTCGGACAGGCCACCGGGGCCGAGTTTGGTGTGCAGGGCCGGGTCGGCCCCCCTGGGGAGGCGCTCGGCCTCCATCCGGGCCTTGAGCCTGCGGATCTCCAGCACGGCCGCGTCCGGGAGGCCCTCGGGCGGGTAGCGGAGCGGGTCGGCCAGGTGCAGCAGGCCGACGCCGAGATCGGCGTCCCCGGCGGAGAAGCGGGCGCGCAGCAGCGCCTGCGACTCCCACGGGGACGACCAGCGCCGGTAGTAGGCGGCGTAGGAGGCCAGGGTGCGCGCCAGCGGCCCGGCCTTGCCCTCGGGGCGCAGGCCGGGGTCGATCAGCAGCGGCGGGTCGGGGGCCGGCAGGGCCAGCAGCCGGCGCAGCTCGTTGGCCACCTCGAACGCCGTCTCGGTGGCCTCCCGCTCGGGCACGCCCTCCAGCGGCGAGTGCACGAACATCACGTCGGCGTCGCTGCCGTAGGAGGACTCGACACCGCCCAGCCGGCCCATCGCGATCACCGCGAACCTCGTGGCCAGCGGGGTGCGCCGCTCCATCTCCACCTTGTCGATCGCCGCGTCGAGCGCGGCCTGGATCGTCACGTCGTTGAGGCCGGAGAGCGCCTGGCCGACCTCCTCGATCCCGATCAGGCCGGACAGGTCGGCGACGGCGGTACGGAACAGCTCCCTGCGGCGCAGCGCCCGGACCGCGGCCACCGCGCCCTCGGCGTTCCCGACGTGGCGGGCGACCACGGTCCGCGCCTCCGACAGCAGCGCCTCGGCGGGCCGGGGGGCGAGGTCGTCGTCCGAGCCGAGCATCGCGACCGCCTCGGGGGCGTTCATCAGCAGGCCGGTCACGTAGCGGCTCGTACCCAGCATCCGGGCCAGCCGTGAGGCCACCGCGGTCTCGTCGCGCAGCAGCCTCAGGTACCACGAGGTGGTGCCGAGCTTGTCGGAGACCTGGCGGAAGCCGAGCAGGCCGGCGTCCGGGTCGGGGGCGTCGGCGAACCAGCCGAGCATGACCGGCAGGAGCGTCCGCTGGATGGCGGCGCGGCGGGAGACGCCGGCGGTCAGCGCGCTGATGTGCCGCAGCGCCCCGGCCGGGTCGGCGTAGCCGAGGGCCTCCAGGCGGGCCTTGGCCGCGGCGGTGGACAGGCGGTCCTCCGAGTCGGGCAGCCTGGCGACGGCCTTCAGCAGCGGCCGGTAGAACAGCTTCTCGTGCAGGCGCCTGACCTCCACGGCGTGCCTGCGCCACCGGGTGGTGAACTCCCCCACCGGGTCGGCCGTCATGCCCATGCTCCGGCCCAGGCGGCGCAGGTCGGCCTCGTCCTCGGGCACCACGTGCGTGCGGCGGAGCCGGTGCAGCTGGATCAGGTGCTCGACCTGGCGCAGGAAGGTGTACGCCTCGCCGAGCGTCCTGGCGTCGTCCCTGCCCACGTAACCGCCCCTGGACAGGGCCGCGAGCGCGGGGAGGGTGGCGCGGCGGCGCAGCAGCGGGTCCAGGCGGCCGTGCACGAGCTGGAGCAGCTGCACCGCGAACTCGATGTCGCGCAGCCCGCCGGGGCCGAGCTTGAGCTGGCGGTCGGCCTCGCCGCCGCGGACGTGGGCCTCCACCCGGCGGCGCATGGCCTGGACGTCCTCGACGAACTTCTCGCGGGTGGCGGCCTGCCAGACCAGCTCGTTCATCGCCGCGACGTACTGCCGTCCGAGCTCGGTGTCGCCCGCGATCGGCCGGGCCTTGAGCAGGGCCTGGAACTCCCAGGTCTTGGCCCAGCGGCGGTAGTAGGCCTCGTGGCTGGCGAGGGTGCGCACCAGCGGCCCGGCCTTGCCCTCCGGCCGGAGCGCGGCGTCGACCTCCCAGAGCGCTCCCTCGGGGGTGCTGGCCGAGCAGGCGCGCATCATGCCCTGGGCCAGGCGGGTGGCGATCTGGACGGCCCTGTTCTCGTCCGTGCCGGCGTCACCGGCCGCGGCACCCGCGCCGGGACCGCCCGAGCCGCCCGCGTCGCCCGGACCGCCCGGGGCCTGCCTCGGCTCGGCCACGAAGACGACGTCGACGTCGCTGATGTAGTTCAGCTCGCGTGCCCCGCACTTGCCCATGCCGATGACGGCCAGGCGTACCGATCCCGCCTCCGGGTGCTCGGACCTGGCGACGGCGAGTCCCGCCTCCAGCGCGGCCCCGGCCAGGTCCGACAGCTCCGCGGTCACCTCGGGGAGCGAGAGGGTGCCGGTGACGTCCCGCGCGGCGAGGTGGAGCAGCCGGCCCCGGTAGGCGACGCGCAGCGCCGACAGGGTGGCGGTGGAGGCGTCGGACGCCCTCGGCTCGGGGTCGCCGGGGTCGGCCCCCACGGCGAGCAGCAGCTCCGCGCGGAGCCCGGCCTCGGTCGGGCGCTCCACGGCCGACGCCTCGCCGAGCAGGTGCCAGTGCTCGGGGTGCCTGACGACGTGCTCGCCGAGCGCGGCGCTGACCCCGAAGACGCCGATCAGCCGGCCGCGCAGCCCGGGATCGGCGCGGAGCGCCCCGAGGACACCGGGGTCGCGTTCGGCCAGGCGGTTCAGCGAGGTGAGCGCCAGGTCCGGGTCGGCGGCGGCGACCAGCGCGTTCAGCAGCCCGAGGTCACCGGCGGCCTCCGGCCCCAGCTCGTCGAGCAGCCGCTCGGCCCTGGCCCCGTCGGCGAAGCCGAGCCGCGCGAGCCGTCCGGCCGTGGTCTGCATCCGGGGCACCGTCTCCACCGACCCTCCATGCTCTTCGATCATCGGAGCGTTGCCGCACAGGCTAGTCCCGAAACCGCGCGGCGTCGCCGGTGGATTCCGGCCGTGGTCGCGCGGTCACGCGGTCACGCGGCCCGCACGGCGGCGGCGAACCGCTCGGCCAGGGGTCTCCAGGCGGCGACGAGACGGTCGCGGGCCTCCCTCACCCCCGCGTCGAGCTCCTCGACCGAGTGGCCCAGGCCGGTCAGGTGGCCGGCCGAGCCCGCCGTCCAGCCCGCGAAGATCTCGGGTGTGGCCTCGGGGTGGAACTGCACGGCCCAGGCGTTCCGTCCCAGCCGGTAGGCCTGGTTGGGGTACGGGTCGCCGGTGACCAGCGGCACCGCGCCCGGCGGGAGTCGCGTGATGGCGTCGCGGTGGTACTGGACGGCGGGAGCGGGCACCGACCCGGCGAAGAGCGGATCGGCCGCGGCGGCGGGCAGCGGGACGATCTCACGGGCGCCGACCTCCAGGCCGTGCTCGCCCCGCTCCACCGTGCCGCCGCAGGCGAGCGTCATGAGCTGGGCCCCCAGGCAGACGCCCAGGGTCGGGACGCCCGCCCGCACCGAGTCGCGGAGCAGGTCGCGGGTGGCGGGCAGCCAGGGGAAGCGCTCGTCCTCCCAGGCCGCCGCCTCGCCCCCCAGGACGACCAGCCCGTCGGCGGGCCCGTCCGGCACGGCCTCCCCCAGGTAGGGCCGGACGACCTCGCAGGCGGCCCCGGCCCCGGCGAGCCAATCCGCCAGGAAGCCCGGTCCCGCGTCCGCCTCGTGCTCGACGACGGTGATCCTCATGTTCCGATTATGGGCCGGTACGGGAACCGGTCCCGCACCGGCCGGGGACGGAGGCCGGCCGTCGCCGGCCGGGCGGGGCGGGGGTTCGCCCCCGGCGCCCGTCAGCTCGCCCGTGAGGCGGCCCGGCCCGGCTCCGCGCCCTGGGCCGGAGTGATCCAGACGGCCTTGGCCGAGGCGAGCAGCGTGCCGTCGACCTCGTAGACGGCGCTCTCGGCGAACAGCTTGCGGCCCTGGCGGCCGGTGGCGCGGGCGACGACCGAGTAGGTGCCGCCGGGATAGACGCGGCGGTGCAGCCGGGCGGTGATGCGGCCGAGCAGGGCGTACTCGCCGGGCTGGAAGTGCGCCCAGCCGCTGGCGCAGTCGAGGGCGGCCCAGACGATCGCGTCGGGCACGGTGCCGTCCTCGTTGAGGATCGTCATCGGGACGCGCCAGCCGGCGGCGACCAGGTCGGTGCCGTCCACCGGGCCGGGGAAGATGCGCAGGCCGTCGCCGGGGGCGCGCAGGCCGCACGCGAAGCAGCCGGGGAAGGCGTGCGCGACCAGGCCGGCGAACCCGCGCTCGGCCCGCGCCGCGTCGACGAAGGGCACGAAGGCCGGGGCGCCCGTCTCCTCCGCGACCGGGATGGCCTCGACCAGGAGGCGGTCGGCGTGGGTGAGGGTCGCGGTGTTGGCCAGGTGGTGCAGCGACAGCTCGGTGTCCAGCGGTGTGGGCGCGTGGAGCGTGACCTCGACGGCCGAGTCGTGCCCGGCGCCGTGCAGCGCCTCGGCGACCGTTCCCGCGATCCATCCGCCGTTCGCGGACCGCTCGGGCCCGCGGAAACGCGCCGGAACGGTGAGCACGGTCTGCAGCTCGGACATCATCGTCATGCCGCACCTCCTGTCGCCTTTACGGCGATCGATCCTCTTAAATCACATTAAATGGACCGGCCGATTTTATCGGACTGCTTGTACATACAGCCAACCCGGGGTCGGTGACACCCCCGTCGACCTCGGGTAACACCGGTATGACGCCCGGCGGGCCCCCCGGGATCACACGATCCGCGAGAGACCCGGCACGATGCGTCACCTCCCCGGCCCGCGATCGCACCGCGTACCGACCGCGTACCGACCGCGTCCGGGCGCGTCCGGGCCGCCACCGGCGTCTCCCGCCTGCGCGCGGTGATCGACACCAGCCGCAACGGCA
>NZ_JBFABE010000080.1:0-36265 GCF_040640155.1 Streptosporangium sp. NPDC023615
GATCGCGGGCCGTACACCACCGGGCCGAGAGGTGAGGGTTCCAGCCGAACCGCACCAACCATGTTCCCCTGATGAGTCGGTCGCCCCCTCCCCGCGCGCCTCACTCCAGGACGAAGCTCGCGTTGCCGCGGAAGGCGGCGGTGCCGTCGTTCTGCTCCACCCACACCTGGCCGGCACGGTGGCGCAGGTAGTAGCCGGGGAAGTTGACCGACTCCAGCGACACCGTGCCCGAGCCGGCCAGACCGGTGCGGCGGGTGAAGCTCGCGTCGGCCCTGAACAGGGTGGAGCCGTCGCTCTTCTCCACCCAGGCCGCGTGGTCGCGGTGGCGCAGGTAGTAGCCGGGGAAGTTGGTCGACTCCAGCGACACCGTGCCCGAGCCGGACAGGCCGGTGACGAGCCTGAACTGCGAGTCGGCCAGCGGGGAGACGTTCGCCTCCAGGCGGGCCCGGTAGTCCCAGTGGCGTACCGCGGAGCCCGGGGTGTCGTGGGACATCAGCCGCACGGGGGTCACGCCGTCGGCGACCGGGATGCCGAAGTCGGGGGTGCCGTCCGCCCGCCAGTGGACCTTCTGGACGCGGGTGCGCCGGTTGGGGTCGTTGAGCGGGTCACCGGAGATGTCGCGGTAGTTGCGGTCGTGGTAGACGAGGATGTCGCTCTGGCCGTCCTCGGAGACGGTGAAGGAGTTGTGGCCGGGACCGTACTGGCCGGTCGAGGCGTTGCTGGCGAAGACGGGGCCCGCGCTCTTGGTCCAGGAGGAGGCGTTGAGCGGGTCGGCCGAGGCCGAGGCGGTCAGCATGCCCAGGCAGTAGTTGGCGTCGGTGGCGCTGGCCGAGTAGGTGAGGAAGAGCCGGCCGTTGCGCTGGATCACAGCGGGCCCCTCGGCCACCTTGTACCCGCGGGTCTCCCACGCCAGGGTGGGCACGGTCAGCCGGGTGGTGGGGCCGGTGATCGTCCAGGGGTTGGCGCCCATGCGGGCGATGTACAGGTTGGAGTTGGTGGCGATGCCCGGCTCCTGCTGGGCCCAGGTGAGGTAGCGCACCCCGCCCGCGACGAACGTCGAGGCGTCCAGCGCGAAGGTGTCCCAGGGGGTGGTGATGCGGCCGCGCTCGGTCCAGGAACCGGTCAGCGGGTTGGCGGCGCTGCTCTCCAGGACGTACATCCGGATCCGCCAGACGTCGTCGGCGCGACCGGCGGCGAAGTAGACGTACCACTTGCCGTTGATGAAGTGGATCTCCGGCGCCCAGATGTGGGCGCCCATCTCGCCGCTGGTGTGCTTGCGCCAGATGACCGTCTCGGGGGCGGTGGACAGGCCCTGGACGGTGGTGGCGCGGCGCAGCACGATGCGGTCGTACTCGGGGACGGTGGCGGTGAAGTAGTAGTAGCCGTCGGTGTGGCGGAAGATGTGCGGGTCGGCGCGCTGGGCGGCCAGCGGGTTGGTGTACTGGACGGCGGGGGAGGCGTGGGCCGCCACCGGCAGGAGCAGGCCGCCGATCAGGGCGAGCAGTGTGACCAGGGCGGTCACCAGCGGGCGGCGGGCGGCTGTGGGGGGCATCAGGTCGTCCTCGTCTCGTCGGACCGGCGGTGGGACGTCATGACGTCTCGCCGGGAGCGTCACCGGTGTTCGCGGAACCCGCCGGTGCGCGCATCCCGACACCTCCCGGTGTTAACGTTAACATCTCACCGCGAGCACACGGGGGCGGTGATCGGGGCGTTGGCGTATTAGTAGCCCGCCGGGAGGGCGCCCGTCAATGGGGGCGCGCAACTCGGCCCTCGGGGGAGTGCCGGAGCGGAGTCCGGCCGCGGCGGGGCGCGCCCGGTCCCGGCGCGGGGGTGGGCGGGCTCCTCCTGCTCGGCGGGCCGGGCGACCCCTCGCCGCGCCCGCCGGACCTCCCGTCCGGCGATAAATCGTTGGTGATGCCAACGAACACGTATAAGGTTGGTGTCACCAACGTTTGCGGCGCCAACCGTCGCCGGCGCCGGACGCCGGCCGTGTGGCCGCCGAACGTATCCCCTGGAGTCACGATCATGGTCAAGCCGTTCCGTATCGCCGTCCCGCAGGCCGACCTCGACGACCTGGCCGACCGGCTCTCCCGCACCCGCTGGCCCAACGAGGTCGCCGGCGCGGGGTGGGACTACGGTTTCCCGCTGGCGCGCCTGCGGGAACTGGCCGAACGCTGGCGCACCGGCTACGACTGGCGCGAGCACGAGGCCGGGCTCAACGAGCTCCCGCACTTCACCACCGAGATCGAAGGCCAGAACATCCACTTCGTCCACGTCCGGTCCTCGCGACCGGACGCGCTCGCGCTGATCCTCACCCACGGCTGGCCCGGTTCGTTCCTGGAGTTCCTCGCCGTCGTCGAGCCGCTGTCGCGCGACTTCCACCTGGTGATCCCGTCGATCCCGGGGTACGGCTTCTCCGGCCCGACCCACGAGCGCGGCTGGGACGTCGTCCGGGTCGCGCGGGCCTGGGCCGAGCTGATGCGCCGTCTCGGATACGAGCGCTACGGCGCTCAGGGCGGCGACTTCGGTTCGGGCGTCTCGACGGCGCTCGGCGCGGTGGCGCCCGGCCGGGTCGTCGGGGTGCACGTCAACTACCTGCCGACCCGGCCGGTCCCGGACGCCGGCATCGACCTGTCCGAGGCGGACGAGGCCCGGCTGGAGGGGATCAGGCGGCTGATGGCGAACCGCCCGCCGTACCAGGCCCTGCAGGCCACCACGCCGCAGACCATCGGCTACGCGCTGACCGACTCGCCGGTCGGCCAGCTCGCCTGGATCGCCGAGCGTTTCGCGCAGTGGACGGATCCCCGTTCGCCGATCGACGACGAGCGGATACTCACCGGCGTCTCGCTGTACTGGCTGACCGCCACCGCGGCCTCCTCGGCGCGGCTGCACCGCGAGACCCCGCGGCGGGTCGAGCCGTGCCCGGTGCCGGTCGGCGTGGCGGTGTTCGCGTACGACATCACGCGGTCGGTGCGACCGCTGGCCGAGCGGCTGTACGACATCAGGCACTGGTCGGAGTTCGACCGAGGCGGCCACTTCGCCGCGATGGAGGTACCGGAACTGCTCGCCGGGGACGTCCGGACCTTCTTCCTCGACCACGTCACCCGCGACCGGCGGGCCGCTCACCGGGGAGCACGGGGGCAGGAGAAATAAATCTACAACGTAAAGGCGAGGATCTGTATTCACGAGCACCGAAGGAGGACCGGAGGAACGATCACCGAGAAAGAGGCGCCCCGTGTTCGGCCATCTCCCTGAAACATTTCACGTCGTTTTCGGTGCGGTAGGTGTAATCCCATCTCAGGTCGGTAGCACGGGGGAAAGGGGTGAACCATGGATCTGACTGCTACGACAACCATCCGCAAGCCGGCGTCGGAGCTCTACGCGTTCTGGCGCCGGCTGGAGAACCTCCCGACGTTCATGTCCCACCTGGACGAGGTGCGGTCCACGGGCGAACGGACGAGCCACTGGGCGGCGAGCGCCCCGTTCGGCCGGACGGTCGAGTGGGACGCCGAGATCACCGAGGAGGTGCCCGGCGAGCGCATCGGCTGGCGTTCGATCGCCGGCGCCGACGTGTCGAACGCCGGAAAAGTATGGTTCGTGCCGGCACCGGACGGTGTGAGCACGGAGGTGCACGTCCTGCTCGTCTACGACATGCCGGGCGGTGCGCTCGGCAAGGCGATCGCCACGTACTTCGGCGAGGAGCCGCACCAGCAGATCGACGACGACCTGCGCAGGCTGAAGCAGGTGCTGGAGACCGGTGAGGTGGTGCGCTCCGACGGGGCTCCCTGGGGCAAGCGGGCCCGCAAGGAGTTCCCGCAGCGTCCGGCGCAGCCGCTGTCGGCCGAGGAGCTCGCGAAGGGAGCACTGGCATGAGGGCCAACACCTGGGCCGGACGGAACAAGGTCGAGGTCCGCGACGTGCCGGACCCGACGATCCTCAACGCCCGCGACGCGATCGTGCGGATCACCTCGACGGCGATCTGCGGCTCGGACCTGCACCTGGTCGACGGGTACGTGCCGACGATGCAGGACGGCGACATCCTGGGTCACGAGTTCATGGGCGAGGTGGTGGAGGTCGGTTCCGCGGTCGCCCCGGAGCGGTTGCGGGTCGGCGACCGCGTCGTGGTGCCGTTCCCGATCGCGTGCGGCGCGTGCGCGGCGTGCGCGGCGGAGCTGTACTCGTGCTGTGAGAACAGCAACCCCAACGCGGGCATCGCGGAGAAGATGTACGGTCACCCGATCGCGGGGATCTTCGGGTACTCGCACCTGACCGGCGGGTTCGCGGGCGGGCAGGCGCAGTACGCGCGGGTGCCGTTCGCCGACGTGGGGCCGTTGAAGATCGAGTCGGGCCTGAGCGACGAGCAGGTGCTGTTCCTGTCCGACATCCTGCCGACCGGTTACATGGGCGCCGAGATGTGCGACATCACCTCCAGCGACGTCGTCGCGGTGTGGGGTGCCGGTCCGGTGGGGCAGCTCGCCATGGACAGCGCCAGGGCCCTGGGGGCGGCGAGGGTCATCGCGATCGACAAGGAGCCGTACCGGCTGCGCATGGCCGAGCAGGCCGGTCACACGGTCGTCAACTTCGACGAGGTGGACGTCCGCTCGGAGCTGCTGGCGCTGACCGGTGGGCGCGGTCCGGACAAGTGCATCGACGCCGTCGGTCTCGAGGCGACGCACGGCAGCGCCCACGTCGGCGCCTACGACCGGGTCAAGCAGGCCGTGCGGTCGGAGACCGAGCGTCCGCACGCGCTGCGGCAGGCCATCATGTCGTGTCGCAGCGGCGGCATCGTGTCGGTCATCGGCGTGTACGGCGGCCTGCTGGACAAGTTCCCCGCCGGGGCGTGGATGAACCGGTCGCTGACCCTGCGCACGGGGCAGTGTCACGTGCAGCGGTACATGAAGCCCCTGCTGCAGCGGATCGAGCGGGGGGAGATCGATCCGACCCGGATCATCACGCACACCCTGCCGCTGGAGCAGGCCTCCCAGGGGTTCGACATCTTCAAGAACAAGAAGGACGACTGCGAGAAGGTCATCCTCAAGCCGTGAGCCGTGAGCCGGCACGGTGACAGGGGGTCGCGGACGGCGCCGGTGGTCGCCGGTGCCGTCCGCGGTGTGGTGCCCGCCGCCGGGGCCGGGCCGGAGCGGGACTCCGGCCCGCACGCCGGGGCCCGCGAGGCCGGGGGTCTACACCTCGGTCGTCCGCAGGAGGGGCTGGTAGGTCACCTCGGCGAGGGCCTGCTGCCCGCTGGTGTTGGGGTGGAAGTAGTCCCAGGTGCTGAGCTGCCCGAGGGTGAAGGGGTAGGAGAAGACGGCGTCGCCGTCGTACCTGCAGGTGGTGTACTCCGCGCAGACCCGGGCGAGCACGCCGTTGAAGTCGACGACCCGCTGCCTGACGCGGTCGCGGCGCGCCTCGTCCTCGGGGGTGGTGGAGCGGGGGGAGGCCAGCATGGACCGGCAGATGCCGAAGGCGCTCCAGGCGGTGCGCGCCGAGGAGCTGTCCTTGCCGACGGCCCACAGGCGCTTGAGGTCGGGGATGCTCGCGACGAACACCGAGGCCTGGGGGATCCCGGTCGCCAGTTCCTGCATGGCGGCACGGAAGCGGCTCTCGAAGTCGGCCACCGAGGTCATGGACGACTCCGAGGAGGTGCAGGCGTCGTTGGCACCCATGAGGATCGTCACGTAGTCGACGCCCCGGGAGGCGGCGGTCCTGGCCTGTCCGGCGAGGTCGGCGATCTTCGCGCCGGACCGGGCGTCGTTGTAGGCGACGAGGTCGGGGTTCTGGGTCCTGATCCGGTTGCGGTGGCTGTCGACCGAGGTGCTCGACCCCGTCGACCAGGACCGGCTCGTGCAGTCGACGAACCAGCCGCAGGCGTTGAACCCGCGGGTGATCGAGTCGCCCAGCCCGGACATGGAGCCGGGGGGCGCGAGGGTGGCGGAGGCGGCCGGGCCGGCCGGGACGAGGGTCCAGCCGAGGGCGGCGGCGAGAGCGAGGACGAGGTGGAGGGCATGGCGTCGTGACAGTCGGGACAAGGGACCTACCTCTGTCAGGGGGGTGAGCCGGATGCTGTGCCGATCGTGAATCGGTCCGGGCCCGGCGTACAGAGGGGGAACGGAAGACTGACGTCTTGGTCAAGTCTGTCAGGGGGGCGGTCAGGAGGTCAGGCGGTGACCTTCTGGAGGAACTCGGCCACGTTGGCCACGGTCCTGTCGATCTTCTCCTCGAGGGTGAGGGACTCGGGCATCCGCCCGCCGGGCCCGGCGTCCTTCTTGCCGCGCAGGTAGAGGGAGCAGGCCAGGTCGGTGCAGATGTAGGCGCCCACGGAGTCGCCGTTGCCGCCGGTGCGGCGGGCGGTCATCAGGGACACGCCCTCGCCGGTGTGCGTGGTCAGGCAGAGCGAGCACATGCTGCGCCGGGCGTGCCCGGCGTGCGGGGTGGCGCGCCGCAGTGCCGCTCCGACCAGGCGGCCGTCGTGCTCGGCGACCAGGTAGGTGCGGCCCGGGGAGGCGGGGTCGCGCCAGCCGAGGAAGTCCAGGTCGTCCCAGGGGCGGGAGTCGAGGTCCCTGGGGACGGCGAGGCGCTTGGCCTCGCCCTTGGTGCAGTTGACGAAGGAGGCGCGGATCTCGCCCTCGGAAATCGGTCGCATGGCCTAGAAGCTACCCCCTGTATGCTGCTGCTGCAAAAGGTTATAGAAATTCCTAGAGGCTCTAGGAAGAGGGGGGAGTCCATGGCGCGGGGCGCGGTGACCGCCGACCGGGTGGCCGAGGCGGCGGCGGAGCTGGCCGACGAGGTGGGGCTGGAGGGCATGACCGTCTCGGAGGTCGCGCGCAGGCTCGGCGTGAAGGACGCGAACCTGTACGCGCACATCGGCAACGCGCACGAGCTGCGCGTCAGGGTGGCCGTGCTGGCGCTGGCCGAGCTCGCCGACCGGGGTGCGGTGGCGCTGGCCGGACGGGCGGGCAAGGAGGCGCTGGTCGCCTTCGCCGACGTCTACCGCGACTACGGCAGGGAGCATCCCGGCAGGTACGCGGCCATGAGGGTCGAGCTCGACCCGGAGACCGCGAGGGCGAGCGCGGGGCGCCGGCACTCGGACATGATGCGGGCCATCCTGCGCGGGTACGCGCTCGAGGAGCCCGACCAGACCGACGCGGTCCGGCTGCTGGGCAGCGTCTTCCACGGGTTCGTGAGCCTGGAGGGGAGCGGGGGTTTCCGTCATCACCCGCGCGGCGCGGACGAGTCCTGGAGCCGGGTGCTCGACACGCTCGACGTCGCCCTCCGCGCCTGGCCGGCGTCCGCGCCGGCCGGGGCGGAGACCTCGCGGTGACGACCTCCCGGCTTCGGTGACCCTCCCGCCCGGCCCGGCACCCGGCGTCCGGCTTCCGGGGGGGGAAGGGGGCGGGGGCGGGGCGCCGTGACGCGACGACCGCGTATGGATCGCGTCAAGAACGCCGTCGCGGCCGTATGGAAGCCATCAAGAACGGCTAAAACACTCTGTTTCCGGGCTTTGCTGGTCGAGTGCCGCCCATTCCGGGCGGTGACAACGTTCCGGAGTCGAGGAGTGAGGATGGCCGACGTCATCTTCGTCGCCCTGACGATCGCGGTCTTCGTGGTCCTCGGGGTGGTCGTGAAGGCGGTGGAGCGCCTGTGAGCGCCGTCAACGCCGCCGGTCTCGTGACGGTCGCCGTCTTGGTGATCTTCATGGTCGTGGCGCTGCTGTTCCCGGAGCGGTTCTGATGAGCCCGGCCGTCGCGGGGACGATCTTCGTCGTCTCCCTGGTCGCCGTGCTGGCCCTGGCGCACAGGCCGCTGGGCGACCACATCTTCCGGGTGTACACGAGCCCGCGGCACACCGCCGCCGAGCGGGGGCTGTACCGGCTGCTGGGCGTGCGCCCCGACGCCGAGCAGGGCTGGGGCGTCTACGCCCGCGCCCTGCTGGCGTTCTCGGCGATCTCGGTCCTGGCCGTGTACGCCGTCCAGCGGCTGCAGGACAGGCTGCCGCTGAGCCTGGGCATGGAGCCGGTCACCGACCACGTCGCGTGGAACACCGCGATCAGCTTCGTCACCAACACCAACTGGCAGGCCTACTCGGGCGAGTCCACGATGGGCCACCTGACCCAGATGGCCGCCCTGGCCGTGCAGAACTTCGTGTCCGCGGCGGTGGGCATGGCGGTGGCGATCGCGCTGGTACGCGGCCTGACCCGGCGCGGGGCCGAGACGGTCGGCAACTTCTGGGTGGACCTGGTCCGCGGCACGACGCGCGTCCTGCTGCCGCTCGCCTTCGCGGGCGCGCTGGTGCTGGTGGCCGGAGGGCTGGTCCAGAACCTCTCCGGCGCGCACGAGGTCGCGACGCTGACCGGCGGCACCCAGGCGATCACCGGCGGCCCGGTCGCCTCGCAGGAGGCGATCAAGGAGCTGGGCACCAACGGCGGCGGCTTCTACAACGCCAACTCCGCCCACCCTTTCGAGAACGCCACGAGCTGGACCAACTGGTTCGAGATCCTGCTGATCCTGCTGATCCCGTTCTCGCTGCCGCGCGCCTTCGGCAGGATGACCGGGCAGCCGCGGCAGGGCACCGCGATCCTCGCGGTGATGGCCACGATCGCGCTGACCGTCGTCGTGCTCACGAACGTGTTCGAGCTGGGCGGGGACGCGACGGTGCCCCGGGCGGCGGGCGCGGCGATGGAGGGCAAGGAGGTGCGCTTCGGCGTCCCGGGCTCGGCCACGTTCGCCGCGGCGACCACCCTGACCTCGACCGGGGCGGTGAACTCCTTCCACGACTCCTACACCCCCTTCGGCGGCATGATGACGATGTTCGCCATGATGCTGGGCGAGGTCGCCCCCGGCGGGGTCGGCTCGGGCCTGTACGGCATGCTCGTCCTGGCGGTGATCACCGTCTTCGTGGCCGGGCTGATGGTCGGCCGCACCCCCGAGTACCTGGGCAAGCGGATCGGCGCCCGCCAGATCAAGCTGGTGTCGCTGTACCTGCTGGTCACCCCCACCCTGGTGCTGGGCGGCACGGCGCTCGCGATGGGCTCGCCCACGCTGCGGGCGAGCATGCTCAACGGCGGGCCGCACGGCCTGTCGGAGGTCCTGTACGCCTTCACCAGCGCCTCCAACAACAACGGCTCGGCCTTCGGCGGCCTGTCGGCCGCCACGCCCTGGTACGACGTGGCGCTGGGCCTGTGCATGGCGTTCGGCCGGTTCCTGCCGATCGTCCTGGTGCTGGCGCTGGCCGGCTCGCTGGCCCGGCAGGTCCCGGTGCCGGCGTCGGCGGGCACGCTGCCCACCCACGGCCCGCAGTTCGTCGGCATGGTCGCCGGCGTGACGATCATCCTGGTCGCGCTCACCTACCTGCCGGCGCTCGCGCTCGGCCCCCTCGCGGAAGGACTGTCCTGACATGCCGATCCCCACGGCCCAAGCGCCGGCCGCGACACCGGGCGGAACACCGGCGCGCGCCGGCCGGGCGGGCGCGGTCCCGCCCGGCCCCCGGCGGCTGGCCGCGTCGCTGCCGGGTGCGCTGCGCAAGCTCGACCCGCGCACGCTGTGGCGCAACCCGGTGATGTTCGTCGTCGAGATCGGCGCGGCGTTCACCACCGTGCTGGCCGTCGCCGACCCGTCGTTCTTCTCCTGGGCCATCGTGGTGTGGCTCTGGCTGACCGTGATCTTCGCCAACCTGGCCGAGGCCGTGGCCGAGGGGCGGGGCAAGGCGCAGGCCGAGACCCTGCGCAGGACCAGGACCGACACCCGGGCCCGCCGGGTGAGGAGCGTGACCTCGCCCGAATGGGAGGAGGTCTCCGCCTCCGAGCTCGTACGGGGCGATCTCGTCCTCGTCGAGGCGGGGGAGACCGTCCCCGGCGACGGCGACGTGGTCGAGGGGATCGCGTCGGTGGACGAGTCGGCCATCACCGGCGAGTCCGCGCCGGTGATCCGCGAGTCCGGGGGTGACCGCTCGGCGGTGACCGGCGGCACGAGGGTCCTGTCGGACCGGATCGTCGTCCGGATCACCCAGAAGCCCGGCGAGAGCTTCGTCGACCGAATGATCGCGCTGGTTGAGGGGGCGAACCGGCAGAAGACGCCCAACGAGATCGCGCTCAACATCCTGCTGGCCGCGCTCACGATCGTCTTCCTGGTCTCCACCGCGGCGATGCAGCCGCTGGCCGTCCACTCCAAGCTCGTCAACCCGGGCACGGCGGACTCGGTGGCGCTGAACGCCGACGGTGTCAGCGGCGTGGTGCTGGTCTCGCTGGTGGTGTGCCTGATCCCGACCACGATCGGGGCGCTGCTGTCGGCCATCGGCATCGCCGGCATGGACCGCCTCGTGCGGCGCAACGTCCTGGCCGTGTCCGGCCGCGCGGTCGAGGCCGCCGGTGACGTGTCCACGCTGCTGCTGGACAAGACCGGCACGATCACGGTGGGCAACCGGGAGGCCGTCGCGTTCGTCCCGGCCGACGGGGTGGACGAGACGGAGCTGGCGCGGGCGGCGGCGTTGTCCAGCCTGGCCGACGAGACCCCCGAGGGCCGCTCCGTCGTGGCCCTCGCCCGGCGGGCCCACGGCCTGGCCGAGGAGTGGCCGGGCGAGTCCGACCGGGTGACCTGGGTGCCGTTCACCGCGCAGACCCGCATGTCCGGCGTCGACCTCGACGGCCGCCAGGTGCGCAAGGGGGCGGCGGCGGCGGTCATGTCCTGGGTGGGCGAGCACGGCGGCCGCACCGAGGGGGTCGGCCACCTCGTGGACGCCGTCGCCGTCTCCGGCGGCACCCCGCTGATCGTGGCGGAGAGGGGCCGGATGCTCGGGGTGATCCACCTCAAGGACGTGGTCAAGATGGGCATGCGGGAACGCTTCGACGAGATGCGCCGGATGGGCATCCGCACGGTGATGATCACCGGTGACAACCCGCTGACCGCCAAGGCCATCGCCGACGAGGCCGGCGTGGACGACTTCCTGGCCGAGGCCACGCCCGAGGACAAGCTGGCGCTGATCAGGAAGGAGCAGGAGGGCGGGCGGCTGGTCGCGATGACCGGCGACGGCACCAACGACGCCCCCGCCCTGGCGCAGTCCGACGTCGGCGTCGCCATGAACACCGGCACCTCGGCCGCCAAGGAGGCCGGGAACATGGTCGACCTGGACTCCGACCCGACCAAGCTCATCGAGATCGTCGAGATCGGCAAGCAGCTCCTCATCACACGGGGCGCGCTCACCACGTTCTCCATCGCCAACGACATCGCCAAGTACTTCGCGATCGTCCCGGCCATCTTCGCGGCCGTCTACCCGGGGCTGGACGCCCTCAACGTCATGCGCCTGGCCAGCCCCCAGTCGGCGATCCTGTCCGCGGTCGTGTTCAACGCGATCGTCATCGTCGCGCTGATCCCGCTGGCGCTGCGCGGCGTGCGCCACCGGCCCGCCGGCGCCTCCAGGCTGCTGTCGCGCAACCTGTACGTCTACGGCCTGGGCGGCGTCGTCGCGCCGTTCGCCGGCATCAAGATCATTGATCTTTTCCTCCGTCTCCTTCCAGGGATGTCCTGATGCAACACCTGCCCGCCACGCTGCGCCGGCACCTGACCGCGATCCGGGCGGTCGCCGTCCTCACCGTGCTGCTCGGCCTGCTCTACCCGCTCGCCGTCACCGGCGTCGCCCAGTTGCTGGTGCCCGGCGGCGCGGGCGGCTCGATCGTCCAGGCCGGAGGCAGGGAGGTGGGCAGCGCGATCATCGGGCAGTCCTTCACCGATGCCGCCGGTGAGCCGGTCGCGACCTACTTCCAGTCGCGCCCGTCGGCGGCCGGCGACGGCTACGACCCGGCCTCGACCGGCGCGAGCAACCTGGGCCCCGAGGACGTCGTGGACACGCTGCCGGTCCCCGGCGCCGTGGACGAGGAGGGCGAGCCGGACGAGGGCAGGGTATCGCTGCTCACCCGGGTGTGCGCCCGCTCGAGGGCGGTCGGCGAGCTGGAGGGCGTCAGCGGCGCCCGCCCGTACTGCACCCCCGACGGGGTCGGCGCGGTGCTGAAGGTCTTCCCCGACCGGGTGGTCAGCGTCAACCAGGCCTGCCCGGCCACCCCGTTCCTCGCCTCCTACCGGGGGCTTCCGGTGCGGTGCGCCACGCCGGGCGAGGACCACGCCGCGGGCCTGACCGTCCCGGTCCGGGGGGAGGCCGGAGTGCCCGCCGTGCCGGCCGACGCGGTCACGGCGAGCGGTTCCGGCCTGGACCCGCACATCTCGCCCGCCTACGCCGAGCTGCAGGCGCCGCGCGTGGCCCGCGAACGCGGGATCGCCCTCGCCGAGGTCAGGAGGGCGATCGCCGGGCACACCGCGGGCCGGGCACTCGGCTTCATGGGCGAGCCCGCCGTCAACGTGCTCGAACTCAACCTGGCGCTCGACGGCGCGGACCGGGTGAGAGGCAGGTGAGCGGCGGGTGAGCGGCGGGGATGATGGGATGACGGGGGGTGCCCGGACAGTGGCGCGAGGTGACGGGCGGGTGGCAGGGTGAACGGCGCGACGAGCGGCCCGACGAGCGCGTACCGGTACGCGGACCCGCCCGCGGTGCCGGCCAGGAGGGCCTCGTGAGCCGCGGCAGCCTGCGGGTCTACCTCGGGGCGGCGCCCGGGGTGGGCAAGACGTACGCGATGCTCGGCGAGGGCCGCCGGGCGCTGGAGCGCGGCCGGGACGTGGTCGTGGGGCTCGTCGAGACCCACGGCCGGTCCCGGACCGCCGCCCTGCTGGAGGGTATGGAGGTGATCCCCCGCAGGAGCGTGACCTACCGGGGCGCGACGTTCGGCGAGCTGGACACCCAGGCGGTGATCGCCCGCGCGCCCGGGGTGGCGCTGATCGACGAGCTGGCCCACACCAACGTGCCCGGGTCGGGGAACGCCAAGCGCTGGCAGGACATCGACGAGATCCTGCAGGCCGGCATCGACGTGATCTCGACCGTCAACGTCCAGCACCTGGAGTCGGTCAACGACGTCGTGGAGGAGATCACCGGCGTCCCGCAGCGCGAGACCGTGCCGGACGAGGTGGTGCGGCGGGCCGACCAGGTCGAGCTGGTCGACATGTCCCCCGAGGCCCTGCGCCGCCGCATGGCCCACGGCAACGTCTACGCCCCCGGCACGGTCGACGCGGCCCTGTCGAACTACTTCCGCGTCGGCAACCTGACCGCGCTGCGCGAGCTGGCGCTGCTGTGGGTCGCGGGCAAGGTCGACGACCAGCTCGACCGCTACCGCACCGACCACGGCATCGCCACGACGTGGGAGGCCCGCGAGCGCGTGGTCGTCGCCCTGACCGGCGGCCCCGAGGGCGCCACCCTGGTCCGCAGGGCCGCCCGCATCGCCGCCCGCACCAAGGGCGCCGACCTGCTCGCGGTGCACGTCACCGGCGCCGACGGGCCCGCCGGGGCCGACCCGGCCGCCCTGGCCGTCCAGCGCACCCTGGTCGAGGACATGGGCGGCACCTACCACCAGGTCGTCGGCGAGGACGTCTCGCGCGCGCTGCTCGACTTCGCCCGCGGCGTCAACGCCACCCAGCTCGTCCTGGGCGCCTCCCGCAGGGGCCGCCTGGCCCAGCTCCTGTCGCGCGGCGTCGGGCTGGAGACCATCGCCCGCTCCGGATCCATCGACGTCCACATGATCACCCACGACGAGGCCAGGAGGGGGCGGCGCCGGCCGGTGCGCTCCCGGGCCGCGCTCACCCGCGCCCGGCGGCTGATCGGCTGGGGGATGGCGGCGGCCGGGCTGCCGGGGCTGGCCCTGGCGCTGTCGCCGTTCCGGGACGTGCTGTCGCTGCCCAGCGAGATCCTGCTCTTCCTCTGCCTGACCGTCGCCGTCGCGCTGGCCGGCGGCATGTGGCCGGCCATCACCACGGCGGTGGGCGGGTCGCTGCTGCTCAACTGGTTCTTCACCACACCGGTCGGCGAGTTCACCATCAGCGACCCGGAGAACCTGTTCGCGCTGGTCGTGTTCGTCCTGGTGGCGGCCGCGGTCAGCACGATCGTGGACATCGCCGCCCGCCGTACCCGCGAGGCCGCACGCGCCGGCGCGGACGCCGAGCTGCTGTCGACGCTGGCCGGGCACGTGCTGCGCGGGCAGGCCGCCGTACCCTCCCTGCTGGAGCGGACGCGCGAGACGTTCGGCCTGACCTCGGTCACCCTGCTGGAACGGCTGCCCGGGGCCACCCGGGCTCCCGAGGAGCGCTCGGACCCGGAGGCGTGGCGGATCGTGGCCACCAGCGGCGGCACCCCGTCCACCTGCCCGGGACGCTCCGACACCGACGTGGTCGTCGACGACGACCTGGTCATGGCCGTCCGGGGCGGGCCGCTGGACGCCGCCGACCGCACGGTGCTGGAGGCGTTCGCCGCCGAGACCGCCGTGGCCCTGCGCCAGGAACGCCTGCGTGAGGCCGCCGAGCGGGCGCGCCCGCTGGCCGAGGCCGACCGGATGCGCACGGCGTTGCTCGCCGCCGTCAGCCACGACCTGCGCAGCCCCCTGGCCTCGGCCAGGATCGCCGTCGAGAGCCTGGGCAGCACCGACGTCGTCTGGAGCGAGGACGACCGCGCCGAGCTGCTGGCCACCGCGAAGGAGTCGCTGGAGAGGCTGGACCGGCTGGTGGCCAACCTGCTCGACATGAGCCGCCTGCAGGCCGGGGTGCTCGGCGCCCTGCCCCGGCCGGTCGCCCTGGAGGAGGTCGTGCCGCGCGCCGTCGACGACCTGGGCCCGCTGCGCGACCGGATCGAGGCCGACATCTCCGTCGAGCTGCCCGAGGTCCTCGCCGACCCGGCCCTGCTGGAGCGGGTGCTGGCCAACCTCATGTCCAACGCGGTGCGCTACGGCCCGCCCGGAGAGCCGGTGCTGATCAGCGCGAGCCGGCACGGCGGGCGCGTGGAGATCCGCGTCATCGACCGGGGGCCGGGCATCCCGCCCGAGGCCCACGACCGCGTGTTCCAGCCGTTCCAGCGCCTGGGAGATCGCGACAACCACTCGGGCTTCGGCCTGGGCCTGGCGCTGTCGCGTGGCCTGACCGAGGCGATGGGCGGCACACTCGTACCCGAGGAGACACCCGGGGGAGGACTCACCATGGTCGTCGCACTGCCCGTCCCGAGCGGGGCGGTGGCGTCGTGACGCGCATCCTCGTCGTGGACGACGAGCCGCAGATCCTGCGCGCGCTGCGCGTCAACCTCGTCGCCCGGCACTACGAGGTGGAGGTCGCCTCCGACGGCGGCTCGGCCCTGCGGGCGGCCGCCGACCGGCCGCCGGACCTGGTCATCCTCGACCTGGGACTGCCCGACCTGGACGGCGTGGACGTCATCCACGGCCTGCGCGGCTGGACCGCCGTGCCGATCATCGTGCTGTCGGGCAGGGACGGCGGCCAGGACAAGATCGAGGCCCTGGACGCCGGTGCCGACGACTATGTCACCAAACCGTTCGGGGTCGACGAGCTGCTGGCCCGCGTGCGCGCCGTCACCCGGCGCGCCGGCGCCCAGGAGACCGGGCCCGCCCGCGTCGAGATCGGCGGCCACGTCGTCGACCTGGCCGTCAAGACGGTCTCCGGTGACGTGCACCTCACCCCCACCGAGTGGCACATCCTGGAGCTGCTGGTGCGCCACCCGGGCAAACTGGTCAGCCAGCGTCAGATCCTCACCGAGGTGTGGGGGGCCGCGTTCGTCAAGGAGACGAACTACCTGCGCCAGTACATGGGCCAGCTCCGCCGCAAGCTCGAACGCGACCCGGCCCGTCCCGCCCACCTGATCACCGAACCGGGCATGGGCTACCGCTTCACACCTTGACCCGTGATCCGCCCGCGCGCCGGTGGGCCCCGCCCCGGCAGGGGCCCACCGGCCGTGGCTCACTTGGAGGTGTAGAGGACCTTCCAGGTGCCCTCGTACAGGCAGTTCAGGGAGGGCTTGGAGGCCTTGGGCCCGGAGCAGACCTTCAGTTCGGCCTGGTAGAGGTCGTGCTGGGTGAAGGTGAAGGACTTGGGGGTGGCGTAGGAGCAGTCGACGACGCTGCGGTGCCTGAACGGCAGGTTCTTGCCGTCGGCGGTGCGGTAGGTGAGGCGGAAGACCGCCCAGCCGCAGGAGGAGGTGGCGCGGGTCAGGTCGTAGACCTTTCCGGAGATCCTGCCGCGCGCGGCGACCGGGAGGACCGCGTGGTCCTCGCCCGAGACCGTCAGGGTGCCGTGCGTCCTGGCCCTGCGACCGGGGGCGTGGTAGGTGCCCCACTTGATGGTGCCCTGGCCGGCGCTCTGCCCGGTGGCGGGGTTCGCAGCGACCGGAGCCGCGGCCGGTGAGGCCGGTGCGGTGGCCGCCTGCGCGGCCGCGGGGGCGATCGCGACGAGGGCGGCGGCGAGGGCGAGTCCCGTCAGGGAGCGGGTCGTCGTCATGGGAGGGGTTCCTTTCCGGCTGCTGTGCCCACAGTCTGTGACGCACCGCTTTCACCCCGCTTGACCGCCCACTGCAAACGAGTATCAACCGCCCGTCCGCAGGATGGCGAAGCCGACAGGAGACACGATCACGAAAGCACCGGAACCGGCGTCGACGGTTCGGGCCGACGCCGGAGAACAGTCCTTGTCCTTGAGGATCAGGCGAGGGCGTCGAAGCGGCCGTTCTTGATGCCGCCGACGAAGGCCGTCCACTCGTCGCGGCGGAACAGGAGCGTTCCGCCGTCGCGGTCCTTGGTGTCGCGGATGGCGACGTCGTTGCCGATGAAGGCCGTCTCGACGCAGCTCGCGCCGTCAGCACTGAGACTGCTCTTGCGCCAAGACGCGCTGGAGAGGTCAGGTTGCTGCACCTTGTGTCCTTCCGCTAGTGATCTTCGCGTAGGGATGCGAGTAGCGCAGTAGTGTCCACAGGGCTGAGTGCTATCGCGCGAAGATGCTCACACATCTGGTTATACCTCCGAATATCGGTTTCCTTCTCAAGGAACAGGTCACCGGCCATGCTGTCGATGTAGATCACATCGGGGTCGTCCGCGTTGTACTTCAGGACGATGAAGCTACCGGGCATTCCCGGATGGGCTCCGGCGGAGAACGGGATGACCTGGACGGTGATGTGCGGGCGTTGGGCTTGTCGGGCGAGATGTGCGAGCTGCTCGCGCATGATGGCGGTGCTGCCGACTGTCCGGCACAGAGCGGCCTGGTCGAGGATCGCCCACAACTGTAGGGGCGTTTCGCCCTCCAGCAGGGTTTGTCGCTGCATCCGGGCGGTAACGCGGTTTTCAATCTCTTTGTCCGTAGCGGCCGGTCGCACACCGCGGATCATCGCTCGTACGTAGTCCTCGGTCTGCAGCAGGCCGGGAATGAACAGCGATTCGTAGTTGATGGCTTGCTGGGCTTCGGCCTCCAGACTGATCAGGGCGTTGTACTGGTCAGGGAGATCGGCGTCGAAACTGTTGAGCCAGCCGCGCTGTCTGGCTTCCTTCTGCAGCAACACCAGGTCGGCGCGACGGTTGCCGGTGACACCGTAGAGGTCGAGGAGGGCATTGAGCGTGCGCAGTTGTGGCTTGGTCTTGGCCGTCTCGATCCGATAGAGCGTGGCGAGGTTGAGGTCGGTCTTCTCGGTCACCTCGATCTGGGCCAGTCCGGCCTCCTGGCGAAGGTGGCGCAGTTCGGCTGCCAGGCGGCGCAGCCGTACCGTGGGTGGCTGACGCCGGGTCGGCGGGGGCGTGATTTCGCTCATCTCATCTGTCTCCCGCATCTTTAGTGCCTTTCTGGATCATGCAGGCAATGTAAAAAGCCATGTTGCTTTTACTGAGTGTGATGGTGCATGCTCGCAGAGTTAAGTTTTCCAGGTGGGGTTCCCACCGGAAGGCGAAACGCATGATTTCCCCAGACGGCCGGGCGGACGATCTTCCCTCCCGAGGCGGCCCACCCCCGTACCGGGTGCCCGTCCGGCCTCAGCGGCACGACCGGCGACACACCTGCGACGCTCCCCGGCCGTGCTCTCCCGTAGGACCGGCGCCGTGCCCCCATCCCCCCGGTGGGGTTGAGCGGCGTCCCCCGTCTGCGAACGGCGCCGGTCCTACGTCCGACGTACCGACCAGGAGCGGGTGAAATGACAGGTGTAACCACCGAGCACTATCTGGAACTCTCCGTCTTCCCGACCTCGCCCTACTACGCCCGCGTGCACGTCCAGCGCGTGCTGGAGGGCTGGCGACGGGACGACCTGGTCGAGACGGCCCGGCTCCTCGTCTCCGAACTGGTCTCCAACGCGGTCAAGGCGCACACCTCCTGCCGCGCCGTCGCCGAGACGGCCCACCTCGGCCCGGACCGCATCTGGATGGACCTCTACCTGGTCGGCGAGACGGTGGTGCTCCGCGTCTGGGACGCCGACCGCAACCCGCCCCTCCTGCGCGACCCCGGCCCCGACGACGAGAGCGGCCGCGGTCTCCACCTCGTCGACCTCCTCGCCAACGACTGGGGCTACTACCGCCCCACCCCCGGCGGCAAGATCGTCTGGTGCACCCTGGCGTCCCCGCCACCCTCCCCCGAGGAACCGGCCGTACCGGCCCCTGAGCACTGAGAGCTGTTCCCGGTGAACCCCCGGCCCCGTGACACGCACACCCCGTCCGCACCGATGAGAGAGAACAGCCTTGGAAGCCTTCGAACGTGCCCGGCTGGACGCCTACTTCGCCAAGATCGCGGCTCGGTTCGTTCCCGACGAGCAGGTCACGTCCTTCCTGGTCACCCACCTGCTGCCCGAACGGCCCTGCTTCGTCCGCGCGGTCGCGGCGATGAGCCGCCTGCGGGCGGTGCTGCCCAAGCCCAAGTCGATCGACCCCGCCGCCCGGCGCGAGACCGAACAGACCGTCCCGGTCGACGGGCTCTCCCGTGAGCTGTTCGCCGACCCCGTCACGGCCCTGGACTACTTCGAATCCCGAGCCGCCACCGAGTCGATCGCGCTGCTGGACGTCGGCGGCCACTTCGCGCCGACCCTGGCCGAGGTGCACGAGCGCTTCTCCGGGCGGCTTCTCGGGGTGATCGAGGACACCGAGAACGGCCACCGCCGCTACCGGGATCTCGACACGCTGCCCTGTCCGGTGGTCTCGGTCGCCCGCTCGCCGCTGAAGGACCCGGAGGACTTCCTCGTCGGCCAGTCCGTGGTCTTCTCCACCGAGGCCGTCATGCGCGGCCGGGGCGACATCCTGCACGGCCGTCCGGCCCTGGTGATCGGTTTCGGCAAGCTCGGCAGCTCGATCGCCCGGCTGCTGCACGCCAAAGGTGTCCAGGTCACCGTCTTCGACATCGACCCCGTTCGCCGCACCCAGGCGTTGTCGCAGGGGTTCGCCGTCGCCCGCGACCGTCACAGCGCGCTGACCGGAGCCGGACTCGTCCTCTGCGCGACCGGTGCCGTGTCCCTGCGCGGCGAGGACTTCCCCCACCTGCGCAACGGTGCCTACGTCGCCACCGTCACCAGCAGCGAGGACGAGCTGGAACTCGACGGGCTGCCGGACGCCTACACCCGCACAATGGTCGGTGAGCACATCACCCGCTACCAGACGACCGGCCACTACTTCTACCTGGCCAACGGCGGAAACGCCGTCAACTTCTTGCACGGCGCCGGCTTCGGGCCGTTCATCTTCCTCGTGCAGGCCGAGATACTCGCCGGAATCGGGATGCTCACCCGCGGAGACCTCGCACCCGGTATGCATGAGGTCTCCGCGACCGACCGCGCCGCCGTCGCGGCGATCTGGCTCTCCTACTTCAACAGGTGATCGATTTGGCCATCACGGCAGACCACATCCGTACCGTCGTCAGCGACTACCTCGACGCGTATCCGGAGGAGAAGCGGTGTCTCGCCCCCGTCCTGGAACTGCTGGACGACGGCGCGGACCTCACAAGCCGCGGGGAGTTCCGAGGACACGTGACCGCCGGTGCGATCCTGGCCGACCCCGAGGGACGCATCCTGCACATCCACCACCTCGCCCTGGACAGGTGGCTGCTGCCCGGCGGTCATGTGGAGGCATCGGACGGCACTCTCCTGGACGCGGCCCTGCGCGAACTCGCCGAGGAGACCGGCATCCCCGCCGCTGTGGTCACCCCGGACGGCGACCGCCCCGTTCACATCGACATCCATCCCATTCCCGCCAACCCGGCCAAGGGCGAGCCGGACCACCGGCACATCGACTTCCGGTTCCTCCTCCGCACCGCCGACGAGGTCGGGACGCTCCAGACCGAGGAGGTCACCGCCGCAGCCTGGCGCGAGGCCGACAGCATCAAGGACCCCATCCTGAGACAGCGCGTCACCCGGGCACTTCGCTGAGGCTCTTCAGCGCCGTATCGCTCCGGCGGAGCCGCCTCGGTCCGGTGGATGCGAGCACGCGTGGCGACCGGCCGCCCGCTCCGATGTGCGCGGGCACTCGCGGCGACCGGTCGCCCCCGGCCCCGGTCCGGGCTCGGGAGCGACCGGTCGCCTGCGGGTCAGGGGTGACGGGCGAGGCCCTTCTCGACCTCCTCGATGATCCGCGGCCGCAGCTCGGCGCAGCTGATGATCGCGTCCACCGAGCCGACGTCGACCGCCCGCTGGATGCTGTGGACACGGTCGAACTCGGTGGCGACCTCGGTGAGCTTCTCGGCCCGCACCGACGAGCGCAGCTCGGCCAGCTCGGCGGCCAGCTCGGCGCGGGTGGCGGCCGGGGCCTCGGCGACGCGGGCGGCGAGCGCCAGGACGCGGGGGTCGTTGCCGGTGCGCTTGTCGACGTCGCGGGCGAAGACCACGGCGGCGGCCGGGGCGCCGCCGAGCACCGAGGCGAAGGAGCCCTCCACGGCCAGGACGGTCAGGTTCGGGTTGAGCGCCTTGGAGAACACCACGAACGCGCCGCCGTGGTAGCGCGAGATCACGCAGAACACGATGGGGCCCCGGAAGTTCACCACCGCGCGGCCGATCTCGGCGCCGTACTCCAGCTGCAGCCTGCGCATCGACTCGGGGGAGCCGTCGAAGCCCGACAGGTTGGCCAGGACGACCAGGGGGCGGTTGCCGCTGGCGGCGTTGATGGCCCGGGCAGCCTTCTTGGACGACTGCGGGAACAGGGTGCCGGCGGTGTAGGTGTCGGGGCCGTCGGTGGGGGGGAAGCCGCGGCGCGGCACCGAGCGGGACTCGATGCCCAGCAGGCAGACCGGCCGGCCGCCCAGGTGGACGTCCTGGACCACGGCGGTGTCGGCGTCGGCCATGCCCGCCCACCGCTCCAGGACCGGGTGGTCCTGGTCGGACAGCGCGCGCATGACCGTGCGGATGTCGAAGGGCTTCTTGCGGTCGGGGTTGGACTCGGCGGAGAAGATCTGGCCCACGGTGGCGAAGTCGCTGTCGGGCACGGCGTGCGGGAACGTCGACACGTCGCGGTCGGCCGGGTCGCCGGTGACCGTCCTGCGGGGCCCGCTCTCCCCGGGGGCGACGTAGGTGTGGTCGTAGTGCGCCATCAGGATCGCCCGCGCGCCGCGGATGTCGGGCGCCCAGTACTGGGCCTGGCCGTTGGGGCCCATGATGCGGTCGTACCCGCCGATGCCGTGGTTGTCCTCGGCCGACACGCCGCCGGAGAAGTCCAGGGACTGCTTGCCGGTCAGCACCATCGCCGAGTCCGGGGTCATCACCAGGATGCCCTTGGTGTGCATGAGCATCGTGGCCTCGGCGTTCCAGTACGGCTGGGCGCCGACGTTGATGCCCGCGACCACGACGTTGATCTCACCGCCGTCCTGGGTGAAGGTCACGATGCGCTTGAGCGCGGCCGCCACCCAGTCCATGTTCTCGGTACCCGACGACATCGAGATGCGGGCACCGGCCGACAGGGCGAACCACTCCAGCGGGACCCGCAGGTGCTCGGCCAGGTCGAGCGCGGCGATCACCCGCGCGCACTCGGGTTCGGACAGCGCGCCCAGCGCCTTCGTCGGGTCGCCCAGCAGCACGACGCGGGTCATGCCCTCGGGGTGGCGCGGCGTGGGCGTGCTGACGACACCGGCGACGAGCGCGGCGGTGTTACGGCCCTTGGGACGGTTGACCGGCACCAGCCTGGCGTGCTCGTCCAGGTCGTACTCGGTGAACGAGCCGAGCGGCCCGGCGAGCATGTCGGTCAGCTCGAAGGGGTGGTGGGTGCCGCGGGCGTGGGCGCGCAGCACCTCCTGGCGGTAGTCGTCGAGCGGCTCGATGGGCTCGGTCGGCGGCGCGATGATCGACAGCCGCATGCCGGAGCCGACCTCGTAGCCGACCCGGACGGCGATGTCGACGAGCTCACCGGTGGCGGCGTCACGGCGCCTGCCGAGGAAGAGCACCTCCTCCAGGCCCGCGCCCGCGGTCGTGGGCAGGACGCGCTCGGCCACCGTCTTGAGGTCCTCGGGCGACAGGTCGGTCGGCGGCCAGACGTAGATGACGATCCGGTTGGTGGCCGAGGTCTTGGCGCCGGGTTTCCTGGCACGGCGGATCGCGTCCAGGCAGGTGACGATGATGTCCTCGGCGGCGGGCAGCGCGACGAGCCTGCCCTCGTCGTCGCGCAGCGGCGTCAGGTCGCGGACCTGGCCCAGGGCGACGAGGCGTTCGTCGGAGGGGTTCTGCCGCGCGGTGGCGCGGAAGAGGTAGACCTCCTCGTCGGGCGCGGGCAGCCGGACGAGGTCGAAGTCGCGCAGCCGCTCCAGCTGCATGCGCTCGGCGATGCGCGGGTGCAGGCCGCGCAGCAGGCGCTCCTCGGCGAAACCGCCGGTGGAGGGCCGGAAGGTGAAGTGGGGGTGCATGACGGCGCCGCTGCTGCCGGCGACGGTCATGGTGATGCGGCCGATGCGGCCGGAGGGCTGCTGGGCGGTCAGGACCTCGCGCAGGCGCCCGGCCATCTCGTCGGCGTCGACGGGGGCGCCGGGCCAGCTCAGGTAGATGTCGGCGACGAGCTCGCCGTCGCCGGCGAAGGCGTCGACCGCCTTGACGGCCTGGTCCAGGGCGGACAGGTCGACGGCGGTGGTGACGAGGCGTCCGGTGCCGGTGGCGGTGCGGTGCTCGGCCACCACGAACGTGCAGCCGGCCACCTTGCGCGTCCGGATGTCGCTGAGCGCGCGGTTGCCGTAGTAGCGGCGGCCCAGCACCTCCAGCAGCGGTACGGGGTCGGCGCCCTCGCGGCCGATCCGCTGGCCGATCAGCCGCACCAGCGGCTGGGCGCTGGCGACCATGGCCGAGATGCGCTCGGCGCGGTCGGGGGCGTCGGGGTGGTGGTCGAGGTGGCGCAGGTGCTTGCGCACGGAGGCGTAGACCTTGGCGCGGGTACGGCGCAGCAGCGGCTGGGCGAACCAGGCGAACACGACGCCGCGCGCCAGGTCGGCGACGACGGGGAAGCGGATCTGGGTGGCGGCGACCAGGTGTTCCAGCGCCAGGCCGACGGTGACGCGGTGGGCCTCGGCGGGCGGGGCCTCCTCGGCCCAGCGGCGCAGCAGGGTGGTCACCACGGCGACGTCGGTGGCGGCGCGCTGCTGGGCCAGGAAGATCCGGAAGACCGCGTCCTCCAGCTCCGGGGTGCGGTCCAGGCCCTCGACGCCGTAGCGCGACAGCACGTGGGTCAGGCGCTGGCGGAAGGTCTCCGACAGCCCCGCGCGGTCCGGGTCGAGGTAGCGCAGGTAGGTGTGGAAGTACTCGCGGGGGCTGTGCACCGCCGAGGGGGACTTCGTCTCCTCCCCGGCGGGCCGGTTGCGGCTGAGCTCGCTCAGGTCGGCGAACAGGCGCAGCAGCTCGACCTCGCCGGCCGGGTCGTGCTCGCCGCTCGCGACGAGCTCGGCGCGCGCGGCCAGGTAGCCCTCCAGCAGACGCCTCTCGTCCCGGGAGTCGACGTCGAAGCCGAGCAGGAGGCCGCGCAGGTCCTGCAGGCCGCGCGCGGCCCTGGCGGCGGCCGGCACGTCGGCCGGCTCGGACGGCAGGTCCAGCTCGACGTCCGGGGCGCCGGCCGCCGGGCCGGACCTGTCGTCGCCGTCGCCCAGCGGCTCCAGGCTGAGCAGGCGGGCGCCGGCCTCGACCTGGCTGCCGACGGAGACCGAGAGCTCCCGCACGCGGCCGTGGAAGGGGGCGCGCAGCACGGTCTCCATCTTCATGCTCTCGACCACCAGCAGGGGCGCGCCCGCCTCGACCTCGTCGCCCGCCTGCAGCGGGGTGGCCACCACGAGCGCGGGCACGGGCGAGCGGACGACGCCGCCCTCGTCGCGGCTGACGCGGTGGGTGACGCCGTCGACCTCGACCAGGTGGATGGGGCCGTGGGTGCCGGTGACGATCTTGAAGCGGACGCCGTTGACGGTGAGATGGCCGCTGTGCTCGTCGAAGCGCTCGAGGTCGACGTCGGCGGCGTGCTCGGGGCCCGTGGCGCCGATGCCGATGCCGATGCGGAAGCGGTGGCCGCCGGTGCGGGCGACCCGGACGCGGTAGCCGACGTCGCGGAGCTTGAGCTCCAGCGCGCGGCCGCTGTCGTGCTGGGACTGCGGGCGGCCGCCGTGGGCGGCCGACAGGAAGCGCCGGCGGGTCAGGCTCTCCTCGTCCTCGTAGGCCTCGACGGCGGCGGCGATGAGCGCGATCGCGGAGTGGCGGTGGGAGACCAGGGCGCCCTGGGCGCGTACGCGGTCGATCCAGCCGGTGTCGGCCGACCCGTCGATCACCGAGGGCTCGTCGAGCAGCATGCGGACGAATCCCTTGTTGGTCACGCCGCCCTCGATGATGACGGTCGTCTGCGCCATGGCGCGGCGCAGGCGGGCCAGCGCCTCGGTGCGGTCACGGCCGTGCGCGATGATCTTGGCGATCATCGAGTCGAAGTCGGCGGGGATCGTGTCGCCCTCGCTGAAGCCGGTGTCCACCCGCACGCCGGGGCCGCTGGGCAGCGTCAGGCGGGCGATCCGGCCCGGCGAGGGGGCGAAGTCGCGGTCGGGGTCCTCGGCGTTGAGGCGCGCCTCGACGGCGTGCCCCCACTCCGCGGGGGCCGCGCCCTCCAGACGGCCGCCGGCGGCGATGTGAAGCTGGGCCTTGACCAGGTCGACGCCGGTGGTGATCTCGGTGATGGGGTGCTCGACCTGCAGACGGGTGTTGACCTCCAGGAAGGCGAACATCCGCTCGGCGGGGTGGTAGAGGAACTCGATGGTGCCGGCGCCCCGGTAGCCCACCTCCAGGACGAGCCGCTCGGCCGAGGCCTTCAGCTCGGCGACCTGATCGGCGTCGAGGACCGGGGAGGCCGACTCCTCGATGATCTTCTGGTTGCGGCGCTGGACCGAGCAGTCACGCACGCCCAGCGCCCAGGCGCCGCCCTGGCCGTCCGCGATGACCTGCACCTCGACGTGCCGGGCACCGGTCAGCAGGCGCTCCAGGAACACCACGCCGCTGCCGAACGCGCGCGCGGCCTCCTGGCGGGTCAGCTCGTAGGCGCCGGCCAGCTCCTCGGCGTTGGAGATCATGCGGATGCCGCGGCCGCCGCCTCCGGCGGTCGCCTTGAGCATCAGCGGGTAGCCGATCCGCTCGGCGGCGGCCGTGGCCTCCTGGAGGGTCTCCACCGGGCCCCGGCTCCACGGCGCGACGGGCACGCCGACCTGCTCGGCGATCAGCTTCGAGCCGATCTTGTCGCCCAGCTTGCGCATCGCCTCGGCGCTCGGGCCGACGAACGTCACGCCGATCTCGGCGCACAGCTCGGCGAACGCCGGGTCCTCGGCCACGAAGCCCCAGCCGACCCAGGCGGCGTCCGCGCCGGTCTCGACCAGGGCCCTGCGCAGGACCGCGTGGTCGAGGTAGGGCCGGTTGGCGGCGGGGCCCAGGTCGTAGGCGAGGTCGGCCTCGCGGACGAAGGTCGCCGTCCGGTCGGAGTCGGTGTACAGCGCGACGGTCTCGATCCGTGTCCCCGTCTCGGCGGCTAGGTCCCTGACGGCGTGGATGAGCCGCATGGCGGCTTCACCGCGGTTGACGATGGCGACACGACTGAACACTGAGCGGGCCTTTCGGAGGCGGTGAACACGGCGGTCGTCCCCGCCCCAACGGGGCTACATCCTCTCGGCTGTCCCCGGCCACCGGAATGGTGGGGACGGCGCGTCTTTCGCGGCCGGAGTTGTGGGGCTCGAACAAACGCGCCCGCCGGGTGGATGGGGTACGGCCGACGCGGTCTCGGACGCGTGGACCATCGTCCCACGAGCGGGTCCCCGCGGGTGCTACGGCCTCTCCAGGCAGGCGCCGAGCGCCGCCGCGCCCGCCAGCATCGCCAGGCCCCGCGCCGTCAGCCGGTCGCGCCACTGCCGCAGCGTCGCCTGCAGGGGCTCGGGCCCGCCGGCCGCGCGCACGCGCTCCAGCACGCGCGCGATCTGTTCCAGCCCGTGCCCGCCCCTGCGCAGCTGGTGGGCCAGCAGCACGTCGCGCACGTCGGAGGAGGTGTAGACGCGGTAGCCGGTGCGCGGGTCGCGCCGGGGCGTGATCAGCTCGGCCCGCTCCCACGCGCGCAGCGTCGCCGGCCGGACGCCGAGCCTGCGCGCCAGCGGCCCGATGAACGTCACGCCCGCCTCGGGCTCGCGTGGCGGCGCCAGATCGCGCAGCGCCCGCTCCACGTCCTCCAGCGTGTGCCGGTCGTCGGCCAGCTGCGCGTGGCTCTCGTCGATCAGCCGCAGCGCCTCCTCGACCGCGCCGGCGTTCACGGCCCGCATGATCGCTCCCGCGGCCGCGTGGCCGTGCGCCGGGATCAGCGCCAGGAAGGCGCGCAACGCCGCCGCGTGGCGCGGGGCGTAGCGGCGGTAGCCGTGCGGCGAGCGCTCGGCCGGAGGCAGGATCCCGGCCTCCTCGTAGTTGCGCACCGCCTGCGTGGACAGGCCGTGCTCACGCGCCAGGTCGATGGGACGCATGTGAGGGCACATCCTCGTCGTCGGCGGGAAAAGCCGTCGAAGCCTACACGGACGGCCAGTGATCTGTTCGGCGCTGAGGAGGGCTCGGCTCCGGCGGCCCCGTCGGACCTCCCGGGCGGGCGCCGCCGAGGTCGCGCGCCGTCCACGCCGCCGGGCGCCCGTTCGCCCGGCGGGCGGGGCGGTTCACCGGCGCGCCGGGCCGGGGGTTTGGCGCAGCGTCACCGGGACAGGAGCACCGGGAAGGAAGCGAACGTCCCATCCGACGGAGGGGGTCACCATGGGCCTCGACGACAAGATCTCCCACAAGGCCGAAGAGCTCAAGGGCCGGGTCAAGGAGAACCTCGGGCACGCCACCGGTGATGAGCGGCTTCAGGCCGAAGGGCGGGCCGATCAGGCCTCGGGAGGTCTCAAGCAGGCGGGCGAGAAGGTGAAGGACGCCGGCAAGAAGATCAAGGACGCCTTCACCGCCTGACGCCCCGCCACGGGCGACGACGCGGGCACGGCACCGGGTGCCGCGCCCGCGCCGCCCGCGCCGCCCGGCGCGGTCACTCCCACGTCGCGGACTCCGGGTCGACCCCGTGGACCCGGGCGTTCGCGAAGATCACATCGCGCAGCCAGACGGCCAGGCCCGGTTCGAGCGCGTCGTAGGTCCCGGCGTATCCGGGATCGTCGGCGTACGTCCGCCCGAGGCAGGCCTGCATCGCGTGCGTGCAGTCGAAGTACCCGGCGATCGACGCGCGGTGCCGCTCCGCCAGGGCGTTGGCCTCGTCGGAACCCGGCGCGACGCCGGCGCGCCGCGCGGCGGCGAGATCGGCGTTCAGGGCCTCGGTCGCGGCCATGACCTCTTGCCAGTCCCGCGCTGTCATCGCGGCGGCCCGCCGGGCGTACTGCGCCCACTGCGCGCTGTCGCCCCAGCGCTCCTCGGCCTCCTCGGCCAGGGCGGGCCGCCAGTCGGCGCCGAAGATCTCGACCTGCTCCTCCGGGGTCAGCCGTATCCCGGGCCGCGACGCCTCCAGCATGCGGTCGACGGCGCCGACCATCGTCTGCAGCCGGGAGATGCGTTCCGCGAGCTGTGACCGCTGCCGGCGCAGGTGGTGGCGCGCGTCGGCGTCCGGGTCGTCGAGGATGCGGCCGATCTCGGCGAGCGGGAGGCCGAGCTCCCTGTAGACGAGGACGCTGTGGATGCGGGTGACGTCGTCGCCCGAGTACACCCGGTAGCCCGCCCAGGTGCGCTCGCTCGGGCACACCAGGCCGATCTCGTCCCAGTGGTGCAGGGTCCGCACACTGACCCCGACCAGCGCCGCCGTCCGGCCGACGGTGAGGCCGTCGGGGCCGGGTGGCCCGGCGTCCCGCCCGGTGGTGGCCGGTTCCCGCTCGCGGTCGTCACTCGTCACCGGACCAGTGTCCCAGTGCCGCTCACCCGGCACCCCGCGCGGCGCCCCTTGCCCGGACCCTTGCCCGGACCCGGACCCGGACCCGGACCCGGACCCGGACCCGGACGCGCCGGTCGCCGCCCGAGGCCTCGTCGCGTGGTCCGCGTGACCGGCGTGACCGGCGTGACCGGCGTGACCGGCGGGGGTCGCGAAGGGCGTCACGCGCTGGTCGGCACGCCCGCGTTCACGAGGATGTCGCGGGCCGGCAGCGCGACGCTCTGGGCGGCGGTCAGGCCGGAGGCCGCCAGGTGGGCGTCCACGATCCTGAGGCCGACCGCGTACCCGGCGAAGTCCGGCAGCCCGACGGGTTCCTGTCCCATGTGCCGCGCGGTGGTGTCGCCGTGCACGTACGCGGACAGGTTCTGCATCCCGGCCACGTCGATCCCGGCCACGACCTTCTCGTAGGCCTCGTCCAGCGCCGCGCCGGTCAGCGTCGTCGCCCAGGGGCCCATGGCCTCCTCTCCCGACAGTTCCCGTACGAACGCCTCGGCCAGCCCCTCGGCCACGACCTGCTCACCCACCGTGACCTTCACGGGGTTCCAGGTCACGTTGGCGTAGCGCACGTTGTGGTGGAGTTCGTGTGCGGCGGCGTGGCCGATCTTCGCCAGGCTGGTCGCGGTGGGCCACATCGTCAGATGGATCCCTCCCGGGATGCCGCCCATGCCGAAGTAACCGGAGTTGAGGCCCGTCAGGAGATCCTCGTCGGGGTTGCCGAGCACCAGGACGACGTGCACGGTCTCGGCGCTCCTGACTCCGGGTGCCGCGTCGCTCAGCCGCTCCCACGCCGCGGTGAGGCGGTTCTCGATCTCGTCCCACACCCCCGCCTCGCGCATCCGCTCCAGGGCCTCCGGGTAGCGCGGGTCCTCGCGATCGATGCGGAAACCGCTGCCCCTTTGGTGCAGCTCGACGATGTCCCCGTGACCCACCACGGACATGACGCTCTGCAGGGGGGCGAGCAGGTCCCGCAGGGCGTCGGGCCGCTCCTCCGGCGGGCGCCGCAGGAGGTCGGCCATGGCGGACGCCGTGTCGTGCACGATGATTCTCATGACCCGGGACGGTAGACCCTCCCGTTACGGGAGGGACAAACCGCGCGCCCCTCACCGCGTGATCACTGTGCGGCCGGTGAGGCCGGCGCGAGGACGACGCCGGTGCGACCGGGCACCTTCGGGATTACCCGCCGAAGAGGCCAGGGGAGACCAGGAAGATCGGTGAGGGCCGGGAGGGCCGGGAGGGCCGGGGATCGCCCGGAGCGGGACACCCAAGAGGAAATTCGTACATCTAGGTGGATATAGGGTGTCCTGATGACGTCCCTGCTGTTCGTCGAGGATGACGCGGTGATCCGTACGTCGGTCGGCCTGGCCCTGGAGCGCTACGGCTACCGGGTGAGCACCGCCGCCGACGGGCTGGACGGCCTGGAGGCGGCCCGGGCGGGCGACCACGACCTGCTGCTGATCGACGTGATGCTGCCCGGCCTGGACGGCATCAGCGTGTGCCGCAGGATCCGGGAGACCAGCCAGGTGCCGATCCTCATGATGTCGGCCCGCGGCGACGGCCTGGACGTCGTCGCCGGCCTTGAGGGCGGCGCCGACGACTACGTGGTCAAACCGGTCGACCTGCCGGTGCTCGTGGCCAGGATCCGGTCACTGCTGCGCCGCGCCACCTTCGCCCGGCCCGCGACGGGACAGGCCCCGGCGGGCGAGGTGCTGACCTTCGGCGAGCTGAGCGTCGACACCGCCGCGCTGGAGGTACGGCGGGCCGGGCAGCGCGTCGAGCTGGCCCCGACCGAGCTGCGGCTGCTGCTGGAGTTCGCCGCCCACCCCGGCATCGTGCTGGAGCGGGCGACGCTGCTGCGCAGCGTGTGGGACTACGGCTGGGACGGCGACAGCCGCGTGGTCGACCTGTGCGTGCAGCGCCTGCGAAGGAAGATCGGCGCCGATCGCATCGAGACGGTCCGGGGATTCGGCTACAAGCTCTGCGGCACGTGAATCCGGCCTCGCTGCGCTGGAAGATCGCCGCCCTCGTCACGCTCGCCGCCGTCGCCGTCGCCACCGTGGTCGGTCTCCTGGTGCACCGGTCGACCTGGCAGCGCAACCTGGACGCGGGAGAGGATTACGCCCTGCAGGCCATCGACCGGTCCACGGCCCTCGACGTGGTGGACGTCGGGCAGCTCCCGGCCGCCCTGGCGGGCCGGCTGCGTCCCGACCGGCCGGTGACCTGGTACGGGGTCGATCAACGGGACGAACCGTGGATGTGGGCCGCCCGGCCCTACGGCGGCGACGGCCGCCAGGCGGTGCGCGTACAGATCTCGATGGGCTCAGAGCTGCGCAGTCTGTACGCGCTGGATCGCGACATGGTCAAGGCCGGGCTGCTCGCCCTGGCCGGGGTGGTGCCGCTGTCGGTACTGGTGGCCGAACTGCCCAACCGGAGGCTGCGGCGGGTCGCCCGTACCGCCCGCCGGATCGCCGAGGGAGACCTGGACGCCCGCGCCGACACGGGTGGCCGGGACGAGATCGCCGACATCTGTGCCGCCCTCAACTCCATGGCCACCGGCCTGCAGCGGCGGCTGCTGGCCGAGCAGCGCTTCACGGCCGATGTCGCACACGATCTTCGTACCCCGCTGATGGGCCTGCTGACCGCGGGCCGGTTGCTGCCCGAGGGGCAGGCCACCGACCTGGTCCGCGACCGGATCGACGTGCTGCGCGGCCTGGTCGACGACCTGCTGGAGATATCCCGCCTGGACGCCGGGGAGGAACGGCCCGACCGGCAGCCGGTGCCGCTGGCCGATCTGGTCCGCGAGTCGCTGCACCGCCTCGGCGTGCCCGCCGACCTGCGTACCACCGCCGGCGACGGGGGTGACGCGGTCGACGGCGGGGGCGGCGGGGGCGGCGGGGGCGGCGGGGGCGGCGGGGGCGGCGCGACGGTCGTCACCGACCCGCGGCGCCTGGAGCGGATCGTCGCCAACCTGGTCCTCAACGCCCGCGCGCACGGCGCCGCCCCGGTGGAGATCACCGTGGGTCCCCGCCGGGTCGTCGTCCGCGACCACGGCCCCGGTTTCCCTCCCGCTCTTCTCGCGGACCTGAACGACGGTCGGGCGCAGCGCTTCCGCACGGGACGGGCCGAACGGGGGCAGGGGCACGGGCTCGGCCTGACCATCGTGCTCGGTCACGCCCGCGTCATCGGCGCGGCCGTCCGGTTCGCCAATCCCCCCGGCGGCGGCGCGAGCGTCACCGTCACCCTGCCCGACCCGCCACCGGACCGCTAGCCCCGCCTCCGGGGGCCGCCGTGCCCGCCGGCGGGCTCTCACATGTCCCGCTGAATCGCCGCGACGAGCCTCCCGGAGGCGTCGAGGGCGGCCCCCAGCCCCCGCGCGGGCGGCGAGCCCGCGCGCTGGTGCAGGACGACGCCGAGGATCAGGCGCCGCCCGCTTCGTGCCGCCCACATCAGGTTCCCTCCCGCGGCGGTGCTGGAACCCGTCTTGAGGCCGATCACGCCCGACGTGCCGAGCAGCGTGTTGGTGTTGGAGATCGTGCCGGGGATGCCGGGGACGGTGGTCTCCCTCGTGGCGACGATGGCGCGCAGCACCGGGTCCCCCATGGCCGCGCGGGCCAGTTTCAGCTGGTCGGCCGCGGTGCTGCGGGTGGTGTCCTCGTAGCCGCTGGCGCCGGTGTAGACGGTGTCGGTCATGCCCAGGGCGGCGGCGGTCCGGTTCATCTTCACGACGAAGGCGGCCTGACCGCCCGCGTCCCAGCGGGCCAGCAGCCGGGCGATGTTGTTGCCCGAGCGGATCAGCATGAGCTGCAGCAACTGCCGCTGGGTGTAGCTCCGGCCCCGGATGACGTAGACGGTCGACTCGTCGGGGGAGGAGCTCTCCCGCTCGGCCGTGGCGTCGATCGTGATGAGCGGGCCGCTCCGGTTCCCCTTGAGGGGATGCTCTTCGAGGATCACGTAGGCCGTCATCACCTTGGCGAGGCTCGCGATCGGCACCGGCGTCCGGGCGCCCCTGACGCCGAGGACACCCTTCCCTTCGATCTCGACGGCGGCCTGGCCCTCCCGCGGCCAGGGTAAGGCGTCGGCGTCCGTCACGGGCCCGCCGTTCCCCGGACCGGGCAGGACGAGACCGGGCAGGACGAGGCTCGACAGGATCAGACCGGTCAGGACCAGGCCGGTCAGGACCAGGGTGAGCAGGGCGAGCGGGGCCGGACCGAGCGGGGCGGTGCCGCTCGTCGGGGCGGTGGCAGGACGACGGGCTCTCATGGGAGCCACCTTGGGCGACGCGGATGTCAACCCCGCCGAAGCGGTGTATCAGCGGCGGCTCGGCCGGCCGTCGGTCACGTATCCGCCGGTGGACCGCGTCCTTGAGGCGATCGCGTCCTTGAGTCGACCGCGTCCCTGAGCGGCCGCGTCCGCGAGGGGGCCGTCTCCCTGAGCGGACCGCTTCCCCGGGCGGGCCGCGTCCGTGGGATCGCGTCCGTGGGGATCGCGTCCCCGGGGGATCGCTCCGCGGGCGGACCGCGACGAGGGCGCCCCCGGGCGCGCCGCTCGCCGCGATCCCGCCGCCCGGCGCGGACGTCAGGAAGCCGCCTCCACGCCGACGTAGGCCGCCAGGTGCTCGCCGGTGAGGGTGGAGCGGGCGGCGACCAGGTCGGCCGGGGTGCCCTCGAAGACGATCCGGCCCCCGTCGTGGCCGGCGCCGGGACCGAGGTCGATGATCCAGTCGGCGTGCGCCATGACCGCCTGGTGGTGCTCGATGACGATGACCGACGTGCCGGACTCGACGAGCCGGTCGAGCAGGCCGAGCAGCTGCTCGACGTCGGCGAGGTGCAGGCCGGTGGTCGGCTCGTCGAGGACGTAGACGCCGCCCTTGTCGGCCATGTGGGTGGCCAGCTTGAGCCGCTGCCGCTCGCCGCCGGACAGCGTGGTGAGCGGCTGGCCGAGCCTGAGGTAGCCGAGCCCGACGTCGGCGAGCCGGCCGAGGACGGCGTGCGCGGCCGGGGTGCGCGCCTCACCGGCGCCGAAGAACTCCCGGGCCTCGATCACCGACATGGCGAGCACCTCGCTGATGTCGCGACCGCCGAGACGGTGCTCCAGCACCGACGCGTGGAACCGCTTGCCCTCGCACTCCTCGCAGGTGGTGGCGACACCGGCCATCATCCCCAGGTCCATGTAGATGACGCCGGCGCCGTTGCAGGTGGGGCAGGCCCCCTCGGAGTTGGCGCTGAACAGCGCCGGCTTCACGCCGTTCGCCTTCGCGAACGCCTTGCGGATCGGGTCCAGCAGCCCGGTGTACGTCGCCGGGTTGCTGCGCCGCGAGCCGCGGATGGGTGACTGGTCGACCGACACCACACCCGCCCCGGCGGGGATCGAACCGTGGATCAGCGAGCTCTTGCCGGAACCGGCGACGCCGGTGACGACGCACAGCACGCCGAGCGGGATGTCGACGTCGACGCTCCGCAGGTTGTGACGGTCGGCGCCGCGGATCTCCAGCACGCCCTTGGGGGTCCGCACCGTCTCCTTGAGGACGGCGCGGTCGTCGAGGTGGCGGCCGGTGACGGTGCCGCTGGCCCGCAGGCCCTCGACGCTGCCCTCGAAGCAGATGGTGCCGCCCGCCGTGCCGGCGCCCGGGCCGATGTCGACGACGTGGTCGGCGATCACGATCGCCTCCGGCTTGTGCTCGACGACGAGCACCGTGTTGCCCTTGTCCCGCAGCCGCAGCAGCAGGTCGTTCATCCGCTGGATGTCGTGGGGGTGCAGGCCGATGGTGGGCTCGTCGAAGACGTAGGTCACGTCGGTCAGCGCGGAGCCGAGATGGCGGATCATCTTGACGCGCTGCGCCTCACCGCCCGACAGCGTGCCCGACGGCCGGTCGAGCGAGAGGTAGCCCAGCCCGATCTCCACGAACGAGTCCAGGGTGTGCCGCAGCGCGGCGAGCAACGGCGCGACCGACGGCTCGTCGAGGCCGCCGATCCACCCGGCGAGGTCGCTGATCTGCATCGCACAGGCGTCGGCGATGTTGACGCCCCCGATCCGCGAGGAGCGGGCCTCCTGGCTGAGCCGGGTGCCCTCGCACTCGGGACAGGTCGTGAAGGTGACCGCCCGGTCCACGAACGCCCGGATGTGCGGCTGCATCGCCTCCCGGTCCTTGGACAGGAACGACTTCTGGATCTTCGGGATCAGCCCCTCGTAGGTCAGGTTGACGCCGTCGACCTTCACCTTGACCGGCTCCCTGTAGAGGAAGTCGTGGAGCTCCTTCTCGGTGTAGTCGCGGATGGGCTTGTCCGGGTCGACGAAGCCCGACTCGGCGTAGGTCCGTACGGTCCAGAAGCTGTCCGACTTCCAGCCGGGAATGGTGAAGGCGCCCTCGGCGAGCGACTTGGAGTCGTCGTAGAGCTGGGAGAGGTCGAGATCGGTGACCGCGCCCCGGCCCTCGCAGCGCGTGCACATGCCGCCGATACGGGTGAAGGTCGCCCTCTCGGTCTTCTGGGCGCCACGTTCGACGGTGATCGCACCGCTCGCCCGGACCGTGGGGATGTTGAAGGAGAACGCCTGGGGCGAGCCGATGTGGGGCTGTCCGAGCCGGCTGAAGAGGATGCGCAGCATCGCGTTGGCGTCGGTGGCGGTGCCGACGGTGGAGCGGGGGTCGGAGCCCATCCGCTGCTGGTCGACGATGATCGCGGTCGTCAGGCCGTCGAGCACGTCCACCTCGGGCCGTGCCAGCGTCGGCATGAAGCCCTGCACGAAGGCGCTGTAGGTCTCGTTGATCAGCCGCTGCGACTCCGCGGCGATCGTGCTGAACACCAGCGAGCTCTTGCCCGAGCCGGAGACGCCGGTGAACACCGTCAGCCGGCGCTTCGGGATCTCGACGCTGACGTCCTTGAGGTTGTTCACGCGCGCGCCGTGCACGCGGATCAGGTCGTGCCCGTCGGCGGCGTGCGGCGCGGGCGACCGCGGGTCCGTGCTCGTGGCCATGCTCGTCGTCTCCATCTGTCGTGCGGGACCGCCTTCGCGGTCTCCGCCGGCGTCACCCGGCTTGATCTAACCAGCTTCGAGCGGTACGTCCGACTTCCTTCACCCCGCTCCGGTTCGTGGAGCTCGGGGGCCCGGCCACGGCGCGCGCGGGGAGGCTCGCGGGGGCGGCGACACCCGTGGGGGTCATGCTAGGGGCGCCCCCGGGGGCGGCTCACCGGGACCGACCGTGATCGAGGCGGCGGTCACGAACAGGTCGACGTCGCGCATGGCCTCGCTGAACACCGGAGCCGGGACCTCCGTCAGCGGCGCCGGCTCCCACCCGCCCTCGACCGCCCGCCGGAAGTCGACCTGGCCGATGCCGGCGTGGTTCTCGTCGTGCAGGCAGTGGTGCAGTGCCGTCCGCCACCGCCCGGCGGCCAGCGTCCGCACGGCCTCCCCGCCGCTCTCCCAGTGCCCCAGGAAGTCGGACCGCCAGCCTCGGCGCCTGAACAGCGCGCGGAGCCTGCGGTAGTCCACCACGCGCCCGGCGAACCGGTCCGAGCAGGTCGCGGTCTCCTCCTCGGCGGGGGTGAGCAGGTAGACCTCGCGGAAGGCCTGCTTGTAGGGTTGGCGAACCTCCCGGTCCCGTACCACCTCCCGCCAGGCGCGCACCTCCTCCTCGGACGCGCGCGCCGGGTGCCACAGCCGCACCGGCACGTCCGGCACGCTCAACCCCAGTTCGGCCCGCCACACCCCGGGCGCGACCTCGAACTCCCAGATCAGCCGGTCGGTGACGGGGTGCCCCTCCAGCCGCCGGTACGGCGGAGCCGTCCCGGCGGTGCATCCGGCCTCCAGCGCCCTGATCAGGGTGGCCTGACGCCGCGCGGCGAGCGCGGCCAGCTCGCGCAGCCGCCCGGCCTCCTCGGGGTGCTCGCGCCTGACCGCCGCCGGGATCCCCTTCAGTCTCCTGTCCCCGTGCCACCACGACAGCTCGACCTCGTCGTCCGCCGAGATCACCGCCGTGTACTCGCCGACGGCCCGCCGGACCCGCCCGTCGGGCAGCCGGAACGCCACCTCCAGCCGGTCGGCCAGGGC
>NZ_JBFABE010000081.1:0-35242 GCF_040640155.1 Streptosporangium sp. NPDC023615
GCTTGAGTCTGCCGTCACCAGCCGACACACCGCTCATTTTGAAACGAGCTGTTAGGAGCTTACACCTGATCGCTTTGCGCGAAACCGGCACATAACTCGACCGTGGATTTCATAGAGAGGATAAAAGCCGAATTGACGAGAGTCAGAACTGACTTCTGCGTTATCGCCGAAGACGATCACCGACCCGGCAGGTACGACCGACTCTTCGAGTTTAACCTTCAGCGGTGGGATATCATCGCCGGGCAAGGCCACCACACGTTTCAGCAACCACACCGGAACAACAATGTGTTGATCCCCGAAAGCCGCGGTTTCCTGGGTAGGTAGAGAGATGGCGCTATGGAACACCACCACGTCGCCCGTCCGAATACGGTGCGGAGGCGTCCGGTGTACCAGAAGTTCCTCTCCATGTCTAAAGGATGGCATCATGCTTTCCCCAACGACCCTCACCAGCGTGAAGTGACGGCGTAACCAGAGAAGCACGCCGATCATGATCACCAAACCGGCCGACACAGCAATTAGCACTGGTTTCCCGTGCTTTCTGCATAGCCGCGTGCTTGCATGCCAAACAGACGTGCATACAGGCCGGTTTTGGCGATTAATTCCTCGTGAGAACCGGATTCTACGATGCGCCCCCCATCGAGCACAATAAGCCTATCGGCATCGCGAAGGGCCCCTAAGCGATGAGAGATCATCAGACAGCTCCGCCCGAAACGGTGCTTTTTGAGTGCCTGATGGATCTCGTACTCTGCCTCTGCATCTAGACCGGAGCTCGGCTCATCAAGGATAAGTAGATCGCGGTCGTCTCGTAGATATGCGCGAGCGAGCGCCAACCGTTGCCACTGCCCCCCTGACAAAGTTACGCCTAGTCCGTCGTCCCTCTGGTCACCCTGAAAGAAGATTCGAGAGAGCATTGTATTATAGCCATGGGGAAGCTTTGAAATAAAATCAATCGCGCCAGCCTTACGGGAAGCCTTTTCAATGTCATCTTGCAGACATTCAAGATCACCTAAGCCTATATTGTCAGCAGCCGATAGGTCATAGCACATAAAGTCCTGGAAGACAGCGCCAATACACTTTCGCAATTCAGCTGGGTCCACATCTCGTATATCTACTCCATCCCAGAAGATCGCCCCCTGGTCTGGGTCGTACATCCGTAACATCAACTTCACTAGTGTAGACTTTCCAGCTCCATTTTTTCCGACAACTCCAAGAGAAGATCCAAAATTAATTCGGAAGCTGACACCACGTAGGACCCACGGTTGATCGGGAGTGTAGCGGAACCAAACGTTACGAAACTCGATACCTTGACACAGAGCGGGCACAGCCACAGGATCAGGCAGAAGAGGAAGATCTTGTGGAGCTCCGACCACATCGAGGTAATGCCTGAACAGCAGTAGTTGCGAATGGCACTTTGCTGCCTCCCGCACTAGCGCGATCGCCGCCGATTGCAGAGCCGCCAGAGCCGCGACCACGAGTGACACATCGCCAATACTTATCTGCCCATTCAATGCCGCGTTCACGCTCCATAGGAGTGCGCCGCCGCCGATAATGCCGGTTAATGCACCGATTAACGACTGAAGAAAAAGTTCCCGGCGATCAAGCCGTTCCCGTTGCGCATTGCTCTGACGCCGCTCGCTCAGCATTTTTGCACGAAAGTGCGCCCCCAAGCCAAAGAGCCTAACCTCTTTCGCGGCCTGACTATCAGAAAGCAGCTCCTGATAGAAAATCTCACGTCGCTCGGTGGGACCGAGACGCCAGGCCACGGCAGCTTTACGACGTGCATGACGAACTTCGGCTACCAACGACGGGGCCGCAGCAAGGAGCACCAAGAGCGGCAACCAGGGAGCCAGTAGGATCAGCAGGCCAAGAAACCCGAAGCCGCTGAGGGCTGTACGTGCCATCGACAGCAAACCGACCGCAAGGAGACCTGGGGTAGCCCCGCCATGTTGCTGCGCCAGCCTGAGCCGATCGGCGAAGACCGGATCCTCGAACCGCGCTAGTCCAATGAATCCTTCTGTCGCAGTGAACAACCGGTCCTGTGCCGCCAGCCCGACGCGCCGCTCAATCTCCTGCTGAATGTACTGGACCCCATACGGCAGGACACCAGCGATTAGACCTGCCGCTGCCAATCCGACCGCCGTCCAAACTACAAAGGTACCGGGACGACCGATCTGCAGGGAATCTAGGATGACCTTAGTCAGCCACGCTACTGCGAGTGGTAACAGTCCACCTGCGAGGGCTGATACCACCAAGGCCAAAAGCAACCGGCGGCCAGCCTGCCAGGCCAATGCGAGAGACTCTTTTGCACCTAACATTCTTCTCTTAATGGGTGGAGGTGAATCGTTGGACATGTTCCACCCCTGTCCCCGCCACAAGGATCACTCCAATATCGGCATTTAGAACCCCGATTGCGGGATATCCTTGAATACCGAGAGCGGCAGACATGGTCCCGGACCGCTCTTCTAAGATCACTTGCGCCACTGGTTCGAGCTGTGCAGATTCCTTTTCGAGTCTAGAAGAATCGCCGAGGAGCACTGTCATCACCTGATCGCGTCCGCCAGGAAATTCCTTGGCGTACTGGACGAACTCGGGCAGCGCTTTCTCGCACATGGGGCATCCCTCCGCAAAAGCTCCCACGAGCATATGCCCCTTCAGGTCCGACCGACAGATGGCGACGCCTTTCGTGGTCACGGCCTCGAAAAAGCCTATGCGGCCATTCGCTGGCTGCATGGTGTCGAGCCGTGGAACTCCGGCGAGGCTGGAAAGCTGCTCTGCATGCTCTCGCAGCCGGCGAATGACTCCCGCAGTAAGCACAAGATTAAATACGCAGAGCAATATGGATGCTACAGCTAAGGCTAGCGTCAACGCGATCATCTTCCTAAGCTCCATTCAGAAGCTAGTTAATTTTTAAGAAGGAAGGAAATGTCGTCAGACAGTACGATTACAGTAGCGCCTATAAAAGCAGCAATAAAAGCTGCGCCGACACCTCCCGCCTCGTATGAGATAGATGAGGTCTGCGAAAGCAGGCTCAGCACTGCTCCACAGCAACTCACGACTATTAAGATGATGTTCCGAGCGATATGCGCGACTCCGATCGGTTCCGTTGACTTTCCAAAGCAGTGACACGACTCCTCGTCTCCACGAAGCCGCGCCTTCACCAATGAGAAGGTGAATGTCACGAAAAGCAGAGCGGCTGCGATGAATCCATATGATAAGGTCACCTGGGCTACCAAAAGAAATATGATCAGGATCTCTGCGGCAATGACGGCCAGCGCTGTCACACGAGTGGGCAGGGTGGGCGCTAGTCTTTGCGTGGCGGCCACGAAGCCACGATATGCTACTTTGCCTCTAATTTTTCCTAACACCGAAGCGGCGAAAGTTAGAGCGATTAGAAATCGACAACTCAGCAGAACGTAGTGCACGGTACCCTCTCTCCCTCGGTGTTACCTGCGGAGAATGTCGCGGTTACCGAATGCCAAGAGGACACAAGGCATCGGGAGGGCCGCGAGCCACCCAATATGCACATTTGTCCATTCCGGATCGTTAATCCACGGCCATGGCCACAGGGATCCAGTCAGGAACAACGTGCCTGCTCCTAAAAGCATGAAGATCGTCGCACCGATCACACCAGCGCTGCGGTCCGAACTCCGCCGTACTACCAAAGATGCACACATAAGTGCCGTAAGAATGCAAACAGCGGCTTCCAATATGAGGTCAGTCAGGGGAAGTGCTGTCCCGTCGGAGAAGATCGCCCAGATGGGCAGTAGGACGACAAGCCATCCAGTGCCTGCGACGACGAGAGCCAGCACGGTCCTTGTCCATTGCCGCACCCAGCGCGGAACCGGGGTCGCAGCGATGGTTTGCGTCATTCGGTCCACCAGGGCGAACCCTGCGGCGGCGCCAAGGAGAACAGCTGAGATCCGCAGAGAAATCGTCACATTCATGATGCGACTCTCTGGTGCAGGATCCGAGGCGATAACCGCTACTGCGGAAAGGCCCAAGGAAACCGCCGCTGCGACTGCCAGTGGGATCCAGTCCACGGCCGAGACCAGTGGCCGTACTAATACCACGACCACCCGCATCAACGACATGGTTGCTCCCTTGGCCGCTCGCTCGGAACCTCTGACCTAAGGCCCAGCAACGGCAGGGCCTCGGCAATACTCGTCTTGGGGGAAGCCAAGCGGTCCCAGTTGGCCCAGATCCGGCGTTCGGCCATGGGCATGGCCAACAGGCGACGCGCGTAGTGAAGCTCTTCGTCCCCGAAGTCTATGATTCCTAGGTCGGAAGCCTGGTAAACAACCGTGTTCGGGCCCTCGTCAAAGGGGCTTTGCTGAAATCTCGCCGGCGGCTCTCCAGCCCTCATGGCGAGCCAGATCGCGATGATCGACCTTGCTTGCCCACGCAGGTCACAATTGTGAACGGCGAGATAGCCACCAGGCAACCCGATCGCAGCTGCTGCCATCCTCGAAGCCAAAGAGCGCCGGTCGGCGGCCTCACCACCGTTCCTGCCCCATTGGAGCGTCACCATAATCGTGCTCTTCAGGTTGGTCCCGGTCAGGCTCTCCTCGCCGGGCAACTGGATTACGCGTGGCAAATGCGCGCGTAGCTTAGGAGGAACGCCCTGCACGACCGGATCGACTGCCCCCTGCCAAATGGAAATCCATCGTGTGAAGAGTGGATAAGCGCAGTATTCGACGGTGCCGAGTCGCTGACAGACGTAAGTGGTTGAGGCTTTGACCGTCTCACGTTCATTCGCCTCCGGCTGGCTTACGGTGGACCAGCCCGTCAGGCCGACGGCCACGGCGGCGACGCCGGCGATACCTGTACGGGCTGGTTGTATTCCGTGGCGCATCAGTGCGAGCGCCGCCACCAGAATTACTAACGCGGTCACATAGCCGAGATGCCAACCGGAGGGTCTGCTGATATCGCCCGGGGCACTCGCGATGGGCACGACAGGCATCAGCCAATTACGCCCGAACTGAAATATCGCCCATACCAAAGCAACAATGAGGACAGGGGCTATGATTAGCGTTGGCGCCCATCGGGTCAGCGCCACGCCGAGAGCCGCCATCAACGCGGCCACCATGACACCAGTGAGGACCTCATACGCATCGAAGCGCCCTGCCGGTGTACCCCCAAGGAGACTGACGAAGTGGAGCACAGAGACCAATGCGACTACGAGTCCAGCTGCGATCGGCCCGGCAACGACCACCGCCACAGTACGGACCGGCTGGCCGGTTGGTAGCGCCGAGAACAACTCCGCCGTCTGTGGGCGGCTGTCGCGCATGGTGACCATCGACGTGACAACCACCGCTGCCGCTCCCACAAGCAGGGCCGCCGTCGCCGTCTGCACAGTCTCGAGATGCCAGGCAGGTTCGAAACTCCATGTGGCGACGGTGCGCCAAGCGAGCATGACACCCGCCGACGCCCAAAGGATCGGGTTACGCAACATGAGCTTGAGCTCGAACAGGGCGAGCTGTTGAGCGACCCGGCTCATATGATTTTCTCCGCCCTCGCGTTCAGCAGAACGAGATAGCCGTCTTCGACTGTGGGCTCGGCAGGTTCGGCGTCGAGCGGAGGAGCACCGACCACCCTGTATCGACCGTCAGCCGCGCGCCAACCGGCTTGCCCCTCAGCCGAAGGGTAGGCCGAAAGCCAAACCTGGCCTGTGGCTTGATTGGCGATCTGATGAGGTGGTCCATCGAAGAGAAACGTGCCGGCCTGCATCACCAACACCCGTTGACATAGCGCCGCGACATCCTCGGTCTGGTGTGTGGACAACAAGACGATTCGGTTCTCGCCCAGCCGGGAGAGCAGTCCGCGGAAGCGCATCCGCTGCTCCGGGTCGAGGCCCACCATTGGCTCATCAAGGATGAGAAACTGCGGATTTCCGATCAGCGCGATCGCGATGCCAAGGCGCTGTTTCATCCCTCCTGACAGCCTGCGAACCTTGCTCTTCCGTTCAGTGAGAAGATCTACCTCTTCCAGAACTCGTTCGACCTCACGCCGACGTTGGCGCCGATCGGTGATCTCATTGAGTATGGCGACGTAGTCGACCAGCGAGGAAACGCTGAACTGCGGGTACAGGCCGAGCTCCTGCGGTAGGTAGCCGATTGTGCGTCGAGCCTGTAGCCGCTGCTCGCGGTCAGAAAGGTCCAGACCCAAGACATGGACTCGCCCAGCATCGGGCATGAGGGTCGATGCCAGACATCGCATCAGGGTGGATTTACCCGCCCCGTTCGGTCCGAGCAGACCGGTCACTCCAGGTAATAGCTCTAGATTGAGCCCGTCAAAGACCTGACGCGGTCCGTACCTCTTGCTCACGCCACGCACTTCGACAGAGAGCCTCATGTCCCCTGCTTCGCCTAGGAATCTACGCTTGCGGTGTTTTGGATTAGTTTAATCCAACGGGGTGGTTCGCGTTCCGTATCCGAACGCGAACCACCCACTCTTGGATCAGGCAGCGCAGCTCCCGCACTCCGCTGACACCGACTCAATCCGTCCGCTAGGACAGCGGTAGTAGTAGACCCGCTTGTCGAACCATAGCGGGCACCCGCTGTTGGTGCACTGCGAGTTCTGGTAAACCGCTCCACTGCAGAGCGCCTGCACGTTCCGCCGAGGAACAAGAACGCCCAGCAGGCGCTCACCCAGCGCGGCGACCATACCGACCATACCGACCATTTTGACACCTCCTCCCTCATATGTCTGCATAGATGACAAACATTTGGTTTGTCAGACAAACAGGCTAGTTTGAAAGTGCATCTGCTCGGCATGCATTTGGCATGTTGCAGAGATCTCACGGTCGTGTACGCAACGTAAGGAGGAGCCGATAGAACGGCGATGCGCGCCGCTGATACCGCACTTGCATTCACGCTCCTATAACGAATCGCTCGGGCCCTAAAATCAGGTGGCCACGGTAGCCAGCATGCGGCGCTTCGTACCCTCGATCCCAATGCCGTTTAGGTGGGGGTTTGTGCTGGTAGCGTCCGCCGGGTGGCGGAGTAGATCAAGGGTGCTGGGTCGGGTCGGCTGACGGATTTGGTCGGCCTGGGGGCGTTGACGTCGCTGGTGAAGCGATCCGGGTTCGGTGGAGGCTCTACGGGCTGACTCCAGCCGCTGGTTCGGGCTGGTGTTGAGCGTAGTAAACGGCTTCGTGTTCGACGGGCGGGATATCGCCGATGGCGGTGTGGATGCGCTGCTGATTGAACCAGTCGACCCACTCGGCGGTGGCCAACTCCACGTCGGCCAAACCGCGCCAGGGCCCGCGTGGTGTGATCAACTCGGTCTTGTACAAGCCGATTTGGGACTCCATCAGGGCGTTGTCCAGGGCATCTCCCACAGTCCCGATGGAGGCGTCGATACCCGCTTCGAGCAGGTGTGCGCTGAAGGCGAACGAAGTGTACTGCTTGGGTTCAAGGGGTCATCGCAACACTGCTGCTCAGCAGTGTTGCGATGACCCCTTGAACCCAGACAAATATCTGTCGATTCGCTATACCGAGCGTCTGGCCGAAGCCGGTGCGGTCAGCTCGGTGGGAAGTCGCGGCGATTCGTATGACAACGCCGTAGCCGAGTCCTTCAACGGCATCTTCAAGACTGAGTTGATCCGCCGGCACGGCCCCTGGACCGGGCTCGACACGGTGGAGCTGGCGACGCTGGAATACCTCGACTGGTACAACCACCGTCGCCTCCACACCGCATGCGATCACCGCCCACCGGCAGAGTTCGAAGCGATCTACTACCGTCACAACCACAACCTCGTCACGACAGCAAAAACCCAGTAGGAAGCTATCCATCAAACCCGGACGGGTTCACCTCCGGCCTGTCGCCCAGCACGGACATGACACGCGCGGCGTCGGCCTCCGGCTCCACCCGGCGCAGCTCACTCCGGTCGAGCCAGCTCGCCACCTGTTCGCTTCCCGCCAGGCAGGCCGCTCCGGCCAGACGGTAGAGGGGGGCCGGCTCGCGTACCCGCTGCTCGGCCTCGAACCCGGAACGCCGGCGTTCGCCCAGGTGAGCGGGCAGGGACCGGGCGACAGCACGCTTGTCGTCGCCGCCGAGACCGTTCAGGTACGTGACGAGACTCGCGACCGAACCTGCCTCGATGTGGTCGAGCAACTCCCGGGTGACGTTCATTCACGTGCCTTGCGCGACATGGTGTCGATCATGGACCGAAGCCTATTGATCCGCACCGACAACCAGGCATCGACGGTTACATCGGTGGTGAGCCGGATCGTGAGGTGTTCCCCCGTCGCCGGCTGGGGTCGAGGGTCGTGTCACCAGGTGCACGCGATCGCGTCAGCCCACGTCGGCGGCCTGGCCCAACCGGACAGAGCAGGCATACCGATCATTCTTCATGAAGAAGAATCCTCTTCCGAGTGGCCGCTGCGGGTGCGGCACAAGGCCGGGGCTGCTCGATCAGGTGTGCGACGAACTACGCCTATCCTTCTCCCGTGACACTGAAGTTCGAGAATCGCGCGTCCGACTCGCCCTGGGTCGACACCGTGTGGACCTGTACGAGCGAGCGGGTCACGGAGATGACCTCGGTCGCGACGGTGTGCTGGGGGCTGGTGTTCTGGGAGGTCGAGGGCACGGCGTACGCGGCCATCTCCGGCCCCGAGAGCAGGGCCGGCACCGCGCCGGTGCCGGAGGGCGCGACGTTCTTCGGCATCGAGTTCGCGGTGGGCACCTGGCCCCGGGTCGTGCCCGCACCGGCCCTGGTCGACCGTGGTGTCGGGCTCCCCGACGCCACGCGCAGGACCTTCCGGCTGGACGGCATCCGCTGGGAGACGCCCGGCCCCGACGACGCCGAGGCCCTGGTCGACCGCCTTGTGCGGGCCGGAGCCGTGCTCCGTGACCCGCTCGTCGCCGAGGTCCGCCGGGGCGGGCGTCCGGTGGTCTCGGGACGCACCGTCGAACGCCGGTTCCGCGCGGCGACCGGGCTCACCCGGGGCGCCGTACGGCAGATCGAACGCGCCCGCGGGGCCTCGGCGCTGCTGGCGGCCGGTACCCCGGTCACCGATGTCGTCTCCAAGGCCGAGTACTTCGACGAGCCGCACCTGGCCCGTGCGCTGCGCCGCTACGTCGGTCGCACGGTGCGGCAACTCCGCGAGGGCGCCGGCGGCGCGATCGCTCTGGATCTGGATCAGCCGACGACGTCGTAGATCATCTTGACGACACCGTTCGGGTAGGCCTCGGACGTCCGCAGGCTCAGCGCCTGCTTGTCCCTGTCCGCCCTGCTGAACAGGCTCTTCCCGGCGCCGAGCAGCACCGGGAAGACGAGCAGGTTGTACCGGTCGATCAGGCCCGCGTCCGACAGGCGCCGGGCGAGCTCCGCACTCCCGTGGATGAAGATCGCACCCCCCTCGCCCTTCTTGAGCTCGGCGACGTCCTCGGTCGAGCGCAGGATCGTCGTCGGCCCCCACCCCTCGGCGAGGGCGTCGTCGGGCAGCGTGGACGAGACCACGTACTTGGGCAGCTCCCTGTAGGCGGCGTGGTCCTCCGAGTCGCGCCAGAACGGTGCGAACGCCTCGTAGCTGCGGCGGCCGAACATCAGCGCCGTCGTGTCCTCGAGCTCCTCACCCTTGAGTGAGAACGCCTCGGGCAGGAACTCGATGTCCTTGGCCACCCAGCCACCGCTGCGGTGGCCTTCGCTCGGCCCGCCCGGCGAGTCCACGACGCCGTCGAGCGAAACGAACGCGGTATACACGAGATCACGCATGTGCTGTTCTCCTCATTACCCGGCGACGAGGCCGCCGGACGGATCGGCAAGCGAGCGGTGGTGCCACGCCGACGTATCGCGGCGGAGTGCCCGCGCCCATGTTAGGAGGTGTCGTCGCGGCCGTCTTGTACGGAAACGACGGCCGGGGAGGGACGGGACGCGCTCCTGAGGCGGGCGTAGGCGGCGGGTGGCATGTCGACGGCGGCGGTGAAGTCGCGGGTGAGGTGGGCCTGGTCGGTGTAGCCGAGTTCGGCGGCCAGTGTGGCGAGGTCGAGGCCCCGGTGGACGCGTTCGGCGGCCTCGTGCAGGCGGAAGCGGCGGATCACCCATTTGGGGCCGACGCCGACATGGTCGCGGAACAGCCGCTGCAACGAGCGCACCGATCGTCCCGATCGGTGGGCCAGTCGGTCGACCCTGGTGATGGAGGTGTCGTTCTCGGCCATCGTGACGAGTGCCGCGACCTCCTCGGTCAGCGGGTCCGGTTCGGGCTCCAGGCGCAGCAGGAAGGTCTCGACGAGCGCGACGGCGGCGACGGGGTCGGGCTCGGCCAGGACCCGCTCGACCAGGGTCGCGCCCGCCGTGCCGTACATCTCGCCGATCTCCACGAAACGGCCGGTCAGCTCGCAGACCGGGCCGCGCAGGAACGGCCGGAAACCGCCGGGGCGGAAGCGCGTGCCCAGGACGCGGCCGTCGCCCCGCATCGTGTAGGAGAACCCGCCCCTGATCACGCCCGCGACCCGGTGGAAGTCCGGGGCGATGGTCATGTTCACCGTGGGATGCGAGACGATGCGCTGCTCGTACGGCTCGGCGAGGCCGGCCCAGGTGACGACCCAGAAGTGGTCGACGTACGCCGAGAGCTCGGGCGACGGCGCCTGACGGGCGAAGTCGAAGGCGTCGAGCCCCGCGTACGGGTCGACCCAGCCGCGCTGTCGCGTTTCTACAAGCCGCGCCTCGGACGGGCGAGGCACCATGGCCGCCATGGAAGACATGATGCCGTTGATGACGCGCGCCACCGAACGCACCTCGCACGTGGTGCGCGCGGTGGGGCCGGAGTGGTTCGGGGCGCCGACGCCGTGCGAGAAGTTCGACGTCAAGGGCCTGATCAACCACCTGGAGTGGGTGGCGGAGCTGTTCGAGTCGCTGGGGCGCGGGGGGCCGCGCGTCGAGCAGGGACCGTACGCGGGCGACTTCCCCGAGCGGGCCGGGCGCATGCTCGCCGTCTGGTCGCGGAGCGAGGCGTGGGAGGGCACCAGCCCCGCCATGGGCATGCCGATGACCACGCTGGCCCACATGTACCTCGTCGACATGGTGGTGCACGGCTGGGACCTGGCCAAAGCCACCGGCCTGCGGTACGAGCCGGAGCCCGAGGCCGTCTCCCGCGCCCTGGACTTCAGCGGGCGGATGGTGGAGATGGGCAGGCGGCGCGGCGCCTTCGGCCCGCCGGTGGCGGTGCCGGACGACGCCCCGGAGTTCGACCGCCTGCTCGGCGTCATCGGCCGGGACCCGGCCTGGACACCGTGACCCGCTCCGGCCCGTCCGGTTCCCCGCGCGGGGGAGGGAACCGGTCCCGGGGCGCGGGTCAGCCGATGCGGAGCGGGAGCGTGCGCGGCCCGCGGACCTGGCCCGTCGCCCAGGTCACCGCGGCCGGGTCGTCGAGGCCGAAGGCCGGGAACCGCTCCAGCCAGACCTCCAGGGCGACCTGCAGTTCCATGCGGGCCAGGTGCGAGCCCACGCAGCGGTGGATGCCCAGGCCGAACGCGGCGTGCCGGTTGACCTCGCGGTCGATGACGACCTCGTCGGCCCGGTCGAACTGGGCCTTGTCGCGGTTGGCCGCCGGGAACGACAGCAGGACCCAGTCGTCGGCCTTCATGTCGACGCCGCGCCAGTGCATGTCCTCCTTGACCAGCCGCGCCATCGTGACCGGCGCGTAGGCCCGGAGGAACTCCTCCATCGCGGTCGGAAGCAGGGCGGGCTCGGCGACCAGGCGCTCGCGGTCGGCCGGGGTCCTGGCCAGGTGCCACAGCGAGGCGCCGATCGCGCTCCACGTCGTGTCGATGCCGGCGATGAGCAGCAGCGCCATCGTGCCCGCCACGTGGAACGGCTCCAGCTTGCGGCCGTACAGCTCGGCGTTGACGAGGTAGGTCGTGAGGTCGTCCCGCGGGTTGCCGACGTGGTCGCGGATCTGCTCCAGCAGGTAGCCGAACAGCTTCTCCATCCGGGGGATGCGCTCCTCGGGCGGCAGGTTGACGCCCTCCAGCGCGTTCTCGACGAACTCGCGGAACCGCGGCCCGTCCTCGGGCGGGAAGCCCAGCATGTCGGCGATGACGCGCGTCGGGATGTGCTGGGCGTAGTCACGGGCGGCGTCGATGACGTCCTGCCCCTGCAGGGCGTCGATGAGCTCGTGGCAGAACGCGCGCGTCGCCGGCTCCTGCTTGGCGACCACCGACTTGGTGAACATCGGCAGCAGCAGCTTGCGCGCGTCGTGGTGGAAGGGCGGGTCGGAGGAGATCGGTGGCGTGCCGCCCACCGGAGCCACCTCGCGGGGCGGCCGGAAGTTGCTCACGATGATCGACCGGGAGGAGAAGCGCTCGGTGTCGTAGGCGATGGCCGCGACGTCGTCGTAGCGGGTCGGCAGCCACGCGCCGCCGAACCGGTCGGTGTGCGCGATCGGGCACCGCCGGCGCAGGTCGTCCTGGATCGGGTACGGGTCGGCCGCCCACTCCGGCTCGGTGTGGGAGAAGTCGGTCGCCCAGTCGGAGACCGGCCCGGTGACGACCTCGTTGCGCACGCCGTCGGGGCGTCCTCGCATCCTTTCCTCGAACCCCTGCTGGTCGAAGCGGTCATCGACGCTCATGTCGCGGCCTCCTGGAGGATCTCGATCGTTCGTTCCGGGCAGTTCGCCACGGCCAGGCGCGCCGCCTGCTCCTGGTCCGGCGGTACGACGCCGTCGCCGGCGACCCGCCCGTAGCCCTCGTCGTCCTCGTCGAACAGGCCGGGGGCGAGGTCGTAACAACGACCGTGTCCCTGGCATCGCCCGGGATCGATCCTTACCTTCACTGCGGCGCTCCCCTCTGTGCTGTGGTGCCGGCAGGGGCCGAGGTCCGTGCTCTCGCGGGGCCGGCAGGGGCCGGAGTTCGTGTCGCCGTACCGTCACCGGGGCCCGGGGCGCGTTCCGCCGTACCGTCGGCGGGGGCCGGGGGCCGTCCCGTGCCGCCGCCGGGGGCCGGGGGCCGTTCCGTGCTCTCGGCGGGGGACAGGGCGGCGACGACACGGGCGAGCAGCGCGGCCCACTCCCCGTCGTCGACCGGGTGCAGGTCGGGGGTGACGAGCGCGCTGCCCATGGCGAGCAGCAGGCAGAAGTGCGACAGCGCGTCCGGCGACAGCGCGCCGTCCAGCTCGCCGTCGTCCTGGGCGGTACGGACGAGCCCGGCGAGCCGGTCGGCGCGTTCGCCGACGTAGTCGCGCATCGGCCGGGCGACGTCCTCGTCGCGGCGCGCCGCCACGAGCGCCTCGACGATGAGGTAGCCGTGGGCGTCGCGCCGGCGCGGCAGCCCGCGGCCGATGACGGTCAGCAGCTCCGTGATCGGCCGGTCCGGGTCGGCGGCGAACAACCGGGCCAGCAGCTGCGGCCCGTGCGCGCGCAGCGCGGCCACCAGCAGCTCGGCCTTCGACCCGAAGTGGGCGTACAGGGCGCCGTTGCTCACCCCCGCGGCCGCGGCGATGTCGGCCACGCGCGTGCCGTCGTAGCCGCGCCGGGCGAAGGCCTCGGCCGCCGCCCGCAGCAGCCGCTCCCGGGTCTCGGCGGCGGTGACACCCGCGATGCGCCCCATGGGCCAATTAAAAGAACGTTCATTTGATATGTCAATGATTCGTGTGAGATACGACGGTTGTCTGGCGCCGTCGAACTTGAGAGTTCGGCGCGGATCTTGAGAGTCGACTTGAGAGTGAGGAGTCGAAGACGAGAGTCGGGTTCCTCCCTCGCCGCCTGATTGAGGCGCGGTGGCCTGTAGTCACGTTCTCTTGTGCGGTCTGCTGGTCGGACAGGAGTCCCGCGATGACAGTGACGATCTCGGGCAGGTGGTCGCGGCGGCCGTGGTGACGGGCCAGGGCTCGCCAGTTCTTCAAGTGAGCGATGCCGTGCTCGACCGGTCGTCGGCGAGCGGCATGGGCGTGACGAGCTGCGTCGTGATGGGCCATCAACCACTACACGTCATCAAGGTATTTGCCGCGGCGTTTGCGCGGTGGAGTCACGACCTGGCCTCGGGTCTGGTTGCTCAGGCCTTGATGGTCGGCATCGGCCAAGTTCTCCACGTTCCAGGCATCGGACAGCAGCTCCAGCAGTCCTGATTGCCGTGCCTGGGTGATGTCGGCGACCGATCCGGGACGGACCTGACCGCAGTAGAGCACCGCGCCGTGGGCGTCGGTGAGCACCATCGCCTTCATCGCGTTGATCCGGCTCTTGCCCGAGACGAGACGAGACGAGCACGGTCCACGGTGCCGGGCGGCGAACACGGATCCCGGTCGCGTCCAAGAGGGCCGTCTGGTCGTTGTCGCCCAGGTAGGTGATCACCTCGGCCGAGGTGGTGAGCCTCCGGCCGGGAGCGATTCGGCATCCGCGCTGGGCAAGCAGTGGGCGGATCTGACCGATGGCGCGGGTAACGGTGGAGCGATCAACCCCGAACCAGCAGCCCAGCACATCGTGGGTGACGCCATGGCGCAGGTGGACCAGCGTGGCAAGGAGCCGGTCAACGAAGACCAGCTTGTGGCGGGCGCCCGCGCCGACCCGGCGTTGACGGGGTCTGGCCGACAGCTCGGCCTGCCGTTGGGCCTCCCATAGCGGCCCGATCTCGGCCGCCGACTCCGTCAGCACATCTACCGGCAACCCGGTGACACGCCTGTTGTTCACCATGATCGAACGCCTGACAATTCTCGCCACACGTGCAGGCATGCTCCCAGACTCTTCCCAGGACGATCATCGCCCCACATCAGATGTCCGGGGAAGTGGGGACAGATCATATCGACACGCCACCGTATCGACGCGGAGATTCGACGGCCCTCCACCTCCGCCTTCATGGGAGAGAAGGACGAGAAGTCGGGGTTGTCCTTAGGGCACATCAAGGTTAGGTTACCCTTAGTTAGTGGGGGCAACTTAGAGATCGGAGGGTGCGTGTGGCGCGAATCGGCGGGCGTTCGCGCCAGATCGGAACGGCGGACATCGTTCGTGCTGGGCGCGAGGTGGGGCTGCGGGAGCTGAGCCTGAACGCGGTGGCGGCGCGTCTGGGGGTGTCGTCCACGGCGCTGTACCGGCACGTCGATGGGCGGTGGGGTTTGGAGCGGCTGGTGGGCGAGAGCATTCTGGCGGAGCTGAAGATTCTGGACGACTCGGCGCACGGCCCCGTGCGGCACCTACTCTCGTCCGGGCTGCAGTTGCGGGGCTTCATCCTGCAGCATCCCGGTCTCGCCGTGTACGTGCAGACCTTGTTCCCCAGGGGCGAGGGGGGCCGACAGCTGCTCGCGGCAGAAGCCGCGGCGATGCAGCGACGCGGTTACGAGGCGGATGTGGCGATCGTGCTGTGCTCCGCGGTCGCGTCGATCGCGATCGGATTCGCCGCTGCCGAGGAGGCTCAGCGAGCGCGGGCAGACGGACTCGACGAGCAGCGCCGGGATGCCTTGGGAGAGATTCTCTCGGACTCACGCCTGGGCCGGGGGCATCGCACCCTGCCCGACGTCGACGCCGACGAGTACGTGCGGATGTGGCTGGGCGCTGCGATCCGCGGATTCGTGGAGGCGGCGCCTCCGGGGCGTCCGATCGACGAGATCAGATCGGCGTTGCGCGCCGCCGGGGAAGGAATGTGATGGCGAGGCGAGGGTTCATCGGAGCGATGACGCGCGCCTACGGAGCACGCGACCATCAAGCGACAGTCACTGGAACGGAGTTGCTGGCGCCGAGTTTCCTCCGCGTGCGGATGACCTCGCCCACGCTGTTGCAGGATGCGGTGGTGGCGCCGACGGCGTATCTGCGGTTCTGGTTCCCTGACGCGGGCGGGGCGGGATTCGAGCATCAGCGCGGATACACCCTCTCAGAAGTGGACGAGACGACCGGAGCGTTCGCGGTCGACTTCGTTCTGCACGAGCCGGCAGGGCCTGCCTCCGCCTGGGCGCGACAGGTCGAGGCCGGGACGGAGATTCAGGTGACCTCGCTGGGCTCCACACGCTTTGACCTCCCGGAGGTGCTGCCGGCCGGTTACCTGCTGATCGGTGACTCCGCGTCGATCCCGGCCATCAACGCCATCCTGGGCACGCTACCCGCCGACGTCCCGGTGGAGCTGTACCTGGAAAAGCACCAGGAAGCGGACCGGATGATCCCGCTCGTCGCGCACCCCCGGACGCGCCTGCACTGGGTGCCCCGGCGGGGTGAGGCATCGCTGGCTGCGGCGATCGAGGCACGGGACTGGTCGGACTGGTACGCGTGGATGGCTACCGAATCCGGCTCGCTCAAGCACCTGCGCGTGCGGCTGCGCGACGAGTTCGGATTCCCCAAATCCGAGATCCACGCACAGGCGTACTGGCACTACGGTCGCGCCTTCGGCGCCAACCGTTCGAAAGCAGTGCCGGAACCCGTGCCCGCAGAGGCCGAGGAGACCGAAGCACACACCCTGGAACTGAGGTCCGCTGCGGCCACCACGCCGGCCGAACCGGCTCGGCGCGGCACCTGGCGAGCGCAGGCCGGAGGGCGGCTCATCGCACCGCTGCGCCCGACGATGATCGTCGCAGGTATCGCCCAGGTGCTCGTGACGCTCGTGCAGTTGGCGCCGTTCGTGCTGCTGGTCGAGCTGTCTAGGCTCCTGTTCGCCGGCGCTGAGTCGTCCCGACTCTGGTCGGTGGGGATCTGGGCGGTGGCCCTGATGGGCGTCGGAGTGCTGCTGGCCTCCGGGTTGCTGCTGTGGCTGCACTGGGTCGACGCCCGCTTTGCCCGGGACCTGCGGCAGCGGCTGCTCGGCAAGCTCGCCCGTCTGCCGTTGGGGTGGTTCGACGCGCGCGGGTCCGGGCAGACCAAGCACCTCGTGCAGGACGACACCCTCGCGCTCCACTACCTCGTCACCCACGCCGTCCCCGACGCCGTGGCCGCGGTCGTCGCCCCGGTTGCGGTGCTGGTCTACCTGTTCGTCGTCGATTGGCGAATTGCGCTGCTGCTTCTTCTTCCCGTCCTCGTCTACATCGTGGGCATGATGATCATGATGGTGCAGTCCGGGCCGAGGACCGGTGAGGCGATGCGTTGGGCGGAGCGGATGAACGTCGAGGCCGGCGCTTACCTCGAGGGGCAGCCGGTGATCCGGGTGTTCGGCGGAGCGTCCGCCTCCACCTTCCGCGGTCGCCTCGCGGAGTACGTCGACTTCCTGAACTCCTGGCAGCGCCCCCTCTCCGGGCAGAAGGTGCTCATCGATCTGGTGACCCGACCTGCGACGTTCTTGCTCCTCATCTGCGTATTCGGCACGCTACTCGTCACTACCGGGAGCACGGACCCGATCGCTCTGCTGCCATTCCTGCTGCTGGGTACGACGTTCGGCGCCCGACTGCTGGGCATCGGGTACGGGCTGTCAGGACTGCGCTCCGGACTGCTCGCCGCGCGCCGCATCCAGGTGGCCCTCGACGAGGGCGAGCTCGAGACCGCGGTACCCGGCGGACCTGTGCCGGCCGCTCCCGCCGGGCAGGTCGAGTTCGACCGCGCCGGTTTCTCCTATCGTCCCGGCGTGCCCGTCCTGGAGGACATCACACTCACCCTCGAGCCAGGCACCGTGACGGCGCTCGTCGGCCCCTCCGGCTCCGGCAAATCGACGCTCGCAGCGTTGCTGGCCAGGTTCCATGACGTCGAGAGCGGCGCGATCCGGATCGGCGGGCGAGACGTGCGGGAACTCACCGCAGACGACCTCTACACCCGGGTCGGGTTCGTGTTCCAACAGACTCAGCTCGTGCAAGGCACCGTGCGGGAGAACATCGCCCTCGCGGTCCTCGACGCGAGCGATGAGCAGATCGAGGCTGCGGCCCACGCTGCACAGATCCACGACCGGATTCAGCGCATGCCCGACGGGTACAACACTCCCCTCGGGCCCGACGCTGCACTGTCCGGAGGGGAACGGCAGCGGCTCACCATCGCCCGCGCCATCCTCGCCGACACTCCGGTGCTCGTCCTCGACGAGGCCACAGCCTTTGCCGACCCGGAATCGGAGTACCTCGTGCAGCGAGCGCTCAACCAGCTCACCGCGGGCCGCACCGTGCTCGTCATCGCACACCGCCTGCACACCATCACCGGGGTCGACCGCATCGTCGTGCTCGACCACGGTCGGATCGCGGAGACCGGCACTCATCCTGAGCTGCTCGCCCGGGACGGACGCTACCGGCAGCTGTGGGATGCAGGAGATGTCGCAGAGGATTCCGCGACGATCGATACCAGCGAGACGGAGGTGACCCGATGATCCGCGCACTGCTCACTCTTCTTCCTACCGGGAGCCGCAGCAGGATCGCCGGCTACCTCACTCTCACCATCCTCGGCGTCCTTCTGCGGGCTGCGGGCGCGGTCCTGCTGGTCCCCTTGGTCGCATCGCTCTTCAGCGGAGTCCCGGCGTCAGCGTGGCCGTGGGTGGGCACTCTCGCTGTGACGACGGTAGCGGGATGGGTTGTCGATGCGGCCGCGGCCAAGCGCGGCTTTGACCTCGGCTTCGGGCTGCTCGACACGGGTCAGAACATCGTGGCCGGTCGCATCACCGACATCCGCCTGGCCTGGTTCACCGCCAGGAACACGGCCGTCACCCGGCAGGCCGTCGCTGCCACCGGACCAGATCTCGTTGGTCTGATCATCTATTTGGTCACCCCTATGATCGGCGCGGTCCTGCTCCCGATCGCGATCGCCGTAGCGCTGCTGCCGATCTCATGGCCGCTGGGACTGGTTGCCCTGGGCGGTGTGCCGGTGCTGTTCGGCGCGTTCTGGGCCGCCGGGCGGCTCGGACGTCGTGCCGACCAAGCCGTCGCAGACACGAACAGTGTGCTGACGGAGCGGATCGTGGAGTTCGCGCGCACACAGCAGGCGCTGCGCGCGGCGCGCCGCGTCGAACCCGGGCGCAGCCACGTGGGTGCGGCCCTCGATGCGCAGCATGGCGCCACGATACGGCTGCTGCTCCTACAGATCCCCGGACAGTTGATCTTCGGTCTCGCCAGCCAGCTGGCGCTGCTCCTGCTCGCAGGGACGACCGTCATGCTCACGACTACCGGCCAGCTGACCGTGCCCGAGGCGATCGCGCTCATCGTCGTCATCGTCCGCTACCTCGAACCGTTCACCGTCCTCGCCGAGCTCTCACCGGGCGTCAAGACAACGACCGGGGCGCTGCGCCGCATCCGCCAGGTGCTGGAGGCTCCCACTGACCCGGCCGGTATCGGGCGCACCGCACCGGCTGGTGCGCCGCGGATCGAGTTGCGGGGAATCGGCTTCCGATACGGCTCCGATGATGAACAGGCGGTGCTCGACGGTTTCGACCTCCTCCTCCAACCGGGAACGACGACCGCGATCGTCGGTCCCTCAGGATCCGGTAAGAGTACCGTCCTGGCTCTCCTCGCCGGGTTGCACCAGCCCACCGCCGGCAGCATCCACATCGACGGCCTCGACGTTGCGACATTGGACGCCGAGTCCCGGCGCGATCTCGTCAGCGTCGTCTTCCAGCATCCTTACCTGTTCGACGGCAGCATCCGCGAGAACGTTCTCGTCGGCCATCCCACGGCCGACGACGATGTCCTGGATCGTGTGGCGAGTCTGGCACGGGTGGACACCCTCGTCGCTCGCCTGTCCGACGGTTGGGCGAGCCGCGTCGGTGAAGCGGGCACCACGCTCTCCGGTGGGGAACGCCAGCGCGTGTCCATCGCCCGCGCGCTGCTCAAACCCGCCCCCGTACTCCTGGTCGACGAGGCCACCAGCGCCCTGGACACCGAGAACGAAACAGCCATCACCGCCGCCCTCATCGACGACCCGACTCCACGCACCCGGGTCATCGTCGCCCACCGGCTGAGCAGCATCCGGACCGCCGACCGCGTGGTCTTCCTCGAAGACGGTCGCATCGTCGAAGAAGGCTCGATCCAGGATCTCCTCGCAGCGGGTGGACGATTCGCCGCATTCTGGCGACAGCAAGACGCCGCGAGCGGGTGGCGACTCGGTGACGCGCAGAGCGCATGAACGACAACGGCGAAGTCAGCCGGCTGACGGTCGCACCGGGTGCGCCTACGCTGCCCCGTCCGCAGACCGGTGTCGCGGCAGGCGTCGTCTTCCTGATGTACCTCGGCCTCGAATACCTGGAGATCTTCCACAACCGGCAACGACGACACAGTGCCCTGGGGACGCTCACCCCCGTCGAGTACGAAATGCTCTACCCGAACGTCCAGTCGGCATGAGAGTCAACCAAGCCGACTCCATCGATCTCGGGGTACATCAGAGTCTCCATGAAACCCGGCGCGATTCAGTGGGCCATCGGAGATGGCGGTAGAGGCGCGTACGACAGGAGGTTGGGCTCGAAAAATGATGGTGGTCTGGCCCCGTCGGCTGGCGTTGGTGGTCACTCCCGCGCCTGGTGAGTCCGTCGCGTCGTGGGTCGATCGGTTAGCGGTTCGGAACGGTTGCCCGCCGTGGGTGATGGCCGAGTCACTGGGACTGGACCTGCGTCCGGTTTCCGGCGATGTGCGTTCGCTGGCGTATGGCGTCGTCGCTACCACGGAGGTGTGTGAGGCAATCAGTGCTGCCACGGGGGTAGGCGCCGAGGGCGTGCGGGACATGCACCTGGGGGTGTTCAACGGCTCTGCCCTGGACCTGACGGGTGTCCGTGTGGGCGACAAGGAGTCTGTCTGCCGGGCGGAGGCTCGTGAGTCCCGCAGCACCTCCGCCGCCCCACCCTCGGGGCGGCCATACCCGTCTTCGGGCATGAGCGGTGGACCGCGGCGAATCCTGGCCTGGTCGTGCTGTTGTCACTGAGCGGCCTCCCAGGCCGTCCACAACCCGGCGTACACACCACCGGCGTCAACCAGCTCTGCGTGGGTGCCGGTCTCGATGATCCGGCCATGCTCCATCACCATGATCCGGTCGCAGGTTGCCGCTTGGGAGAGACGGTGCGCGACTATGACCGCGCTGCGCCCGGCGAGGACGGCATCAGCAGCGCGGTCGAGCTGTCCGGCGTAGGTGGAGCCGGCCTCGGCGGTCGCTTCGTCGAGGATCACCAGATCAGCGTCGGTGAGCAGCAGGCGGGCGAGGGCGAGCTGCTGCGCCTGTGCGTCGGTGAGCGGGTGTCCGCCGACACTTAGCAGGGTGTCCAACCGGTCGGGGAGGACATCGAGGATCGATGCGGCGCCGGTGGCTTCCAGCGCTGCATGGAGGTCGCGGTCGGTGGCCCCGGGGGCGGCGAGGGTGAGGTTGTCGCGCAGGGTGCCCGCGAAGACGTGGACCTCCTGGGTGATCATCGCGGTACGGCTGGGGCGAGTCACCCTCCCGGCCTCAGGTAGGTGGGTGCCGGCGACCACGCCGGCGAGCGTGGTCTTGCCTGCCCCGGACACGCCGACGACGGCCACGCGATGACCGGACGGGATGTCGAGGGTGATGTCGTCGAGCACCCGTGGCCCCTCGCCGTAACGGAACGAGACCTCGTCGAGCTGTACGGCGGTGCTCGCGGCCTGCGCTGGGACATCCAACGAGCTGAACGGAATCGTGACGACCCCGATCATGCGGCTCAGCGATGCGAGGGCGGACTGGAGGGTGTCGATGACCAGCAGCAGCTGGTTGACCGGTCCGAGCAGGCGTAGCACGAGCAGCACGGCGGTGGTGGCGCCGCCGACGGTCGATGCGTTGTGGTCGATGAGGACGAAGCCGACGACGAGTACGGCGGCCAGGCTCAGGCACTCCCCGAGGTTGAGCCGGGCGTTGAGCATGCTCAGCACGGTGCGTGCGTGTAGCGACTGCCTCGCGACGCGCCAGGAGTCCGTCATCACGGCCCGGTGGCGTCGCTCGGCGAGCCCGAGGCCGAGCACGGTGGCGTAGCCGCGCTGGGACTCGAGGATCTGCTGGGCACGGGCGCTCATCGCCGTGCGCTCGGCGCGGTAGACCCCTGGTCCGATGCGCAGGTACCACCGCACGGCCAGCACGTAGACCGGCAGCACGACGGCGAAGGCGGCCGCGTAGGGCCATTCCAGTGCCGCGAGCCCGCTCAGCGACACGACGATGGTGGAGGCGGTGACGGTGAGCACCGGGATCACGGCGGGGGCGGCGTCGGCGACCGCGGTGACGTCGTCGCTGGACCGTGAGATCAGGTCTCCGGTGCCGGCGCGCTCGACGAGGTGCTGTGGGAGCGTCATCGCGTGGCCCACGAGCTGCTCGCGCAGCGCGGCGAGGATGGAGTGGTAGACGCGGGTGGCGAGCACGATCGTCAGCGCGGTGCCCGCGGCACCGAGGACTGCCGAGAGCGCCATGACGACCGTGACCGTCAGCACTGTGGCGAGGTCCGCGGTGCCGGCCTGCACGCGGTCGACGAGGAATCCGATCGCCACGGGAACGATCAGATCGACGCCGGTGCTGACGATCCCCAGCACCCCGGTCGCGGCGAGCCGGAGCCGGTACCCGTGGCTGAGCCGCCATACCTCCCTGACCGTCTCGCGGCCGCTCGCGACCGGCAGCCCGGGCGGCCCGACATCGGAAGCCGCGGTCCCGGGCACGGCGGAGGTGCCGCTCACCGCGCCGTCCTTGAGGGCGCGGGTACGTCGTCAGGCAGCTCGACGACGCGGTCGCAGGCAACGAGCAGCGCCGGGGTCGAGGCGATCAGCAGCGTCGAGCGGCCTGCCCGGACACCGCGCAGCCGGCCTGCGATCGTGTGCTCAGTGACCGAGTCGACCGCGGTGGTCGGGTCGTGCAGCACGAGCACCGGCGCGTCGCTCGCCAGGGCGCGGGCGAGCGCGACCCGCTGGCGCTGGCCGCCCGAGAGCTGGTTGCCGCCCTCGCCGACCGGGACGTCGAGGTCGGCCGCGAAGTCGTCGCAAGCGGCGGCTCGCACCGCGGCGTCCACCCGCTCGGGTGCGCCCGCGATCACGGCGACGTTGTCGCGGAGGGTGCCGCTGAACAGCGTGGCGCGGTGCGGCGCGACGGTGACCCGGGAGCGGTACTCGACCGGGGACAGCTCTCGCGCCGCGATCCCGTCGAGCCGCGCCTCGGCCCCTCCCTCGGCCCGCGGGTCCAGCAGCGCCTCGACGACACGGGCGGCGGTCCGGTCGTCGGCGCGTACGCCCACGAGCTCGCCGGGCTCGACCCGGATCGTCACGCCGGGCCCGGAGACGCTTGGCACGACCACCTCCAGCTCCGGCAGCGCGGTGACCTCCTGCCGGGTCGCGTCATCGGGCCCAGTCGTCGACGTGGCGTTGTCCCGCAGCACGTCGAGGACACGCGCGGACGAGGCGCGGGCGCCGGCGAGGTTGGGGATGGACGTGCTCGCGATCGCCTGGATCTGCGGCAGCAGTGCCTGGGTGAGGCCGACGGCGGTGATCAGCCCGCCGACGCTGAGCTGTCCGTCCACGGCGAACCAGCCCGCCAGCCCCATCACCGCGGCGACGAACGTGCCGCTGACCACGCCCGAGCCCACAAGGAACCTCCCCAGCAGGCCCGCGTTGCGTCTGGCGCCGGCAAGGGTCTCCTGGCTTGCCTGCCGGTACCGGCTGGTCGCCTCGGCCTCGGCACGTACCCCCTTGATCACCCGGTAGCCGGCGACCAGGTCCGTGGCCTGTCCGACCGTGGAGGCCAGCAGCTCCTGGTACTCGCGGGTGTCCCGGGAGAGTCGCTCACTGAGCACGCCCATCGACCAGACCGCGACCGGCGCCCCGAACAGCACCACGAGTCCGAGCAACCAGTGCGTCGCCAGCAGCGATGCCGCGATGAATCCGATGGCCGTGATCCTCGAGACCGGGATGATCATCAGGATCACCGCGTTGGACAGGCGTGCGACGTCGTTCGTCATCACCGAGACCACGCTGCCGTCCGGTGCACGGGCGGTGCCGCCGACCGGGTGCAGCACGCCCGTGGAGAGGGTGCCGCGGAGTCGGTGCTGCAGTACCTGCACCGCATAGGCGGTCAGCCGCAGCGAGAGCCTCGCCGCCGACGTCAGCGCGACGTAGAGGGCCACCAGCACGCCGAGCCACAGGACCAGCTGTCCCTCATCCCCGGTCGCCAGGGCCCGGTCGATCGCGAGTCCCATCACCACCGGGACCGCGGACTCGCCCACCTGCCACACGATCGCCAGCAGCATCGCGGGAACGCCGACCCGCTTCACCGAGAAGATCACTCGCAGCAGGAACCGGCCCGGGGTGATCCCCGGCCCGGACTCGAACGGCCGAGCACCGAGCGGCTCGGCGGGAGCGAGCAGGAGCACGGGCAGCCGGCGGGTCAGTGGTCCTCGCCCCAGTCCTGCGGTGTCGGTGCCCGGGAAACGCGGAGAGTTCCTCACACCTGGCTCCGGTCCCTGCTCCTGAGCGGGAAGCACCAGAGCAGGGCATCGGCGAAGATTCCTCGCCACCATGCGTAGTCGTGTCCGCCGGCGAACTCTCTGTAGAGGGTGTCGTAGCCCTTCCCGGTGAGCACGTGGTCCAGCCAGCGACTGTGGGTGTTCGAGCTCTCCAGCTCACCGACGTCGTGGAAGATACGGATCGGTGCCGTTTCCGCGGCCAGGTAGTCGGCGATCAGTGTCGGTACGGGGGTGCGGCGCAGCAGCTCGCCTGACCCGGTGCCCCACGTGAGGTCAGGGTGATACCCGCACGACGGGGACTGGAGGATGGCGTTGCCGAACGTCGTCGGGTGGTGGAGCGCTGTCCAGCCGGCGCACAGACCGCCGAAGCTCTCGCCGGCCAACGCGACGTCACCGGGGTCCCGCGAGAGCGGATACCGGTGGTGGAGCCACGGCAGCAGTTCCCGGACCAGCATCTGGGAGAACGCCGGGTTGCAGAGTAGCTCTTTGTCGCGCTGCGGTGCGGGCTGACCGACGAGGACCACCACGCAGGGCCGGACCAGTCCCGCCCGGACCAGGGCGTCACGAACGCTCGGCGCGCTGTGGTCCGGCGTCCCGTCCAGGTGGATCACGAAGGGCAGTGCGCTCTCGTCCGGGAACTCTCCCGGGGGCATCGAGACCCAGATGCGGCGTTCGTCTCCCAGGAGCTCGCTCGCCAGCACGGCGGTTTCCACTGCCGGGGCCGGCCGTGCTTCGGCCTGATCGAGCCAGGGCAAAGGCACCGCGTCGGGCAGCACTGCCACCGAGGCCCCGGAGAACCGCTCCACCGAGCACTCCGAGAACCTCGGTGGCGGGTTGAACGGGTCCGTAACCTGTTCGCCCTCACCCGTCGGCCCACGTCGTACGAACACGTACGAGAAGCGCAGGTCGGAACGCATTCGCAGGGTGAGAACGCGGAACGGCGTCCCCGCCACCGAGGCGAACTCCGTGTCGATCGGGTTGAAGCCGATTCTGGGGCCGATCGCCACCGAGAGGGTGACCGTCGTGTCGTCTCCGGGCTCGTCGACGAACGTCACCTCCACCTCGTCTGCGGAGACCCGCTCGACAAGCGGTGCGCCCGCCTCCTTGAAACGTCGTCTGAACCTTTCCGGGCTCCATTCACCGGTCGACAGCTTCTCGACAAAAGGATCAGCCATTTCTCGCGCTCTCCAGGTCGGTGTTGTCAGCGGACCTCTGTCGGGTTCGTTCGCGGCCGAGCGGCACCACCTGGGGGCTGCCGGCCACCGGATCGGGCACCACCAGGCAGCGCAGGCCGAACACCTCCTCGACCAGATCGGCCGTGACGACCTCGTCCGGAGTGCCCTCGGCGACCACGACGCCGTCCTTCATGGCGATCAGGTGGGTGCCGTAGCGGGCGGCGTGGTTCAGGTCGTGCAGTACGGCGACCAGGGTGTGGCCGACGTGGTGCAGGTCGGTGAACAGCTCCATCAGCTCGATCTGGTGGGTGATGTCGAGGAAGGTGGTCGGTTCGTCGAGCAGCATGATGTCGGTGTGCTGCGCGAGCGCCATCGCCACCCACACGCGCTGGCGCTGCCCGCCCGACAGCTCGTCCACCAGGCGCCCGGACAGGTCGGTGACCGAGGTCTGGCGCATCGCTCTGAGCACGGCCTGCTCGTCGTCCTCGGTCCAGTGCCGGATGAACCCCTGGTGGGGGTACCGTCCCCGGGCCACCAGGTCGGCGACGGTGATCCCGTCCGGGGCGATCGAGGTCTGCGGCAGCAGTCCGACCCGCCGCGCCACCTCTTTGGTCTTGTAGGAGTTGATGTCGGCACCGTCGAGGACGACCTGCCCGGCCGACGGCTTCAGCAGCCGGGACAGGCCGCGCAGCAGGGTGGACTTGCCGCACGCGTTCGGGCCGACGATGACCGTGAACGACTCGTCGGGGATCACCACCGAGAGATGCTCGGAGATGTTCCGCTTGTCGTAGCCGATCGTCGCCGACTCCACACGGAGGCGCGCGGTGTCGGGCGAGGTCGCGCTCATGGGCGTCTCCTGACTTCGGTGAACAGCAGGTATCCGAGGTAGCCGCCGCCGAGCACGACGGTGATGACGCCGACCGGCAGCGGGGTGGGGGCGACGTGCTGGGCGAGGTGGTCCGACACCAGGCACAGCAGCGCGCCGACGAAGGCGGCGGGGGCGAGGGTGATCCCGGCGGTGTGGGCGAGCCGGCGTCCGATCTGCGGGGCGACCAGGGAGATGAACGCGATCGGCCCCGACGCGGCCGTGACCGTCGCCGTCAGCGCCACTCCCACCACGATCAGGCCGAGGCGTGCGGGCGAGACCCGCACCCCTTGCGAGGCGGCCGCGTCGTCACCCAGCTCCATCTGCCGCATCGGCCGGCTCAACATTCCGGCCGGCAGCAGGAGTACCGCGATGCAGGCGCCGCCGATGACGACCTGGTCCCAGGACACGCCGTTGAGCGACCCGGCACCCCACGCGGCCGCGGACATCGCCTGGTCCAGGTCGGCCTTGAGGATCAGCCAGGTGTTGAGCGACCCGAGCATCGCCGAGACGCCGATGCCGACGATGATCAGCCGGAATCCCTGCACCCCTCGTCGGTGGGCGAGTACGTACACGGCCACGGCGGTGGCCATCCCGCCCAGCAACGCCCCGCCGACCAGCTGCACGTAGGTGCCGTTGACGACCAGGATCACGATCAGCGCGCCGGTGTAGGAGCCTTGGGAGAACCCGATGACACCGGGGTCGGCGAGAGGGTTGCGCAACAGTGACTGGAAGACCGCCCCGCTCACCCCCAGAGCCGCGCCGAACACCAGCGCCGCGGCCACCCGGGGCAGCCGCCACTCGACCACGACGTCGTGGACGATGCCGGTCTCCCGGCCGGTCAGTGCGGAGAGCACCTGCCCGGGGCTCAGCTGGTACGAGCCGGTCATCAGCGCGAGCACCGCCGTGACGGCGACCGCGACCGCGAGCACCGCGCAGACGACGACCGAGCGCCACAGGAGCCGTACCGCGATCCGCCGATGCCGCAGCACCAGCACCCGCCGCCCGAAGTCCACCCGCGGAATGTGCGTGCTCACAGTCCGCTCGCCTTCTTCCGCCGCACCAGCGCGACGAGAACGGGAGCGCCGACGAAGGCGGTGACGATACCCACGGGGATCTCGCCGGGTCTCATCACGACGCGGCCGAGGATGTCGGAGACCAGCAGCAGGCTCGGGGCGAGAAGGATGCTGTAGGCGAAGATCCAGCGTTGGTGCGGGCCGACGATCCAGCGGGCCACGTGCGGCACCATGAGTCCGACGAATCCGATGGGTCCGGCGATCGCGGTGGCGCCACCGGCGAGGAGGGTGAGTGCGATCACCGCGAGCACACGGGTGCGTACCAACCGGACCCCTTGGGCGACCGCCAGCTCGTCACCCAGAGCCAGAGCGTTGAGCGGGCCCGACACCGCGAGGGCCAGGATGAGTGCCACCGCGAAGAACGGCAGGATCGGCCACACGACCTCGATCGGGCGACCCACGATCGACCCGGCGTTCCAGTACCGCATCGCGTCGAAGGCGTCCGGGTTGGTCAACTGGAGCGCCTCCCTGGCGCCGCCGAGCACGGCGCCGGCGCAGACCCCGGCGAGCACCACGACCACCGGCGAGGAGCCTTGCCGTGTCGACCCGAGGGCGAGCACCAGGAGCGTGACGATCAGTGTCCCCGCGAACGCGAACCACATGTAGCCCTGGGCGTCGCGGACACCGAGCAAGCCCACGGCGACCGTCACCGCGAAGGACGCGCCAGCATGGACGCCGAGGACACCCGGATCGGCCAGGGGATTGCGGGTGAGCGCCTGGATCAACGCGCCCGACAGACCGAGTGCGACACCGACGACCAGACCCACGATCGTGCGCGGCAGCCGGAAGTCGCGGATCGCGAACCGGTCGATGCCGGTCGAGGAGTGGAACAGCGCGTCCCACACCACTGACGGCGCGATCGCCGTCGACCCGATCATGACACTCAGCACCAGCAGGACCACCAGCACCACCAGTGCGACGACCAGGCCGACCAGACGACGACGCGGTCCGGGCACCGTCTCGGTGCCCGGACCGTCCTGCCGCGGGGCGAGGGCTGTCACTTCTTGGCTGGGAGGGTCGCCAGTGCGCTGTCGAGCGAGTCCAGGTACCGGATGACGGGCCCGTAGGAGTTGTTGCCGGGGCAGAAGACCCCCAGCGCACGACCGGAGCTCACGGCAGGCAGCGCCTTCCAGGTGTTGGTCTCGACCACCGGCACGAAGGGCTCTGCCGGCCGGCCCTCGGCGTCGACGGGGTAGGTGATCACGTCGTACTTGGACAGCCCGCCGATCTGCTCGAACGGCAAGGACTCGTAGGCCAAGGGGTCCTTGCCCTCGGCCGCCTCGGGGAGGTCCAGGCCGACGTCGTCCCGGGCGATCTCGGAGCAACCGATGTCCGCGATGTAGAACGTTCCGGGATCGTTCCAGTCTCCGCGGGAGACGTCGACGAACGAGGTGCCGTCGATGATCTTGCCGTAGGTCTCCTGGATCTTGGCGACTTTCTCCTCGTACTCCGCCTTCTGCCGGCTGAGCGCATCCGCGACGTTGCCGGCCTCCGCGATCGCGTCGGCGAAGGCCTTCCACTCGGTGTCGAGCCCCCAGAGCAGGGTCGGGGCGATTGTCTCGAGTCGCTTGCCGACCTTGTCCCAGTCATTCGAGTGGAACTGGACCAGGATGAGGTCCGGCTTGAGGCCGGCTAGCTTCTCGAGGTCTACCTCACCACCGTTGCTGCCGACAATCTCGGCTGCCTCGTACGCAGTCCTCTGTTTCTCCGGCAGCACGTCGAGGTCGGAGGCGGACACCTCGGTGACGCCCACCGGCTCGCCACCCAGATCGATGAAGGGGAGGTTCGTGTTGCCGATCGTGACGATCCGCTGGGGGTCGACGGGAATCTCGATGGTGCCGTTGTCGGCCTTGACGCTGCGGGTCTCGGCGGTCTTGTCGCCGGTGCCGTCGCCGTCACTGCCGCAGGCGGTGAGGACGAGCGACGCGCTCATCAGCGCGGCAGCAAGGGCTGCGCCGCGCCTCGTCAGGGAAGTGTTGCTCATGGGCGTTCTCTTCTTTCTTCTTCTTCCCGGGTGAAGGGGCTCAGCCGGCGGTGGAGCGGAGGAGCTCGTGGACGGTGGTGCCCAGGCCGACGGTGTGCGCCGACCTGCGCGTGAGGCCGGCCCGGGCGATCACGGCGTCCAGCTCCGCTGCGGTGCGAAGGCCGGAACCATGGCAGACCAGGCCGATCAGGTCTTCCTCGCCGTCGTGTTCGTCGAGATCGTCGGTGTCGAAGACCTCCTCGATCAGCAGCACCCGTCCGCCGGGGACGAGGTTCTCGGCTGCCCGGCGTAGTGCGTGAGCGGCGTCGGCGTCGGGCAGGGTCTTGAAGGCGCGGCTGACGAGCACGGCGTCGGCTGCTGGGCTGGGCTCGAATATGGATTGCTCCAGCACGCTGACCCGTGTGCGTTGCTGTTCGTCGGGAATCGTGACGGGCAGGTCGCGGCGCAGCCAGTCGGCCTGGGCGGGCAGGGCGCAGATCGTCACGCGCAGGCTCTCGTGGGCTGCGACGTACTCACGGGCGTGGGCGCCGGCACCACCGGAGTGGATCACCAGGCGCTGGACTCCGGCGAGCAGGTCGGACGTGGCGATCGGTTCGGCCAGTGCGGGCTGGAACTTCGCCAGGCGCTCCAGGTGACGGTCCTCGTAGTCCTGCTCGGCTCGCACGTCGGCAAAGGTCTGGCCGGTGACCGAGGCGTAGGCGGGCTGGCCGGTGCGGACCGACTCCGTGAGGCCGTGGATTCCGAGCATCTCGCGACCGACCACCCCGGCGGGGTGGAGCCGGTCGGCGATGAACTCCAGAGTGAGGACATCGCCGACCGGCGTCAGAGCGTAGTGACACGGTTCCGTCTCGGTCACCACGTCCAGGGTGTGCAGGTAACGCAGAAGCTTGCCCAGAGCGCGCTCGCCGGCGCCGGCCTTGGCAGCCAGCTCGGTCACGCTGGTCACGCCACGGGAGACCAGATCGGGAACGCCCAGCTCGACGGCGGTGCGGATCGCGATCGGCGCGACAAGCCCGGTCAGGTCGTGGAGCTTCTGGAACGGGGTGACCGTCCTCTCCGGGTCGGGTACCGCCCCGTCGGTCTCCAGGGCGACGACCTTGGAGCGACGCCAGTAGCCGGCGAAGTCGATGTCCTCCTTGGGCACGCCGCGGTCCTCGACCAGGTGCCGGCGGATGTCCCGGACGGCCTTGTGCTCGCCGGCCAGCCACGCGAACGCCTGGCCCGGCCACCACTCCGCACCGCGGACGGCCTCGGTGAGCGGCGACACGGTCCCGGCCGTTACGCCGGGGCGGACCAGCCACGTCACGTCCACCCCGGGCAGCTCACGCAGCTCCTGGCGGTGGGCATCCTCGGCGATCTCGATGAATACCTGCGCCCGGGCGTCGGGCGGGAGCTCGTCGAGCAGGCGGCCGATCGCGGGGAGTGCGGTGTCGTCGCCTGCCACGAACAACCAGTCGGCGCCGACCGGGAACGCCTTGGACGTGCTCGGGCCGCTGAGGTGGATCCGGTCACCCGGCTGGGCGCGATAGGCCCACGTCGTTCCCGCGCCCACCCCGTGCTTGACGAAGTCCACGTCCAGCTCGCCGGCCTTGGGGTCCCACCGGCGAACCGTGTAGGTCCTCGACAGCGGTCGGGGATCCTTGGGCACGATCAACTTGGCCTCGCCCTGGACCGGGAGCACCGGATCGCGCTGACCTGGGTACGGGAAGTAGAACCCGAGGTCGTCGTCGAAGCCCGAGGACTCGAAGGCCGGTCGCGCGAAGCCGTCCGCAGTGGTGAACGCACGCAACTGTTCGCCACTCAGCATGACCCGCCGCATCCCCGGGGTGATGTCGACAGTCCGGACCACCTCGACCTCACGCAGGGTCGGCGGGTACACGGTGAGCTGGCGCGAGGTCTTGGGCATGCGGGGAACCAAACTTTCCGGTCGCTTCGAGGGCAGGAGCCGTGCGCCGGCATCGGGAGGGCGCGCACTGGTAAGGTTAGGTAAACCTTACCTACAATGGTGTGCGCAGACTGCCGCATGGTTAGGACGTGGTGGTGCCCTCGTTGTTCGCTGCGGGTGCCGGCGACCCGCCTCCGATTCCGGGCGCGCGGTTGGGTGCGGCAGATGCGCCCGTTCGACCGCTGCTGCTCTGGGTTCGCACTGGCGCGGCGCACGTGCGCCTCGACGGCGGGCCGATGCTCCACCTCAAGGCCGGCGAAGGCGCCTGGATTCCCGCAGATGGCTGGGCAGAGCGGGCGATCACCACTGAACCAGGCACTGTCGCCTTCCCGCTGTGGCCCCACGTCGGCGTCGGCGCTTGGGGGTTGTCGGAACTGACGCGGTTCGACGTTCCCAGTGGTCGCCAGGACTGGTTGATCCAGCTCTTCAACCTGCAGGTCACTCCGTTCAACGGCCGCGGGTACTCCCCCGAGGCGATCGAGGAGTTCCTTCGGCGTCCCGGCTCGCGCTCGCCGACGCCCGTCGGGGTCGGGCGAAATCCGAGCTCAGAGGAATTCGCCTCGCCCGCGATGCCGCGAGCCCGCGGCGCCAGAGCAGTCGCCGAGGAACTGATCCGCGACCCCGCACTTGACCTCACGGTCGAGCATTGGGCGTCGCGGGTGCTCTCCAGCGCGCGCACCTTGCGCCGTGACTTCCTCGCCGACACCGGGCTCACGTTCGAGCAGTGGCGGCTGCTCTGCCGACTCGCCGCTGCCGTGGAATTCCTCGCTGCCGGTTACGACGTGGACCAGGTGGCCGCTCGAGTGGGCTTCGCCAGCCGCAACGGCCTCACGCGGGCCTTCAAGGGACGGTTCGGCCTGACCCCCCACGAGTTCGGACGGGAGCTCTCCGCCCGACCTGGTGCCGGTGGGCTGACGCAACGGGCGGCGGCGGCACGGCAGACCGACGACCTGATTCGGATGACGCGCAAGATGGACACTCCCGCTGCGCCGGAGATGCTGCCCGCCGCCAGCACGCCGTCACACACCAACGACATCCATGTCCTAAGCTGGATGTATCGAGGCAGCGGGTACCTGGACATCGGCGACCGACGCTATGAGCGGGAGCGAGGGGTAGCGACCTGGATCCCCGCAGAAATGGAGCATGTCACCGGCCTCCGCGAGAACTCCGTCTCCCTGCCGCTGGGCAACGTGAGTACCGGTGACCTCCAACTGACAGTGCCGCTGCAGGTGCGGTTCTCACCTGCGTGGGACGACTACTTGATGTTCTGCTCGATCAGCGCCCGGTCCGGACTGCGTCCCGACGACCACAACCCCCGCCACATCCTCGACCTGTTCGCGGAACAGGTTGCCGCGCAGCGAGCGCTGTCGGTGCCGATGCCCACCGATCCGCGCGCGCGTGCTGTCGCGATGGAGTGCTTGCGTCGTATCGGCGAGTCTGGCGGGACGCATGATGTTGATGTCCGCGCTGAGATCCACCGTGCCTTCCGCGACGAGACAGGTATGACACTGGGTCGCTGGCGCTATGCCGCCCGCATGCGCATCGCTCGCGACCTGCTCGCCGGAGGCGCCCAGCCCAGCGCCGTCGCGCGCCGGATCGGGTACGCCCACCTGCCCACGTTCAGCGCCGCCTTCTCCCGCTTCCACGGACTGTCTCCGCGCGGCTACCAGCAGCGCGAGTCTGAGCGAAACCAGTAGCACCGTCGCTGTCCCGACGCTGGACCAGGCCCGCCCACCGTCCCCGTCATGGACGAGGGCGCCTACCGCCAGGCACTACGCGAAAGCCGAAAACGTCCCACCACGCCCCCGGCGGAACGGCCGGGCCACCACCTGTCTCCTCCACGAACAGGCGACCGGCCTCGACGGAGTGACCACTCTGTCGAAGAACGCCATACCGGGCACCGTCAAGATGGGCGCCTTGCCGCGCGTGCGGCGGGGCGCCCACGGTGAGGGCCGGGGCCGCCGCACCGTCTACGTCGGCCCGCGATCCGCCTTCCGGCGAGGAAGGAGTCGTCGTCCGGGGCGGCGATCTCGCCAAGGCGGTGTGGCGGAGCGGCTGGACCCGCCGCGACTAGACCCGCTTCTCGTGCCAGGTGTAGTACAGGTAGGTGCTGCCGGGTCCGGTCATGGTGCCGTAGACCTGCCAGAAGCTGTTCGGGGCGAGCGAGAAGCGGAAGACCTTGTCACCTGGCCGGTCGTCCACGAAGGCGGTCTGTGTGCCGTTGTTCCAGATCCGCACCTCGATCGTGAACGTTGAGGTGTCCGGGATGTCGAGGCAGATCTCGTATTCGTACGAAAGCGAGCCTCCGATGTTGTAGCTGCGCCCGTCGATGGCCCCTCGCTCCATGTTGGAGGGGATGTGGCTGTTGTACGCCCGCGTGTACCCGCCGGTGGAACAGTCGACCGCGGCGATGGCCGCGGACGCGGGATTGACGCCGATGAGCATGGCGCCGAGGAAGCCGATGAGAACGAAGATGGTGCGCTTCATGCCTCTCCTCATCCGTGCGGGTGGGCCTCCGACCAATAGTTGAAGACTGAACTGATTCTGACGAGGTTGCCGTGGCCGGACAAGGTCGCGCGGGGATTTCCATGGATTCGAGTCGAACGGGCCACGTTGAGCTGCACCGACGAATCCGTCGTGCTTCCTTCGGCTGAAATTAAGGTGAAAGCCGCATGCCGAAGGGTTCGGATGTGGCCGTTGCCTCCCCGGCGCCCGGTGGTTGCGGCCGCGCCACCGACTGCCGAGTGCCGAGTGCCGAAGAGGGGTGAACACGCGATACGACCGTCTGCGGCCGGAGATCGGCGCTGTACGCCATCGCTGCTGTCGCAGGACGTTGACTGTGCGGAGATGGATTTCTTGTGGCGAGATGTTGACATCCCGCCTGCGCACCCTAAACACTTTGCGGAAATGCGCCAGAAGCATGCATGCGACCCACGATCGTCGGTCCTTCTCAGGTAACCGATCTCCCCATTGCCAAGCTCACAGGGACAAGGTACGCACGGAAATGTTAACGCTAACAACTCTTCGGTGCGTCCCATCGCCCTTGAGTCTCGCCATGAGCACGCAGCTGTGATGTCGTCCCTCGCTGTCTTTTCGCCGATTCCCGGAAAGGATGCCCGGCGTGTTCCCGCGCCAAGAGATCGTCGCCACCGTCATCACGTAGTCGACGGCCGTGCCGGGGAGTGTCGTCCACATCGCCGCGGCGTCGTCGGCGGCCACGTGTTCGGCCCGTGCCATGGGCTGCTTCGAAGGGGCGCCGAACCGGTCCGGTGACGACCACGCCCTCCCCCCGGCGGTGGGCCCCGACGAGTCTCGACCGGACACCCCTGAACCAGTACGACCCGGTCGTCACGCCGACCGGGGGTTCGACCCAGGAACTCAGACCTAGTGAATGGACATTTCATGGCACTGATCATGGCGTCTGATGGTCACTCATCGGGACCGGCGTGGAGCGCCCGGTCGTGGCGCCGGTTACTGATCGTCCTTGTGGTGACCGTGCTCGCCGCAGTGACAAGCCTCGTCGTCTCCGCGCCGCCGGCCAATGCCGACACCAGCCAGTTCCGAGGCATGAACTGGGCAGTGCTCGGAGACAACTTCAGCACCGGCCCGCTCGTCGTGCAGGGCCTGAGTCAGTCCGACAGCAACGCGACGGTCCGGGCCAAGGCCAACGCGTTCTACGACCACGTGGCCTACACCATGGGGGTCAACACCGTCCGGCTGCCCATCAACACCCACACCGTGGCCAGCACGACCTGGTGGAACGCCTACCGCGGCGCCATCGACGCCGCCACCGAGCGTGGATTCAAGGTCATCCTCGCCTACTGGGAGGACGGCGCCGCCTCCGGCGGCAGGATCACGAACCTCCCCGCCTGGAACACGATGTGGTCCACCGTGATCAACACCTACGGCTCGAACGGCAACGTCTACTTCGAGCCGATGAACGAGCCGCAC
>NZ_JBFABE010000082.1:0-34767 GCF_040640155.1 Streptosporangium sp. NPDC023615
GTCCCGGCCAGGCCGGCCCCCGCCTGGACGGGTACGAGATCCGCACCGCCGCGGTATTGCGGGGCATTCCCTGCATCACCACCGTCCAGGGCCTGGCCGCCGCCGTCCAGGGAATCCAGGCGACCGCCTGGAGCGACCCGGGGGTGAGATCGCTGCAGGAGTACGCGCGAAAGCCGGAGGGCGGCGTCCGACCCCCCGGTGACCTGGGACGGGCCGTCGCCGGGGAGACACCGTCCACCTGATGGGAAGCGCTGTTCCACGATTCCGGGCACTTGGTACGTTAGGGATTCTGCCCAGTGTTCGGTTCCCCGTGAATCGCCGGCCGATTGGAGCATTTTGATGACCGGAACCGTGGTTGTGACCGGTGCGAGCAGCGGAATCGGCGCGGCGACGGCCAGGCGGCTGGCGAAGGACGGCTACGACGTGGTGCTCGCCGCCCGGCGCATGGACCGGCTGCGGGAGCTCGCCTCGGAGATCGGCGGGCGCGCCATCCCCCTCGACGTGACCGACCGTGAGTCCGTCGCCGCCCTCGCCTCGGCGCTGGACAGGTGTGACGTGCTGGTCAACAACGCCGGTGGGGCGATCGGCGCGGAGTCCGTCGACACCGGCGACCCCGCCGACTGGACCCGTAGCTTCGAGATCAATGTGCTCGGCACGCTGCACGTCACCCAGGCGTTGCTGCCCCTCCTGCGTGCCGCCGGTACCGCCACGATCGTCACCCTCACCTCGACCGCGGCCTACGTGAACTACGAGGGCGGCGGCGCGTACAGCGCGGCCAAGCACGCCGAGCGGTCGATGGTGCAGACGCTGCGGCTGGAGCTGGCCGGTGAGCCGATCCGGGTGGTGGAGATCGCCCCGGGCATGGTGCGGACCGAGGAGTTCGCCCTCAACCGCTTCCGGGGCGACGCCGACAAGGCCGCCGCGATCTACTCCGGCGTGGACCGGCCACTCGTCGCCGAGGACGTCGCCGAGTGTGTCGCCTGGACGGTCGGCCTGCCGCCCCACGTCAACATCGACCAGCTGGTCGTGCGACCGGTCGCCCAGGCGGCCCAGCACAAGGTGCACCGCGGCCCGCTCTTCCCTTCCGAGGGCGATTCCTGAATCACCCGGACCGGAGGGCGGAGCGGCTTCGAAAAGGCAGGGAAAATCGCGGGGTTAAATCGCGTGACCGTGGCAGGACGCTTCGTGAGCGTTCCGTTCCGATGCACGTTCATTTCCACCGGGTGACGGACCGGGCGCGTGGCGTTCGGATGTTTTGATATCACCGTCGCCCTCCGGGCGTCGTATTTCTCAGGATTCACGGCCCGTCGGCGACGGCGGGCCGTTTTTCATGCGCCGTGTCGGCCGCCTGATTCAGGGGGAAAGGAAGGGGTCGGCGTTGCGTGCGCCGACTCGTGTCTGTTTCTCATTCGGCTTCTTTGGTATCGGCCTTTTATTCTTGTTTCGGCGGTCTTGATTTCCCACTCAGGGCGAGGCCGCCGCCCGGCGTCGGCCACCACGCCCGAACACCCTTCTCACCTGGTGTGACGTTTGAGGCGCGACACCGTCCCGTCGGCGTGGAACAGGCCCCGGACGGGCGCCGCACCCTGGAGGAATCCGCCGGAGAATCGTCCCCGGAGTGGCCTGGCGACCTCGCCCTCACTTCGGCATTACAACTTCAAACTGTCGCTAATACGCTAGGTAACTCGTTGTGATAATCGCGTACATATCCCGTTAACAAACGCGCTCCACCAAACCGATAACGACCGTTATCACACAGATATAGTGCAATCAAGAGGTTGATGGAACGCGTACGGCTTGCTACATTCGTCATGGTTGAGATTAATGCCCGCTCGCCCTGCGCGAGGACACGGGAAATCGGGGTGACAGGCCGGCTGCGACGGGGTTGTGCAGAGCAGGACCCTCTCGGCGGATATCACCGTCCAATACCGCACCACCTATAAATTTTGTCATGCCCGCATAATCCAGGGCATCGGCCGGAAAAGACTTTCGTCATCGCGCGGTTCCGGGCTGTCCGCCCGGGCCCCACCCCGGGCCGCCCGCCCGGGGCCACGGCCGGCGACCGACGGCCACGACCAAGGAGGAATCACCTGTGAAGTCGCAGCGCGCTGCCCTCACGCCCCAGATGCTGCGGTACGACGACTTCGACCACCGCTCGGAGACCCGGTGGCTTCCCTACCTGATGTACTTCCACCGGGCCGGTTACCGATCCGAGGTGATCAACACCGACCGGCTCGGCTTCCGGATCTCCCACGGCGCCGGTGACCGTGCCTCCGCCGGCGGTGACCTGCCGCGCGGCCCGGTGCGGTTGTTCACCGGCAGCTCCACCGCGTTCGGCATCGGCTCCACGACCGACGCCGCCACGATCCCCTCCCGGTTGTGGACCGAGTACGCGCCGTCGGTCCCCTGGCTCAACTTCGCCGGACGGAGCTACAACTCGACGCAGGAGCTCTCCCTCTTCCTGCTCTACCGTCACCTGCTCCCCGAGATCGAGGAGATCGTCGTCTTCTCCGGGCTCAACAACCTGGCGCTCGCCCGGCTGCCCGAGTGGCAACGGGGTGACCACGGGGGCTTCTTCAACTGCGGCGAGTACTTCGAGCAGATGGAGGAGTTGCGCGCCCGGCACCGCAAGACGCCGCTGGTCTTCGGCCGGCGCGCCGAGCGCAAGGGCGCGGCGAACCCGCCCGAGGATCCCCCGGTGCCCCCGCTGGCGGACCGCATCTCCTACGCGGTGGATCTCACCGTCCGCCACCTCGAGGGCTGGCGCCTGCTGGCCGGGGAGACCGGGGCTCGGCTGTCCTTCGTGCTGCAGCCGCTCGCCACCTGGGTCAGGGAGGAGCACGCGCCGCAGGAGCGACTCCTGTTCGGCGAGCTGGACGAGAAGTCCAACTTCTGGTCCCTCTACGGCGACATCGCCACCAAGGAGGCCGGTCGCCGCTACGCCGAGGCGCTGCGGAGCGCCTGCGAGAAGAAGAAGATCGACTTCTTCGACATCAATCCGGTGCTCTCCGACGCCGTACAGGAGCGGGACTGGCTCTTCGTGGACCGCGCCCACTTCACCGACGAGGGACACGACATCGTCTCCCGGATCCTGGCCGACTCCCTCGGCCTGACCTGACCGCGCCGGCCGCCCGCCACCCCGGGCCGCCCGCCTCCGGCGCGGCCCCCGGCCGAACCCGCGGATCCGGCCTGTGCCCCCGAACCCGCATCCCCAACCCGCGACCCCGAACCCGTGAACCCGAACCCGTGAACCCGGCCCGTGAAAGGAACGTGTGACGCCATGTCGTTCGTGCGAAGGGTGCTGTCCAGGCTTTTCGGCCGCAAGCCCAAGAAAAAGAAGAAGGACGACGCCTCCATCTACCCGATGTTCTGACGCCCCGCGCGACCCCGCGCGACCCCATGCGATCCCGCACGATCCCCCGGTTCGCCGGGGAGGTCCCGAGAAACGAAGGAAGGGCAGGAAGGTGCGAAGTCGTACGGAACACACCTCTCCTCCGGACACGGAACGCCGGGGCGAGACCGAGTCCACCTCCAGGACGTTGTACGCGAGGGCCGGCGACGCCGAGTGCTCGTTCCCCGGGGGCAGGTTCGTCCACGAGATCCGCGCCGAGCTGCGGCGACTCGCCGGCTGGCACACCGGGCCACCACGGCTGGACGACCTCGTGGACCGGGCCGCGGCCTGGGGGGAGCAGGAGAGGGAACGCTACCGGACCCTGCTGGACCGCGCCCCCTCCGGCACCCCCGGCGGAACCGGTGACCCCGGCGCAACAGGCATCTCCGGCGGAACCGGTGACCCGGGCGCCCGCGACGTCCTGGTGCGGCGGGCGGCGCTCGGCTGCGCCCCGCTCGGCCTGGCGTCCGGGGCGTGGCTGCAGTGGCTGAGCTCCCCGGCGAACGCCGACGACGCCGTGGTGCTCGACATCCTCACCCTGTACGCCGCCGACGTGGGCGCCGGCCACCCCCGCGCCTCACGTGGCAGCGCCTACCTGGTCCTGCTGCGTCATCTGCTGCTGTCGGAGAACGCCGTTCCCCGGGCCCGGCTCGCGCTGGACCGGCGGATCGCCGACGGGGCCTTCTACCTGCCGGCCCTGCTGCTGGCCATGAGCCGCCGTCCGGACGACTTCCGTCCGGAGATCCTCGGCGCCGACCTGTGCCTGCGCGCCGCCGGGCCGCCACCGGCCCTCGTCCTGGTCAGGCACGCGCATCCGGAGGTCACGGACTGGAACGCCATCGATCCGGGCAGCGCCCGGCAGGGGGGTTGGCGTTCCGGGGCCGAGCAGAGCCGCATCGCGGTGGAGGCCCTCCTGGACGCGCACCCCGGCGGGAGGGCCGCGGCCTCCCGTCCCGGCGGGGGCGGTGACGCCGACCGGGTGGCGCTGGGCTTCGGCTGGGCGCTGGCCGCGCTGCGGCGCTGGAGCGACGACCTGCACGCCGACCTCGCCGCCTCCCTCGACCCCGCCTACGAGATGGCCGAGCTGCTGCGGATCAGGTCCCGCGAGGGCGCCGTCTACCACCACGACTTCACGCTGCAGGGCCGCTCGCTGTCGGAGTGGCTGAAGGAGAGCCAGACCGACCCCGGGCCGCTGCTGCGGGCCCTGGCCGGCAGCCGGCTGGTGAAGCCGGGGCGGTCGTCGGCGAGCTCGCTGGTCAACGGCCTGGTCGGTGAGCGCGGCCCGATGTTCCGGGTCTTCGCCCCCGAGGACCTGTCGGTGATCCGCCGCTGGATCGACGCGCTTCCCGCCGGTGGGGACGACCCGTCGGCCGCGCCGCTCCCGCCCGTTCCCGGGCGGGACACGCTCCTGCTGCCGTCGCTGGACGCCGCCCCGGCGGACGACGGACGCGCCCCCTCCGGCCTGCGGGAGGCGTACCACCTGCTGCAGACCAGGACTCACACGCCCGCGCTCCGCCGCTTCGCGCTGGAGTACGTGCACCGCTGGCTCGCCCGGTCCCGCCACGGGATCGACGACGGCGAGCTCCCGCTGCCCGCGGAGTGGAACCCCGGCGGGCTGCGGCCCTGGCTGGCCGAGCAGCACGACCGGCACGGGCGCGAGTTCGAGGAGAACGCCGACGTGCCGGTGCCGACCCGGGAGGAGCTGATCGACTCCACGGTCCAGCTCGCCCCGCTGACCCTGATCGACGGGAGCTGGCTGCAGGGCTTCACCGACTACGAGCACGCGTCCTCCGAGATCGGCCACTCCCTGTTCGAGACCTACTGGGACGAGCTGGGCAACGGCGAGGTGAAGCTGAACCATCCGCTGATCTACCGCCAGGTCCTCGCGGAGATGGGCGTGGAGCTGCCCCCCACCGGGACGCCGGAGTTCGCGCGGTGGCCGGGCCTGCGGGAGAGCTCGTTCGAGCTGCCGGTGTACTGGCTCTGCGTCGGGCGGTTCCCGCAGACGTTCATGCCCGAGGTCCTGGGGCTGAACCTGGCCATGGAGCTGTCCGGGGTCGGCGGCACCTACCGGCGCGCCCGCATCGCCCTGCGGACCCACGGGTTCAGCACCCGGTTCGTCGACATCCACAACACCATCGACAACGTCGCCAGCGGCCACTCGGCGTGGGCCGCCGACGCCGTCGACACCTACATGGCGACGCTGCCCTCCTCCCGGGGGCCCGGCGCCCAGGCCCAGGCCTGGCAACGCGTCCGGACCGGTTACCGGTCACTCAACCCGCCGAGGGGATTCTGGGCCCGCCAGGCCGCGCGCCTGGCACGAGCGCCCCGCGAATCCCGGTGAACCACCCCTCCGCAGCACGCTGAAGGAGCACGCCCGTGTCAGACCTGGTCCTGGGCATCTCGGCCTACTATCACGACAGCGCGGCCGCGCTGGTCGCCGACGGGGTTCCCGTCGCGGCGGCGCAGGAGGAACGTTTCAGCCGGCGCCGCCACGACTCCGCCTTCCCCTCCCTGGCGGTGAGGTACTGCCTGCGCGAGGTGGGGGCGGAGCTGGGCGACGTGTCCGCCGTCGCCTACTACGAGGATCCGAAACTGAAGTTCCGCCGGGTGATGGCGACCTTCCTGGGGGCGGCGCCGCGCGGCTTCGCCTCGTTCGGGGCCACCCTTCCCGAATGGCTCTCCTGGAAACTGGACGTCACCGCGACCGTGCGGCGCAGGCTCGCCGAGCTGAACGCCGGGAGGGTCCCGGAGATCGTGGTGCGCCGGCACCACGAGTCCCACGCCGCCTCCGCCTTCCTGCCCAGCCCGTACGAGAGCGCGGCGGTCCTGTGCGTCGACGGGGTCGGCGAGTGGGCGACGACCACGCTCTGGCACGGGCGGGGGAGCCGGCTGCGGCAGCTCGCCGAGCTGCGCTTCCCCCACTCGCTGGGGCTGCTGTACTCGGCGTTCACCTACTTCTGCGGCTTCAAGGTGGACTCGGGCGAGTACAAGCTGATGGGCCTGGCCCCCTACGGCCGGCCCCGCTACGCCCACCTGATCCGGGAGAGGCTGATCGACCTGAGGCCGGACGGCTCGTTCCGGCTGGACATGCGCTACTTCGAGTACCTGCGCGGGCAGGTGATGACCGGCCGCGCGTTCGAGCGGCTCTTCGACGGGCCGCGCCGGCTGCCCGAGGGGCCCCTCACCGAGCGCGAGTTCGACCTGGCCGCCTCGGTGCAGCAGGTCACCGAGGAGGCCGTCCTCGCCCTCGCCCGCACGGCCAGGCGGGTCACCGGCGAGTCCAGGCTCTGCCTGGCCGGCGGGGTGGCGCTGAACTGCGTGGCCAACGGCAAGGTGATCCAGGAGGAGGTCTTCGACGAGGTGTGGATCCAGCCCGCCGCCGGTGACGCCGGGGGCGCCCTGGGAGCCGCCCTCGTGGTCGCCTCCGAGCGGGGCGCGCCCCGCTCGCACCTGGGCACCGGCCGGGACGGGATGGCGGGGTCGCTCCTCGGACCCGCCTACGACGACGAGGAGATCGGCGCCTACCTGGACGCCGAGGGCATCCCCTACACGCGGCTGGAACCGGACGCGCTGGCCCGGCGGGTCGCCGCCGAGCTGGCCAGGGGCAGGATCGCCGGGTGGTTCCAGGGCCGGATGGAGTTCGGGCCCCGCGCGCTGGGAGCCCGCTCCATCCTGGGGGACCCGCGTGACTCCGCGATGCAGTCGGAGATGAACCTCAAGATCAAGTTCAGGGAGTCGTTCCGGCCGTTCGCGCCGTCGGTGCTCGCCTCCGACGCCAAGGACTACTTCGACCTCAAGCAGGAGAGCCCGTACATGCTCGTGGTGGCCGGGGTCTCGGCCGCGCAGCGGATCGAGGCCGCCGACGCCGGCGGCGCGACCGGCCTCGACCTGCTCAAGGTGCGGCGTTCCACCATCCCCGCGGTCACCCACGTCGACTCGTCGGCCCGGGTGCAGACCGTCACCGAGCAGAACAACCCGGCCTACCACCGGCTGCTGGCCGCCTTCAAGGAGGAGACCGGCTGCCCGGTGCTGGTGAACACCTCGTTCAACGTCCGCGGCGAGCCGATCGTGAACTCTCCGCGCGAGGCGTACGCCTGCTTCATGCGCACCAACATCGACCTGCTGGCCATGGGCGGCTTCCTGCTGGACAAGGCGGACCAGCCGGAATGGCACGAGGAGGAGGACTGGCGCGAGGCCATCCCGCTGGACTGACCCCGCATCCGCCCGCCCGCGTCCTCCCGCGTCCCCACGCACCCCTCCCCCTCCCCCTCATCCCTCCGCGTCCCCGCACGCCCGCGTCCCCGCACGTCCGCGTCCCCGCACGTCCGAGAAAGGAACGCTTCCTCGATGCGCAAGGTGGCACTTCTCTCCGCCTACTACCTGGTGATCACCCCGGCCGGCCTGCTGGCCCGGGTGACGCGCGACCCGCTGCGCCGCCGCTGGAACCGGCGCGCCCGCAGCTACTGGATCTCCACGGAACGGCCATGACGGACCACATCCTGGTGATCCACCGCTGGCGCGACCGTCACGCCCTGTACGAGCGCTACATCGACCACCACGCCCACCGGGTCACCTACGTGACCACGGAGCTGGGCAGGGCGTCCGTACCGGAGACCGCGGCGGAGATCGTGCCGGTCCCGGCCACCGACGACCTGCGGGCGGTGCGCGCCGCCGCCGAGGCGCTGGCCGCGCGCTTCGGCCCCCCGGCCCGGGTGCTCGCGCTGAACGAGGGCGACCTCGACACCGCCGCCCGGCTCCGCGCCCACCTCGGTTACCCGGGGCAGCGTCCCGACCGGCTGGCCCGGTTCCGGGACAAGCTGACGATGGTCCGGACGGTCGGGGCGGCGGGCCTCGCGGTTCCCGCCTTCGCCGACGCGCCCGGCCCGGACGCCGTCCTGGAGTTCGCCGGCGCGCACGGCTGGCCCCTGGTGGTCAAACCCCGGTTCGGCACCGCCAGCAGGGGCGTGCTGCGGCTCGACTCCGCCGAGGAGGTGTCCGCGCTGCGCGACCTGGAGCCGGAACCGCGCCTGGTACAGCGTTTCTGTCCCGATCCGATCTACCACGTCGACGGCCTGTGGACCGGGACGCGGCTGGGTCCCTGGCGGGCGTCGCGCTACCTGAACACCTGCGTGGACTTCACCGTCGGCGAGGTGCTCGGCTCCGTCGAGGTCGACGACCCGGACCTGCTGGGACCGCTGGGCGACTTCACCGCCGCCGCGGCCGGCGCCCTGAGCGACCGTCCCTGGGTGTTCCACCTGGAGGTGTTCGTGGGGACGGGAGGCGACGGCGCGCCGCGCATCACCTTCCTGGAGGCCGGGTACCGCGTCGGCGGCGCCGAGATCCCCTTCGTGTGGCGGGAGGTGCACGGCATCGACCTGATGGCCGCCGCCGCCGACGTCCAGCTGGGCCGCAGCCCCTCGCTGCGGGTGCCGGACACCTGGGAGACCGGCGGCTGGCTGCTGGTACCGACCCCGGTACCGGCTCCGTGCACGGTGGTCTCCGCCGAGCTGCGGATCGATCCCGAGGAGGGCCCGTACGCGCGGGTCGTGCCCCCGGTGGGGCGCCTGGTGCCGCGGGTGGGCGGCTACGAGCACGTCGGGGCGCGTTTCCGGTTCCGGGGGACGTCCACCGACGACGTGGAGAAGGCCATCGTGAAGACCGCGTCCCAGTTCCGGCTGGTCTGCAGCCCCGTACCGTGACGTTCGAGTGCCATGGAGGTGAACGACCACGTATGCGTCCGGACATTCCGGCGGCCCTGCCGGAGCTCATGGACACCGCCATCACCGTTTACAGGTACGCCGTCATGTGCGGCCACATCAACGCCGGGACGGTGGCCTCAGAGCTGGGGATGAACCCGGCGGAGGCCGCCGAGGCGTGCGGGAACCTGCTGGACCTCAAGCTGCTGCTGGAGAAGGACACCGACGGGACGCTGATCCCGGTCCATCCGGATCTGGCGCTCACCGTGCTGAACGAACCACTGGTCGACGAGATCAGGAGGCGGGAGGAGGTGATCGATGTCAACACCCGCCGGATCCAGCGCATCTCCGACGACCTGGCGCGGGCCGCCGCCCGGCCTCGCGACACCGACGGCGTGCGCCTGGTGCCCGATCCCGCCGAGGTCCAGCGGGAGATCGACGCGGCGAGCCTGCGGTGCACCCGGGAGGTGCTCGTCATGCAGCCCGGCGGCTGGAAACGCGAGAGCCGCCACGCCGCCTCCACCGAGGCGTCGGCGTTCAAGCGCGGGGTCGACCGGCGGATGCTGTTCCAGCACACCGCCCGCGCCGGCCTGGGCATGCGCTCCTACGTCGGCCGGATCGCCGAGCACGGCGGCCAGGTCCGCACCACCTCGGTGAGCCTGGAGCGCATGTTCATCTTCGACGGGCAGGTCGCCTTCATCCCCATCGACCCGGCGGGCGACGAACCCTCGGGCGCGGCGATGATCACTCATCCGGTGGTGGTCGGTTTCCTCCGCCGGGGCTTCGAACGCGTCTGGGCGGGCGCCATGCCGTTCGAGAGCGGTACCGCGAGCTACGACGAGGTGTCCGCGGACATCAAGCTCTCGCTGCTGCGGCTGATGGCGTCCGGGCTGAAGGACGAGGTGATCGCCAACCGGCTCGGCATGGCGGCCAGGACCTGCCGCCGGCACATGTCGGCGATCATGGACGAGCTGGGCGCCACGAGCCGCTTCCAGGCCGGTATCAAGATCGCCCAGATGGGCGTCCTGTCGCCGGAGTACGCCGTGGACGCGGCGCGTGACGGCCGCGACGACGCCCACCCGTCCTGGTGAGGGCCGTCACCGGTAGCGGAAGCCGTCGAGGAACCGGCGGAAGACCCCGCCCAGCCGGGGCAGCGGCTCGGCCGGGGGCGGCGCCGTCGCGCGCTGCCGTGCGATGGGCCGGTCGTAGTCGGTCCGCGCGATGGCGTCGACGACCTGCTCCTCGTCGTAGTCCTCGGACCCCTCGATCACGGGCACGAAACCGACCAGCATCCCGTTCCGCATCACCTGCGCCTCCAGGCCGGCCGTGCCGTCGGTGTCCCAGTCGGCCTCCCGGCCACCTGACAGCAGCACCCGGACGCCCATCTGGTGGCCGCCCCTGGCCAGGTGGGCGTCTATGCCACGGTCACGTAACGCGTCGACGACCCGTCGGGCCCGGTTCTCTTCCACCTCTCCCACGGTAGCCCGGCCAGGCCTTTCCCGAGCGGGTGAGCTCGCCGCCCTTCCCGGGCCGGCGACCTCTCCGTCCTTCCCGGGCGGGCGACCTCTCCGTCCTTCCCGGGCGGGCGACCTCGCCGTCCTTCGGGCCGGCGACCTCGCCGTCTTTCCCGGGCCGGCGACCTCGCCGCGACCGCCTACCGCAGGAGGGCGCGCAGGATCGGCTCGGCGTGGGTCCAGAGCACCGCGCCGCCGATGTCCGGCACGAGATGACGGACGGCGCCCGGGATCCGGGCGGTGAGCGTGACCCCCCGGTCGGGCGAGTGGCCGGTGTCCTGCTCGCCGTACCAGACGTCGACCGGAACGGTGATCCTCGCGAGATCGAACGGCCACCGGCCCATGGCCAGGACGGTGTCGCGGGCGTAACCGGCCGGCCCCTGGCCGAATCCCTCGTCCAGGGCACGGCGGTAGGCGGCCTCGAAGGCGGGGGCGGTGTAGACGGCCAGGTCGGAGGCCGGGCTTCCCGCGGCGACCATGTCCCACATCGCGTCCGGGCCGAACCCGGCGAAGACCTTCTCCGCGCCGTCCGGGTCGCGGACGGTCATGGCGACGAGCTCGCGCAGCTGTTCGGGCAGCTCGCCGGCCCGTTCCGGCGCGGCGATCTCGTCGGCGCCGGACACGACGGCCAGCGCCGAGACGACCCCCTCCACCGCGCACGCGAGCGCGAACGGCGCGCCCTGGGAGTTGCCGACCATCGCCGGAGATCCCAGCCCGCGCAGCTCGGCGAGGTGGCTGATGTCGTCGGCGAAGTCGGAGAACGTCCGGCCCGGCGCGGGCGTCGAGGCACCGAGCCCCGGCCGGTCCACCGAGATCAGGCGTACGCCGAGCCTGTCGACGGCGTCCGCGCCGAACCCGAGCAGGCGGCTCGTGGCCGCTCCCGGGCAGAGCAGCACCGGGACGCCGTCCGGCGGCCCCCACTCCGCCCAGCCGAGCGACCGTCCGCCGGGAAGCCGGCTCTCCCCGAGCCGATGGGGATCGTCGATACGTATGTTCACGTCCCCCATGATGGTCATACAACCGTCACGTCCGCACCTGATTTTCGGCCAGGCCCGAACCCGCCGGGGACGAGTCCGGAGCCGGTCGGGGCGGACCCGTGGCCAAGGCGGACCCGTGGTCCGGGCACCGGTGCGCCCGGACCGCGGGGGGTGGGTCACTGCGGGATCGTGTCCGCCCCGCCGGCACCGGCGCCCGCGGGCGGCGGGGTGGCCGAGGCGGAACCGGCCGAGTAGGCGTACGAGGGACGCGCGACGCCGCCGTCGGCGCGCAGCCAGTCGCTCATGCTGCTGCCGCTGCTCTGCGCCCGCCGGATCGTGGCGACGTCGTAGAAGTTGCTGCCCGCCCAGGTCAGCCTGGTGTCCCCGAAGTCCTGTGTGATGGTCTTCGCGCTCCTCACGTGGTTGCTCTCGGCGTAGATCCTGCCGCCCACGCCCAGGCCGAGGAAGTAGTCGTCGACCTCCACGAAGTTGGCGAACACGTGGGCGTACCCGAACCGCACCCGCGGGTGACGGGTGTTCGACCCGTCGAACCAGTTGTGGTGGTAGGTGGCATTCAGGTAGCCGGTGTCCTGGGCGCCGTTGCCGTCACTGTGCCCGAGAAGCATTGACTTGTCGGTGCCCACGTAGCGGTTGTAGGAGACCGTCGCCAGGTCCGAGCCGCGCTTGATGTCCACCGACCCGTCACCGGCCGGGTGGAAGGTGTTGTGGTCGATCCACACGTGGTGGGAGTAGCACTGCACGTTGACCGAGTCGTCCGGGGAGTTCCTGAAGGTCAGGTTACGGATGATCACGTTCTGGACGTGGGTGAACCTGTCCTTCTCCGCGGGGTCGCAGATGTCGCCGCCCCAGGCGATCTCGTCCGGGCCCCAGCCGTTGACGTCGAGGCCGAACCCGCTGATCGTCGCGTTCGAACCGACACCGATGACGGTCTTGTTCGACCCGACGTCCAGCATGTCGGCGCCGTTGCCGGTGATCGTGCCCGAGACGCGGACGATCCGGGGGGTGTCGTCGGCGACGGCCGCCGCCAGTTGCGCGTAGGTGGAGACGGTCACCGTCTGCCCGCCCGCGCCGCCGTTGGTGCCGCTGCGGCCGTACTTGGTGAGGGTCGCGAAACCGACCAGGCCGTCCGCGTTGCCGGGCGGAGCGGTCACCGTCGGCGTCGGGGAGGGCGTCACCGTCGGGGTGACGGTGGGGGTCGGGGTGACGCTCGGCGTCGGGTTGCCGCCGCCCGCCGGGACCAGGCGCCACTGCTTGGTGGCCGCCGAGTCGCAGGAGTTCTGCTGGACCGGGGCGCCGGAGGCGGTGGAGTTGTCCTTGGTGTTGAGGCACTTGCCGCCGTTGGCGTTGGCCACCCGGTAGGCCGCTCCGGAGGCGGTCAGGTTCCAGGTCTGGGAGGTCGCCCCCGAGCAGCCTTCCTGCTGCACCGGCTTGCCCGCCGAGGTGCTCGCCCCCTGGACGCCCGCGCACTTCCCGCTGTGCGCGGCCTTGAGCAGGAACCCGGCGCCGGCCGCCGTCAGGTTCCAGGTCTGGTCGGCGCCGCCGTCGCAGCCTTCCTGCGCCAGTTGCACGCCGTCGGAGCCGGAGGCCCCGGGAACGCCCAGGCACAGGCCGCTGCCCGCGTTGACGAGCGTGTAGGCCCCGGCGGCCGGGGCGGCGGCCGCCGAGCCGGCGACCGCCCACCCGGAGACGGCGACCGCGGCGACCGCGGCACCACGGCGGCCCTCGTGGCCCTCGTGGCGCCGGTGGCGCCGGCGTCGAATCTCGTTCTCACAACCGAACTCCTCGCTGGTCCGGCAGGTCTGCGGGACCTGCGCCCGGGATCTCCCCCGGCGGGTACGCGTCGCTCACGAACGCTCTCGGCGACGGTTGGACAGACCATAGGAAAGCGCTTTCCCAATGTCAATGGGCAGTGAACATTCATGACAGTTCCCCGACAATCGGACACAAGGGGACGGACGACCGGCCCCCGATGACGAGCCACCGCGCACCCGGCGGCATGGCCTCGGGCACGCCGGGAAGGAGAAGGCTCGTACGACGCGGAAGCCGAGCAGCAAGAGGCGGGGGCCGAACTCCGATGATGCTGGTGGGGACGTCCGGCTGGCAGTACGCCGACTGGCGCGGGGGGCTCTACCCGCCCGGCGTGCCCCAGCGGCTCTGGCTGGAGCGGTACGCCGAGACCTTCGGCACCGTCGAGAACAACAACAGCTTCTACCGCCTCCCGGCGCGCGAGACCTTCGAGGACTGGCGGGAGCGCACCCCGCCGGCGTTCGTCATGGCCGTCAAGGCGAGTCGCTTCCTCACCCACATCAAACGACTGAAGGACCCGCGGGAGCCGGTCGAACGCCTGATGGCGGCGGCCGGCGGGCTCGGGGGCGGGCTGGGGCCGATCCTCCTGCAGCTCCCGCCGACGTTGCGCGCCGACACCGGGCTGCTCGACGCGTGCCTGGGCTGTTTCCCCGCGCACGTGCGGATCGCCGTCGAACCCCGGCACGAGTCCTGGTGGAGCGACCCGGTCCGCGAGACGCTCTCGGCGCACGGCGCGGCCCTGTGCTGGGCCGACCGGCTCGGCCGCCCGCAGACCCCGCTGTGGCGGACCGCCGACTGGGGCTACCTGCGCCTCCACGAGGGCCGGGCCAACCCCTGGCCCTCGTACGGCGACGACGCGCTCCGCTCCTGGCTGCGCCGCCTGGGCGAGACGTGGGACGACCGGTGCGACGTGTACGTGTACTTCAACAACGATCCCGGCGGCGCGGCGGTGCGCAACGCCGTCCGGTTCACCGAGCTCGCGACCGCCGAGGGCCGGCCGACCGGTCCCGCGTGAGCGGCCCTGCATGACCGGTCCCGCGCGACCGGTCCTCCGTGAGGCGGCCCCGCATGAGCAGCCCGCCCGGGCGGCCCCCGCAGACACCGGCCCCGCGCGACCGGCCCGCAGAGCACGTCACCCCTCGCGACGGCGCACGATCGAAGAGCCCGCCGGACCCGTGGAGCACGTCACGCACGCAAGGCCGTCACGCCCGTCTCCAGAAGTCGTCCGGGTGCGCCCCGGGCCGGAACCCGCAGGCCTCGACCATCGCGCTCGCCTCGGCGAGCCCGCGGGCCAGCAGGGCGGGCTCGTGCGCGTCGCTGGCGAAGGTGACGGTCTGGCCGCCCTCCCGGTGCCACCACCGCACGATCTGCGGGTGCATGGGCACCTTGGTGTTCACCTCCAGCGCCCTGCCCGAGCCCGCGAGGACCCGCAGGACCGCGCGGTACTCGTCCTCGAACGCGACCGGATCGTAGGGCTCGGCCCCGGCCGGCCAGTACCGGATCGGATAATCGATGTGCGCGAGCACCTCGAACTCGTCGTACCCCTCGACCAGCCGTACGGCCTCGGCCAGGTAGTCACGCACGACCGTGGCGGGCGGCCGGTCCCGGTAGAGGCCGGAGACCTCGTCGAACCCGGCGCCGGCCGTTATGGAGTGCACCGAGCCGAGCACCCGGTCGAACCTTCCCGCCCGCAGCACCCGGTCGAACCGGTGACCGTGGCGGTGCGGCTCGCTCAGCTCGACACCCGACAGGATGCGCAGGTCCGGGAAGCGGTCGCGGCAGCGTTGCAGGCACTCCAGGTAGCCGTCGAGGTCGAGCTCGGGAGGCGTGAGCACCCCGTCGGTGACCAGCACCCGCCAGGCGTCCGGGATCTCGGTGTCCTCGCGCAGGGTCCACGGGGTGAAGTCGGCGTGCTCGGTGAACGCCAGCGAGGACAGCCCGATCTCGACCGCCCGCTCACAGGTGCCCTCCATGGAACCGGCCAGCGCGTCCCACGACCACTGGCTGTGCACGTGACCGTCCTGTGGAAGCGGCATCCGTCCCTCCCGATCCCCGAGTCACGACGTCCTCTCCCGGGACGCCCGCCCGTTCTGCCACCCCGGCCCGCCCACCCGGAGCCCGGGCCTGTCCGCCCCCCGTGACCCCGGGCCTGTCCCCCGCGATCCCGGCTCGTTCTCCCGGGACTCCGAACCCGGACGGCGCGCGGGGGTGCCCCTCACCGCGGTGAGCGCCCTCTTCGGACGCTACATGACGGATCCGCGCACGTCTGCGGGCTCGCCGCAGGACCGGCGGGTTCTCACCACCCCCTCGCACCGCCCGTCCACCCGCCGGACCCGCTCCTCGCAGGCAGATCCCCGGGTCCGGCCCTCCACGCCCCGACCCCCCTACCGGAAAGCCTTCCGTAACGGCCCTCCGTATGATCCGATCCCCTTGAACATCTCCTGAAATCCAGCGAATGTGGGCGGGACAATCTCATAGCGCCTGTTTCCCGGCGGTCGCGCGGAGGAGGCACCCCTCCCCGCCGGCCACGTGATCCCCGGCCTCCTCCCCCACCCCCAGGAGAAATGACCGTGCGAACCCGGGCACTTCCCGCCCTCGTGCTCTCACTGCTCACCGCGGGCTCCCTCGCCCTGCCCACCCCGGCGGCCGCGCTGTCCCTCACGGCCCCGACCTCGGCGTCCACCGTGTCCTCGCCGTCCACGGTCTCCTCGGTGGCCGAGGACACCCTGACGGACAGGCTCCGGGCCATCCCCGGCCTGACCGTGGTCTCCGAGACGCAGGCGAGCGGCCACCGGTTCTTCGTCCTCACGTTCACCCAGCCGGTGGACCACCTCCGCCCGGACGGGGGAACGTACCAGCAGCGGCTCACCCTGCTGCACCGGGCCGAGGACGCGCCGACGGTGCTCTACACCAACGGCTACGGCCTGGCCGTGAACCCGGCGGCCTCCCGGACCGAGCCGACACGGCTGCTCGAAGGCAACCAGGTCTCGGTCGAGCACCGCTTCTTCCGCTCCTCCCGGCCGGAACCGGCCGACTGGCGCAAGCTCAACATCTGGCAGGAGGCCACCGACGAGCACCGCATCGTCCAGGCACTCAAGACGATCTACTCCGGCAAGTGGATCCAGACGGGCGCGAGCAAGGGCGGCATGACCTCGGTCTACCACCGGCGCTTCTACCCCAACGACGTGGACGGCGTGGTGGCCTACGTCGCGCCGAACGACAGGATCAACCCCCTCGACGGGGCGTACGACCGGTTCTTCCGGACCGTCGGCGACGCGGCCTGCCGCACCGCGCTGGACAACGTGCAGAAGGAGGCGCTCAAGCGCCGCGACCGGCTGGTGCCCCGCCTGGAGGCGGCGGCCGCGCAGAACGGCTGGACCTTCACCGGGACGCTGGGCACGGCCAACCGCTCGTTCGAGATGACGGTGCTCGACACGGTGTGGGCGTTCTGGCAGTACCTCGGCGTCGGTGACTGCCCGGAGGTGCCGCAGGCCACGGCCACCGATGAGGAGATCTACGACTGGATCGACTCCGTCGCCGGTTTCTCGTTCTACACCGACCAGGGCCTGGAGTACTACTTCCCGTACTACCACCAGGCGGCCAAGCAGCTCGGCTGGCCCGAGCTGAGGTTCGAGCACCTGCGCGGCCTGACCCGCTACCGCGGCCTGTACCAGCCCAACTCGGTGCTCCCCGCCGAGCTGCGCTCCGCGCACAACTCGCTGCCGATGCTGGACGTGGACCACTGGGTGCACGCGCGCTCCAACAAGATGATGTTCGTCTACGGCGAGAACGACCCGTGGGGCGCGGAACGGTTCACCCCCAGCCGGAACGACTCCTACCTGTACGTCGCGCCGGGCGCCAACCACGGGGCGAACATCGCCGCGCTGCCCGAGGCCGACCGCGTGGCGGCGACGGAGACCCTGCGGCGCTGGGCCGGGGTCACCGTTCCCCCGCCGGCCGCGCGGACCGCGCCGCTCCCCGACGACGACATGCTCCCGCGCCGCCGTCCGCTCTGACCTCCACCGCGTCCGGTGTGGCCGGAGGACTGACCCTCCGGCCACACGGCCGAGCGCCATGCGCCGATGGCCAAGGTGCTGATCTTCTCGTGCCCTCCATCGTCCGCCGGCCGGTTGGTCGGTCAGAAAGACGCCATTCTTCGCCGAATGAGCGCACCCGAAATTATTATGGATCTTCACGGACTCCATGAGGGTGAAAGGGCCCCGATCGACTCACTCGGGATGCCGGGCGCACAGATCGCGAAACCTTTGATACACGCGCCGGCACAGCGGCCAGAAACGGTCACGCCGAAGCGTTGACCTGGATCGTCGATACCATGTTTCACTTCCGGCCCCGGACCGACCTTCTTGTCGTCACACGCAATCGATCTGCATCGAGAACGAAAACGGCCCAACCGTATGTGCCCAAATCCAGAAATATGATGTTCGAGCCGGAATACTTTAACAGCCATCTACCGCTGAAAGTAGGTGCGTCCCACGGGCAGGCGTTCATCATAAGGGTGAACAACATTTCAGGAACGTCAGCGCCAGCCTGACGCACCGGGTGGCCACGGGTGGAGGCCGCGCGAGCGTCACCGTCCCCCGATCCGATCGATGCCGTACCTGGCAGACGCGCGCTCTCCTCCAGCACCTCCACCTTGACGACCGCTCCGTCCAGGAAAAACTTCTCCACGAACGGTCACCGTTATCCTGCGGCAGTGCCTGGTTCCACGGAGCGCCCGTTGCTGTTCCTGGATGTCGACGGACCGCTCATTCCGTTCGGACACCCTGGCGGATATCCGCAGGACCAGACGACACCCCCGTTGCCGAGGGGGTCAAATCCGTTACTGGCCAGGCTTGACCGCCGAAACGGGCAGCGGTTGGCGGCTCTGCCGTGTGAGCTGATCTGGGCGACGACATGGATGGCCGACGCGAACGAAGTGATCGGTCCGCTCCTCGGCCTGCCCGAGCTACCGGTAGTGGACTGGCCGGACTCGACGGCGGAAGGCCCACTGCACTGGAAAACCCGTGACCTGGTCGACCGAGCCTCCGGGCGCTCGTTCGTTTGGATCGACGACGAGATCACCAACGTCGATCGCGCATGGGTGACCGCGAACCACCACGGACAGGCCCTCCTGCATCGCGTCGACCCCCGTCGCGGCCTCACGGACACCGACTTCGACGTCATCAACGACTGGCTGGAACGGCTGTAGCCGACCAGGACGGGAGCACCGTCATCATTCCGACAGCACAGAATGAAGATCGAATAATCTCTTCATCGTGGTAGGGGATACAGCCCGCCTCCGCGACGGCAAATCATCCGGCCGATATTCAGTTCGACCTTCACCGCCGATCTCTTTATTCACGCGACTGATCGTTCTCGAACCGTCCGCCCACGACCGGCCCCGCCCGATGAACCACCCGTAGCCGAAAGAGCCGACGAAAGATCTGATCCCACCTGGACAACGAGGAGTACCTCCTATTTCCTTCAAAGGTGGAAACGGGAAACCCAGGTACGGCTCTTGTCTGTTCGGTGACGATTAACGCAGGCTGGTAAGCGCTGATCCACCATACGGACGGACGGTTCGGAGGTTCATGTGGTTCAGCAACCGATCCCCTTCGGAAGGGAACTTCGGAGGTTGCGTCTCGCCGCCGATCTCACCCTTACCGATTTATCCAGGTTGGTTCATTACAGCAAGGGTCAGCTCAGCAAGGTCGAGCGAGGTATCAAAGCGCCGAGTCGTGGGCTGGCTCGTCTCTGCGACGCCGAGCTCGGCGCCGGAGGCCGACTCGCCGCCCTGGTCCGTGAGCGGCCCTCCAGTGAAGAACTCGTACAGGAGAACGGTGATGACGATGAGGTGTGGTTGATGCGGTTGTCCACGGACGGGCAGAACTGGTTTCAGCCCGTGAGCCGGAGGCAGGCCATGGCGACCGGGGCGATCTCGGTCGCCGGAATGAGTATCGGTGGACGAAGGGCCCTGCCCGGCGCCGAGGACTCGACGCTTCTGGGAATGTCCCGATCACTGTTCGACCACTACCGCCGGCTCGGTCAGACGGTCGGTCCCGGCCTCCTGCTCCCCGCGCTCATCGCGCAGACCCATACCCTCCGGGAGCTGTCCGCCCATGCCGGCCCCCGGACGCGTAAGGGTCTGCTCAGGCTGGGTTCCCGGTACGCCGAGTACGCCGGCTGGCTGACACAGGAGACGGGAAACGAGCAGGCGGCGTTGTGGTGGACGCAACGCGCCGTCGCACTGGCGGCCGCCGGCGACGACCATGACCTGGCGGCCTACGGGCTGGTGCGTCGGGCACTGGTCACCCTCTACCGCGAGGACGCGGCACAGACCGTCGCGCTCGCCAGGCAGGCACAGAACGGCACGGTGCCACCGAGGATCCGCGGCCTGGCCGCTCAGCGAGAGGCGCAGGGACACGCACTCGCGGGTGACCACGACGCGTGCATGCGCGCACTGGACCGGGCACGCACGCTCCTCGCACACCACGTGCCTGACCCTGACGCGCCCGTCATCGGCACCACCAATCTGGCCGACCCCGTCGGAATGGTCACCGGTTGGTGCCTGTACGACCTGGGGCGGCCGGCCGAGGCCGCCGACATCATCGAAGCGCAGCTGGCCGGAGTGTCTCCTCAGGCACTGCGCACCCGAGTCCGCTATGGGGTGCGCTGCGCGCTCGCCTACGCCGCGGCCGGAGAAGTCGACCACGCGTGCGATCTCACCGGCCGGCTGCTCGACGACGCCGTCACCGTGGGCTCGGCCACGATCGCGGCGGATCTGCGCAACCTCGTCCGCACCCTGGCTCGTTACCCCCGCAACAGGTCGGTGCGTGAGCTCGCTCCCGAACTCGGCACGACCCTGCAGGCCATCGTTCCGTAGAGAGGAATCTCCCCATGGCGACCGTCTTCATCAACTACCGGACCGGAGACGGAGACAAGACCGCGCTCCTCATCGAGCAGGAACTCTCCAAGATCATAGGAGGGAAGGAACAGATCTTCCGTGCCACCAGATCCATCAAACCTGGTCAGCGCTTTCCCGAGGCACTGCTGAACAACGTACGGCGTGCCACCGTCGTGCTCGCCGTCATCGGCCCCGCGTGGACCGGTTCGCCCAAGTTACGCGACAGGGACGACTGGGTTCGCCGGGAACTCCTGGAGGCGCTCACCCTTCAGATACCGGTCGTGCCGGTCCTTGAAGGAACGGGGGCCAGGCGACTGAACCGAGCCGAGTTGCCACTGGATCTGAAGTGGCTCGCCGACATCCAGTCGTCGCGTCTGGACGTGGAGGACCTCCAGGCCGACCTCTCACGCCTCGTCACCAGGCTCGGCGAGTGGATCCCCTCGTTCAAAGCCCTCTCCCACCCCGACTCCCCGCCGCCGCAGGCCGTTTCCGTCTCCAACACGGCCGGCACCTCCTACGGCTCGACCGTGCAGGGCCGCGACATCACCACCGGCGACATCACCAGCGGCGACGTCAGCACGGGCGACATCACCAACAACACGACCAACGCCACCGGTGACATCACTGACACCTTCATCGGGCACAACCACGGGACGGCTCACACCGGCAGGGGCAACGTCTACAACTACGGCGACCCGCGACGGTCCCACAGGAGCAGGAGACCGTACGACGCCGACGACCGGGAGGACACCGGTCTGCGATCCGGCGATTCCCAGTCCGACGAGGAGGAGCGTTGAGCGACCGGTTCACCTCCCACGTCAGGGAGAACAACGGATCGATGCACACGGGCAGCGGCGATGTGATCAACAACATTTTCGCCCAGCTGGCCGAGGACGCGGGCAAGGAGCCACAGGGGATCGCGAACGACCAGCTGGCATGGTTGCGGCGGCACTTCGTTCCTCCCGCGGGCTTCGACCGGGCGCTTGGGGTGCTGCGAGCCCACCGGACCGTGTTCCTGGCGGGTGCCCCGGGGACAGGACGGAAGACCGCGGCGTGGATGCTGCTCAACGAGTTCTACACCCGTAGCGAGACGCTTCACGAGGTCATGCCGAGAGAAGACCGTGCCGATCGCCTCGACCCCGGCCAGGTCGACGAGGGCTCCCTGCTGCTGCTGGACCTCTCCGCGAACACCGGCGAACGGGGCTCCTTCACCGACGAACGGGGTTGGAGCGACCTTCAGGGTGAGCTCTCCGGCTTTCGCAGGGTCGTCCACGAACGCATGGCCTATCTGGCCGTGGTGCTCCCGGACGAGCGGGCCGAACAGTTCCACACGGGCCTCGCCCCCTACTGCGCCAGGATCGTCCGGCCCGCGGGGCTGGAGGTGCTTCGCTCCTACCTGCGCGCCGAGAACGTAGCGGTCCCCGAAGACGGTTCGGTACCCCAGGACCTCACGACGTTCCTGGGCAAGCGTCCGCCGATGCGGCGGATCGCCCACCTCGCCTCGCTCGTCGTCGAGGCGCGGGACGCGACGGGATCCGAGGGAGGTTTCACCGCCTGGTGCGGGGACGCCCTGACAGCGCTGGGCGACAAACAGAGCGCGACCGTGGGAAACAGGCTCGCCACGCTGTGCTGGGGACCGCAGCGGGCACTGCTCCTGGCCACGGCCATGTTGCACGGGGCCCACGCCGAGGTCGTGCACCGCGCCTCCGCCTCGCTGTTGAAAGTGGTAGGGCACCCGCAGGCCGGACTCCCCCTCCTGGAACAAGCCGACTTCTCCGTACGCCTCCGGGAGATCGGCGCGAACACCGACTCCTCGGGCCGGGTGCGATTCGACGAGTTCGGATACGACTCAGCGGTCAGAATCCATTTCTGGACCCACTGGCCGCAACTACGGGAGCCCATGCGCGCATGGGTCGCCGACACCGTCGGACTTCCCGGGCTGGAGCAGGACGACCGCGACAAACTGGTCCAGCGGTTCACCGAGCGGTGCCTGCACGAGAGGTACAGGGACGTGCTCCCGGATTTCGTACAGAAGTGCGCGGAGGACGTCAGGAACGGTGCCCGGATGGGCGCGGCCTCCCAGGCCCTGAGGCGAGCGCTCGCCCATGAGGAGCACGGCCGGTTCTTCCGCCAGAAGATCTATGAATGGGCCAAGACCTCTCTCCCGCAAGGGCTTGTACAGGTACTCGTCGTGGCGTGCTGGAAAGCGATGGCCGTGCACCACCCCGAACAGGCCATGGTCCGGCTCCATCACCTGGCCCGCAGGGAGGGCGGGACCACGCACGCCCGTCACGCGCTCACCCGGATCGTGGACTCCGACCCCCAGCTCCGCGTCCGGATGCTGAAGCGGCTGGTCGAACGGCTCGGCGCGGAGGACAGCACTTGGCGCCGGTTCGACGCCGGCCTGTTCCTCGACCTCGCCGACCCGATGGCGCTCACGGCTCCGGGACCGCACCCGCACCCGCCCATGTCCGATCCCGCCGTACGGGGCCATCTGACCTCCGGCTGGCGTTTCGTCCTCCACCTCCGTCCGCCCCTGGACTGGATCGCGCGGATGGAGCGGTGGCTCCGAACGGCCTACGAGGACGAAGGGCACCGCGAGCATCTCGTCGACGTGCTCGTCGAGGGAAGCCGGCCACGCACGGACCTCCTCGCGTCCCTGCACGTTCTCTCCCGCAAACCCGGCCCTGCCCCGGAGGACGAGGAGCGGCGACGCGCCCTCGTCGACCTCGTGTGGCGGAAGATCACAGCCGTCCTGAACCCTCGGGTCGCGTGAGGTATCGCCATGACAACGGATCGGAAGAACACCGCCATGGGTTCCGGCCACAGGACGATCACCGTGTACTTCGGCGTTTTCGCGGGACTGCTTCTCGCCGGTCTCGCCATGTTCGCTCCGCTGCCGCCCTGGATATGGGCGGTACTCGCCGCACTGGCCGGGGCCGCCGTGCTCCTGTTCGTCAGAGGCTTCGGCCGCGGGACGAGAACCGCTCCCACGACGGAGACGGCGTACGTTCCACCGCCACCGCTGGAACCGCTGTGCCAGAGGATCGAGGTCACGTTGTCGAGCATGGAGGAGGACTACGACTTCCTGTTCTCGGCGACGGTGCGCTGGTCGCCGATCGGTGGCATGACGGGTGACCCGGACGCCAACCTCGGCGGCCTGGCGATCGGCGCCGTCCTGGAACGTGCCAGGTCCATCACGGAGAACCGGCCTCCCGGCAGGGCATCACTCGTCCAGCACGAACTGAACGGCGCCCTGGGCACGATGCAGCCGGACGCCACGGGACGTGTACGGGCGATGGCCGACTCCATCGCGCTCACCCTCTCCGACCACGACCGGCAGCGGCTGGACAGGCTCGCCGAGATACGCAAGCAGAAGGCCGTCTGGGAGCACGAGCGGAAACATGAGCAGAGCAGACGGGACTACCTCGGCCAGGACGTGCTGAAGGACCCCGGAAGCGCCGTGGTGTGGTGGCTGGCCAAAAACGACGAACAGGTGGAGAAGGTGGTGGAGGATCTGGACAGCCTCGCCCGGCTCTCCTCCGCCGCGAACAATCGCGAGGTGCCGGAGTACTTCCGGAACCTGGTGTCATGGCCTCCCTCACACCCATCGATGGACGGCGACGAGCCGTTCGACTCGCCCGCCCCGCAGAACGGCGGACCGTTCCGGCCTCCCCCGGAAGGCGGTGCTTCCGCCGCCGACATCTTCGCGGCGTTCCTGGGGGCGGCGGGTTATCCGGAGGGCGGCGATGAGCGGGTCATGCTCGGCTCGTACGTGGCCGACTACCTCGCCAGGTCCGGCAGGCAGGATGTGGCCGACGACCTGAGACGCCGATTCGACCCCTTCATGGCCGGCCAGGAGTCCTCCTCGTCCGCTCCTCCGGATCCAGGCCCGTCCACCCCTTCCGACCGACCCGACGAAGCCTCGCCCCCCACCGACGATCTCGAATGAACGCTGCCGCGACACTCATGTGATGGCCAGGACATCCCGAAGGTGAATCGAGCGATCGGCTCCGGCCTTCTGGGCCCATTCGCCTCGTTGCCCCGCACCTCATCGAGGCCGCCGGCGGCGCCGGGTGATCGGTGCAAGGCCGGGGTCCTGTAAGGACGCGTCACGTGATCAACAGAAAAGGGATCGTACTGCGGCAGGGGAAGCCCGTTTTCAATGACTGCTGTAGTTGATGGTCAGGATGGCCACGACGGCGTGCGCGTCACCTTCAGGGCCAACCTGATATTCATTGCAGTACTGATAGTCGATACGCGCCGACCCGGTAACCTCGTGATGCACGGTGCGTGACCAGCCGGGTCCCTGAGGTTTCCCCGCCTTGCCTTTGAGGAAGCTGGTCTGCGCTATGCCGGCAGGCTTCCCGGGATCCCGGGATACGTGATCCCAGAACTGTTGAGCCTGTTGGAGCCCCACCCGCTCGACCAGTTGGTCATAATGACGAAGGAACCTACGGTGTACGAGAACCCGATACTGAGGGGTCACAGGCGGACGCCCCCCAGGTCGCCGAGCCGGCATATGAGGACGATAGGCGCTGGTGGTCATTGAGGCTCTCTGACCTCAACATAATCATCTACGTTGTGCTTGCCCATAAGGATAGAGCGTCGAAGGGGATCTTCGATTTGGCGGGCGGTGATGCGCCAGGCCTTGACGCACTCGTCGAGAGCCGATGTGTCTTCATCGGAGTGAGCGGCTATCAGAGCGTTGTGTAGATCTTCTACGAATTCCCGTAGATCGTCTGCATCGAACACGCGTAGCCACGCGAGGTCACCGAGATCGCCGACGTTCGGTATGACATTTCGACGAAGCAGCTCATCCAGCCGCATGTGCGCGCGAGACCAGCGGGCGATCTCTTCCAGGAGGCGAAGACGCCTTTCCGGAAGCATCACCAGGCTGGTCCCGTCCTTGTCGCGCACGCGAGCCAGCCCTTCCCGTGCCGCGTCGAGCACTTCGGTTCGCTTGTTGGCGAGATCCGAGGATTGGAAGATCATATCAACCATGGAGTCCTCCCGTTGCCAGGATCATATATATGATCGTACTCGTCAAGGTGGCATGTCTGGGTAACCGCTTGGTAAATCTCCAGGAGAGGCCGGTCGTGGACGAAGAGAGTTGGGCCTTCGATGCACGTAAGACTCGGATGTGTGAAGATCAAAAAGCCCCGCGAACACTGTGGCGGACCTCCAGTCTCGTGGGGGAGCTACAGGACTCTCTGGCGTCACGTCTTGCGCTGAAGCCGGAGGAACGCGACAAACAGATCCGTCGGTTCAAGCTGGCACTCCAAGAGCTCACCCAACGCGGGGTGGATGCGGAATCGCTCGTGCGTTATGGCATGATCCCGGAGATCCTGGGCCCGGTGCTCGGGGTGCTCCTGGTTCATCGCCTGCTCCCACAGAGCGGCGTAGACACCGATCTTCAAGGCTCTGGCGTCGACGTCGCGGGATGGCGAGCACTTCTCAAGATCCCTGCCGCGACAAGCGCCACATCGGCCACCCCGTCACAGGTCCAGGAGCTTGTGCTGGAAGTGAGCCGCGAGGTGTTCGATCCACTCTTGGACTGGATTCGCCACGCCGGCCTGAATGAACTGGTTCATCTGATCCCACCCGAGGAGAGCGACTTCTGGTCGGTGACGGAAAGCGTAGAAGACGAAACGCATTTACGTCACAAATACCGATGGCTTGTGGAACGATTCACCCAAACCTACCTCGCCAATTGGTCGCTGGCCGCCCTGCACCTCGAGTATCGCTGGCAGAAGGACATCGATCCTTCCAGCTTCCCGGACTCGATAATGAGAGACCGCAACGTCTCCATCGAAGATCTTAATGCCGAGATCGCGCACCGGGCAGTCCTTGAGTCGAAGTCCACCTCAGAGTCTCTCGCACCGACCCTCTTCCTGATGAACCAGTTGGAGAATCACGCCGTCACCCTACTGCGTGAGCGACAGTACAGCGAGTCCGCGGCTCTGTTCAATTTCGCGATCCACCAGTGGCCCAACGACCCTAGAGCCCACAACGATCTAGGTTTCTGCCTGATCCCCGAGAACCCTTCCAAAGCCTTGGTTCATTTGACCGATGCGGCACGCATGGGCTATGAGCCTTACGCCATAAATACATACAACAAAATGTGCTGTCACCTTGGCATGCACCAGCCAAGAGCCGCCCTGGCCCTCGCGGAAGAATTCTGGAGAGAACGGCCGGGCGAGTCGGCTTTAACCGGAGTCATTTGGAAGATGACAGAAGAGGGATGGCGTTTGGAACAAGGCGTGTACATTCGCTCCGCAATAGCGGGTTTAGTGGCCTCCATCGCCTCTGCTCACGGATGGGAAGAGGAGGAGGTTCTTTGGAGAAGTAGAGAACAAAGCGCCCCTTTGGGAACCAGGAAGAAATGATCGACAGTCGATTCCCCGATGGATGTCAACAGCACTGAGCCCCCGACCACTGCGGTTGGCCCGGCCGGCGCGGCTGGTCGATTTACCAGGTTCGGCTGTCCCGGGGCCGCAAAAGCGAGCAGCACACCCAACCCCGGAGATTCAACTTCAGTAGCGTCGAGTGCGTGAGAACCTCTCCGGACACCGACTGTCAGACGGAATCGCGTGCCCTGACCGGAGCGGGCGTCACCTTCGCGTCGCCGCCCGCCGGATCGCCGGTTCCGGAGTCGCCCGAACCGGTACGCCGCAGAGCAGAGCTTCCACGTACCGGACGGCGGCCTGGCACGGACACCGATTCCGCGAGTGAGGAGGCGGCGTGACGCCGTGGGAGATGCTCGCCGTGTTCGTGGCGGGCGTCGGCGCCGGAGCCGTCAACACCGTCGTCGGCTCCGGGTCGCTGATCACCTTTCCCGTTCTGCTCGCCACCGGCATGCCGCCCGTCACCGCCGCGGTCTCCAACACTCTCGGCGTGATCCCCGGCTCCATCGGCGGGGTCGTCGGTTACCGCAGGGAACTCCGCGGCCAGGGCCGGCGCCTTCTGCGAATGAGCGCCGGTGCCCTGCTCGGCGGCCTCACGGGCGCCACGCTCCTGCTGTCCCTGCCCGCCACGGCGTTCGAGAGGATCGTGCCGGCCCTGGTGGGCCTCGCCCTCCTCCTGGTCGTCCTCCAGCCCCGGATCAGCGGGAGCATACGCCGACGCCGCGAACGCGCCGGCGTCTCCGCCGACCCCGACGGCGGCCCCCTGCTTCTCACCGGGCTGACGCTCGCCAGCGTCTACGGCGGTTACTTCTCCGCCGCCCAGGGGATCATCTACGTGGCCCTGATGGGCGTGCTCCTCGACGAGACCCTGCAGCGTCTCAACGCCGCCAAGAACGTTCTCGTCATCGTCGTCAACGGCGTCGCCGCGCTCTTCTTCCTCTTCTCCGCGACCTTCGACTGGACGGCCGTCGCGCTCGTCGCGGCCGGTTCCGCCCTGGGCGGCCCGATCGGGGCCGGGGTGGGCCGGCGTCTCGGCTCAACAGTGCTGCGCGTCGTCATCGTGGTGGTCGGCACCGCCGCCATCGTGCAGTTGCTGTGGAGCTGACACGGGATCTTCACGCGGTACGACCTCGGCCCTCGGAGCGCCTCGGAGATTTCGTTGCCCGTTCGAAGACGGCCGCGCATGTCGCGGGCCGGGCCGGTCACGCCTCGGCGTCCTCCCAGTGCGGAGTGTGCGATTCGACGTCCTCCGGCACACGGATCCTTCCGTCCACGAGGACGAGCGGTGCGATCTCGGCGCTCTCATGGAAGCGCAGGTGACCGGCGAAGGACTCGACACCACCGGCATGCGCGTCGGCCGCGTGCCGGCCGAGCCAGTGCAGCAGCGTCCGGAGCCGGTAGAAGTCGTCGGGGTGAAGTTCCTGGCGTACCGTCAGCGCCCAGCCGTCCGGCCGTTCCCGCGCGACCAGCTCGGCGACGAGCACGCCCCCCACCCGCCGGGCGGCGCCGCGCTGCGCGAACACGGGCGTCGGCTCCGCGTCCTCCCACTCGCAGTCCGGGTCACCGGGATCACCGAGCGGGTAGGTCTCCACGTACCTGCCGGTACCGATCGGCAGCCGCTGGGGGCGTGGCCCCTGCCCGACATGCCACCGCAGCTCGGCGAGCTCGTCGTCGGTGACGCCGGCACGGACGTCCACGGACAGCACGAGCTCGTAGATGTCTCCCACCGGCACACCGTACCGTCGCGGCGTCCGGGAGAAGCCCCTGGTTTCGCGTCTCCGGCTCTGACCGTCAGGCCACATACCTCCGGGGTGTCGGTACCGGCTTCCCCAGTTGCTGGCCTTGTCACCGGCCACCAGGAAGATCGCTTCGCGAGCCGGGTCGGACGCAAATGGGGTGAACAGGCTTCCGGACGGTTCCCGCGAGACCATGAACGGGGTGGAACCGCGTGACGCACCATGATCGAGAGGTAGGGCGGGCGGGACTCGAACCCGCGACCCAGGGATTATGAGTCCCCTGCTCTAACCGGCTGAGCTACCGCCCCTCGCACGCCGTACGCGGCATTCAACCAAAGGTCGGGCCCGTTCGCATCGCCGCCCGGCGGGCCGGGTTCAAGATGTGACCTTCGGCGGGACCGCGGGCGGGCCCGGAGGGCAGGGAACTCGCTACCCTACTGGTGAACCTTGTTGAGGAGTGTTGGATCATGCGCGTTGTTGGAGCTTTCCGGGAGTCGTACGGCGTGGAGCCCGCAGGGGTGTGGCATGCTCCCGGCCGGGTCAACCTGATCGGCGAGCACACCGACTACAACGACGGGTTCGTGCTGCCGTTCGCGGTCCCGTGGGGGGTGAACGCGGCCCTCTCGCCGCGCGAGGACGGGGTGGTCCGGCTCCGGTCGCTGCAGGCGGCCGACGAGCCGGTGACGCTGGAGAGGCTGGACGCGGCCCAGGGCTGGGCCCGCTACGTGGCCGGGGTGTTCTGGGCGCTCCGCGAGGCCGGGCACCGGGTCGGCGGAGCCGACGTGGTGATCGACGGGGACGTCCCGCAGGGGGCGGGCCTGTCGTCGAGCGCGGCCCTGGAGGTGGCGGTCGGCACGGCGCTGAACGAGCTGTACGGGCTCGGCATGACCAAGATGGAGATCGCGCTGGCCTCGCAGAAGGCCGAGAACGACTTCGTGGGCATGCCGTGCGGGATCATGGACCAGGCGGCCTCGGCACTCGGCGAGGAGGGCCAGGCGCTGTTCATGGACTGCCGCAGCCTGGGCACCAGGAACATCCCGTTCGATCTGGCGAGCCTGGGTCTTCAGTTGCTCATCGTCAACACCGGCGTGCACCACTCGCACGCCGGCGGGGAGTACGCCGACCGCCGCCGGGACTGCGAGAACGCCGCCGCGCGTCTGGGGGTGGACGCGCTCCGCGACGTCGTCGACCTGGCGGACGCCCTCGGGCGGCTCGGCGGCGACGAGCGCAGGCGCACCCAGCACGTGGTGACCGAGAACCACCGGGTCGAGGCGGTGGTCGGGCTGCTGCGGGCCGGGAAGGTGACCGAGATCGGGGCGCTGCTGAACGCCTCCCACCTGTCGCTGCGCGACCAGTTCGAGGTCTCCTGCGCCGAGCTGGACGTTGCCGTTGAGTCGGCGATCCGGGGCGGGGCGCGGGGGTCGCGGATGACCGGTGGCGGGTTCGGCGGGTCGGCGATCGCGCTGGTCGCCGACGACCGGGTGGAGGCCGTCCGCGCGTCGGTCACCGGCGCCTACGCCGAGCGCGGCTGGGCCGCCCCGGACATCTACCCCGCCCTCCCGGCCGCCGGAGCCCGCCGGCTGGACTGAACGCCCCGGCACGGGCCGTTCGATCAGCGACTTCCGCCGGCGTCCACCCCCTGGACGGCCTGCGGGTACAGCACGCGCGGATCCGCGGACAGGGCCGCCTTGACCTGGACGGTGTTCTCGTCGGCGAGGATCTCGATCTCGCCTGCCTCCAGCCCGTCCAGCGCGGCGCGTACGACGTCGGCGGGGTCGTTCTTCTCCACGTCGAGGCCCGCCATCATGTCGGTGTCGGTGCCGCCCAGGTGCAGGCCCGCGACCGTGGTCCCCTGGCGTGCGAGTTCCAGGCGGACGCCGTTGGTCAGGCTCCACTGAGCCGCCTTCGCCGCGCTGTAGGCGCCGGCTCCGTCGTGGGACACCCACGACAGCAACGACAGGACGTTCAGGATCGCTCCGCCGCCGTTGCGGGCCAGCGCGGGGGCGAACGCCCGGACCACGTTGAGCGTGCCGAAGTAGTGCGTCTCCATCTCCAGCCGGATCTTCTCGAGCTCTCCGGTGACGAGTTTCTGGTGGGTGGCGATCCCCGCGTTGTTGATCAGCAGGGTGATGTCACCGGCGTCGGCCGCCGCGGCGGCGACCGACGCCGGGTCGGTGATGTCGAGCCGGAGCACCCGCACGCCGGGAATGTCGACGAGTTCGGGCGTACGCGCGGTCGCGTAGACCTTCGCCACTCCCCGCTGCAGAAGTTGCCGCGCGAAGTGCCGGCCGATGCCGCGGTTGGCGCCGGTGACGAGCGCGACAGAATCGGCGATCTTCATGGTTGCCTCCTGGTGAACCCGGTCGTCTCGTTCGGGTCGTTCGCGAGCTACGCTAAAACCTGACGTTGACGTCAGAGGCAAGTGCTATGACCGAGGTCACAGGGAAGGTGCCCATGCGGATCGGCGAGCTGGCCGCCAAGGCTGGCGTGAGCGTGCGGGCCCTGCGCTACTACGAGGAACACGACCTGCTGACCTCGGTGCGCGCCTCCAGCGGGCAGCGGCACTACCCGCGTGACGCGATCGGCCGCGTCCGGCTGATCCAGCAGTTGTACGCCGCGGGGCTGTCGAGCAGGACGATCGTGGAACTGCTGCCGTGCATCGAGGACGGCGAGGTGACGCCCGCGCTGCTGGAGCGGTTGTCGCGCGAGCGGGACCGCGTCGAAGAGCAGATCGACAGCCTGGTGAGCACCCGCGACCGGCTCGAACACCTCATCGCCACGGCCACCAGGGCCAGGGACGTGGGCCATAGCTGCCCCGGATGGGTGGGTCCCCCACCGCCCTGAGTCACACTCCAGGGCCTGCACGGAGGCAGGGGCGGAGGGATGCGCCTGCGTGGTGGTTTGCCGTCCTGGTAGACCACCGCCATGGCGCGTGGAGAACTCGCCGATGATCAATGGTCCTTGATCGATTCTTGTCTGCCCTGGGGGCGGTCCGGTCCTGGATCCGTGGCAGCGGTTCAACGCTGCGATGTGGCGGTGTCTCTCTCACAGAGGAGTGCTCCGTTGATGCTTGCTGGATTAAGAGGAATGTCCTTTCGCGGCGGTCTTGTCATCGCGGTTCGCTTCCCGGTTCAGGGGTACCCCGGGGCCGCCGGTTGATGCGTCGTTCTGCCGTGTCGCGCTGCCTGCAGAGCTCTGGATCATGGGCAGGGCTCCGGCGAGACGGCGTTGACGGGTTGAGTGTCCGTTTCAGAAAAGCTCCACCAACCCCTTCCTCTCAAGCTTGTAGTCTGCCTTCGTGACCAGCGGACCGTTGCGGGACCAGATGGAACTCCAAGCAGCGGCGGATGCCGCCTACGACGATCTGGGTTTGGCCACAGCCCTCGCGAGGATCGGCACACCGACGCGGGTGGGCAGCGCGGCGCTCGGCCTGATGGTCGCCCGCGACCTGGACATCGATGTGACCTGCACGGCACTCGACGACCACACTTTCGCCGGTGTCACGCGTCTCGGCGCCGACCTCGTCATGCATCCTCGGGTGCGGCAGGTACAGATCCGCGACGACACAGGCGAGTGGAACATCGATCCGCTCTACCCCGACGGTGTCTATCTCGGCGTGCGCTATCGATGCCCGGACGGAAACGACTGGAATCTCGACATCTGGTTCGTCGACGAACCCGATCGCCAGCCGAGCACCGTCCATCTGCGCACCGTGCAACCCCGCCTCACCGACGAAAACCGGGCCGCGATCTTGCTGATCAAACGCGCCCTGGCCGCTCGTGGCGGTCCACGCGTCAGCAGCCACACCGTCTACATGGCGGTCCTGGACGAAGGAGTCCGCACGCTCGAAGAGTTCGACAGACACATGAGCGACGAATGACCCCAGGGCCACGGGGAGGTATCGGTGCCGGCCTGGGTGTCCGTTCCGTGGCGTGACCGTTCCGGGGTTGCATGAGGGTCCGGAGACTCGTCCGAGCACGAGGACGAGGACGAGCACGAGCTTCGAGATCATGAGGTTCCCGACGCCCAATGATCGTCAGGGAGGACCGTGTCCGTCCTGTCGTCGTCGCCGATCGGTGCCGCCCTTGGCCAACTGGCCGAGCACGCACCGGTGGCCGTCTCCGCCACCGGCGGCTTCACGGACGGCCCGGCTCGTGCGCGTCGGGCCGTCGACGGCAGGGCACCGCGCGGTGCACGCCACCGCGATGATGAGCCGGTGCATCTGCCGGCCGCCTTGGACCATGGCGGCGGCCTGGTGCTCGCGCAGACCGACGTGGACGCCAAGACCAACGAGATCACCCGCCTCCAGCCCGTGCTGGAGCGTCCCGACCTGGAGGATCACGTGGTCACCGCCGGTCGGACGGCTCCGGGGCCGACGGCCAGTCGGGCATCAGCGGCGGGCCGTTCCGCTCGGCCTCGCGGACCAGGCGGCGCAGGAGGTCGTCGAGCAGCTCGCGCTCGTGCGGGCCGAGCGGGGCGAGCAGCGCGCGTTCCGACCGGTCCCCCTGGTCCATGCGCTCCTGCCAGACGGCCCGCCCGGCGGGGGTCAGGCCCACGAGCAGCCTGCGGCGGTCGGCGGGGTCGTGCGCGCGGTCGACGTAGCCGGCCCGCTCCATCCGGTCGAGCCGGTTGGTCAGCGTGGCCGGGTGGGTGTCGAGCCACTCGGCCAGCATCGAGGGCGTCGCCCGGTAGGGCGGCCCGGACGCGACCAGGTGGTGCAGCACCTTGAACTCCCACGGCTTGAGCCCTCCCTGGGCCAGCCACTCCTCCTTGTGCCGGTCGAGCAGCCGCACGAGCATGTGCATGCGCGTGGTGATCCCCTCGACCTGCGGGTCGAGGTCGGACAGCTCCCGGGACCAGTGAGCGATGTGCCGGTCGACGGAGTCGGGCTCTGACATGCCCACAGGGTACGCCGCCCCGGAGAGACCTCGTTTATACGAATGCATATATTTTGATTTCGTAGTAACTTCTCCTCGTGACCCTCATGACCTCCCTGCGCGATTCCCTGCTCCCCCTCCGGGACGTCCGCTTCCGCCTGCTGTGGGCCGGGCAGAGCCTGTCGTCCGTCGGCGACTCCGTCACGGCCGTGGCCCTCGCACTGGCGATCGTCACCGCGACAGGGTCGGCCACCGATCTGGGCATCGTGCTGGCGGCCCAGTCGATCGCCACGGTGGCGCTCATGCTGCCCGGCGGGGTCTGGGCCGACCGGCTGCCGCGCCGCCGCGTGATGGTGGCCGCCGACCTGGTCCGCGGGTTCGCCCACGCGGTCATGGGCGTCGAGCTGGTCACCGGCACGGTCGACATCGCCCACCTGGCGGTGCTGGCGGCCCTCTCCGGCGCCGGCTCCGCGTTCTTCCTGCCGGCCACGACCGGCCTCGTGCCCGCCACCGTGGCCCCGGAGCACCTCTCCCGCGCCAACGCGCTCATCGCGATCGCCCAGCGCGGGTCGATCCTCCTCGGCCCGGGGATCGCCACGGCCCTGGCCCTGACCGTCGGCGCGGGCTGGGCGCTGATCCTGGACGCGCTGACGTTCGCGGCCAGCGCGATCCTGCTGGGCCGTCTCCGGCTCGCGCCGATCCCGCCCACGCCGCACGAGCCGTTCCTCGGGCAGCTCGCCGAGGGCTGGGCGCAGTTGCGCCGGCACCGGTGGTACTGGACGAACCTGGTCGGCCACTCCATGTGGAACCTGAGCCGCTGCGTCCTGATCACCGTCGGTCCGGTGCTCGCCGTCACGACGCTCGGCGGCGAGATCGCCTGGGGCACGATCGTGCAGGGCGGCACGGTCGGCGCCCTGTGCGGGGCGCTGCTGGCCCTGCGGCTGAGGCCGTCCAGGCCGTTGCTCGTCGCCAACCTCGCGCTGGCGCTCGGCGCGCTGCCGCTCGCCCTGCTCGCCGCGGGGGCGCCCGCGGTCGCGGTCGCGGTCGCCTACGGGCTGATGACGGGCGGCCTGGCGTTCATGGCCCCGCTGTGGGAGACGCTGGTGCAGGAGCACATCCCGGCCGAGACGCTCTCGCGGGTGTCGGCGTACGACTGGCTGCTCTCCATCGGGCTGACGCCTCTCGGCATGGCCCTGGCCGGGCCGCTGGCCGCCTCCGCCGGCACCGCCCCCACCCTGTACGGGGCGGCGGCGCTGCTGGCGGTCTCCTGCCTCGGCGTCCTGCTCCTGCCCGACATCCGCCGGCTCGGTCACCGGACCGGGGACGCCGCCCCCGGCGCGGTGCGGGGGCACCCGGTGGCGTGACCGGACCGGGCGGGAGGCGGTGGCCTGTCGGCCAGGTTCCTGCCCTACGGCCCGCTCGCGGCGGTCGTGGG
>NZ_JBFABE010000083.1:0-31933 GCF_040640155.1 Streptosporangium sp. NPDC023615
TCACGGCCGGTCCAGAGGGCGGTGTGCCGGTCGCGGTGGCGGTGTTGGTGACGGCCCCGGCGTCGATGTCGGCCTGGGTGGTGACGTAGGTGCTCGTGCAGGTCGTCGTCGCCTGCGGCGCCAGCGTCGTCGCCGGGCAGGTGATCGCCGAGTGGGTGCCGGTGCCGGAGGTGGTGTCGGTCACCCTGACCCCGGTCAGGGTGGTGTTGCCGGTGTTGACGACCGCGTACGAGTAGGTCACGGTCCGCCCGGCGGCGGTCACCGTGGTGGGTGAGGCCGTCTTCAGCAGGGCCACGCTCGGAGCGGAGGTGACGCCCACCGTGGCGGTGGACGGGTCGGAGGTCACCACCGGCCCCGACGGCGGTATGCCCGAGGCCGTGGCGGTGTTGGTGATGGTCCCGGCGTCGATGTCGGTCTGCGTGGTGACGTAGGTGCTGGTACAGGTCGTGGTGGCCTGGGGTGCCAGGGTGGTGGCGGAGCAGGTGACCACGGAGCGCGGCCCCGCCCCCGAGAAGGCGATGGTGTTTATCCTGACGCCGGTCAGCGTGGTGTTTCCGGTGTTGACGATCGCGTACGAGTAGGTCACGGTCCGGCCCGACGCGACCACCGTGGTCGGTGTCGCCGTCTTCAGCACGGCCAGGGCGGGGGCGGAGGTGAAGCCGACCGTGGCGCTGGAGGCGGCGGAGGTCACTGCCGCTCCGGCGGGCGGGGTGCCGGTGGCGGTCGCGGTGTTGACGATGGACCCGGCGTCGATGTCGGCCTGGGTGATGACGTAGGCGCTGGTGCAGGTCGTCGTCGCCTGGGGGGCGAGCGTGGTCGCCGGGCAGGTGATCGCGGTGGGCGTGCCCGTGCCGGTGAAACCGGTGGTGTTCACCCTGACCCCGGTCAGCGTGGTGTTACCCGTGTTGACGATCAGGTAGGAGTAGTTCACGGTCCGCCCCGCCGCCACCACCGTGGCCGGTGCGGCCGTCTTCAGCAGCGACAGGCTGGGAGCCGGCGTGGCCGTGATCGTCACCGTGGACGGGTCGGAGGTCACGGCCGGCCCGGTGGGCGGGGTGCCGGTGGCGGTCGCGGTGTTGACGATGCCCCCGGCGTCGATGTCGGCCTGGGTGGTGACGTAGGTGCTCGTGCAGGTCGTCGAGGCCTGCGGCGCCAGCGTCGTCGTGGGACAGGTGATCGCGGAGCGTGGCCCCGTGCCGGAGAAGGCGGACTCGGTGATCCTCACGCCGGTCAGGGTGGTCCTGCCGGTGTTGGTGACGAGGTAGGAATAGGTGACGCTCCGCCCCGCGGCCGTCACCGTGCTCGGCGAGGCCGTCTTCAGCATCGCCAGCGACGAGACCTGCACGGGGACCACCGTCGAGGTGCCCCCGGTGGTCACGCCGGTCTGGGTGGGGGTGTCGGCGTTGGAGAACTCGACGGTCGCGCTGTTGTTCACCGTCGTGCCGGGGGAGTTGGCCCCGAGCGTGACGCGGAACCTCACGGAGGTGGACTGGCCGGGTGCCAGGCTGCCGCCGCTGACGGCGTTGGCCCCGGTCCCCAGCCGCGCCTGGACCTGGTTGTTGATGAAATCCCCCTGGTCGTCCCCGGTGCGGTCCGTCTTGGACCCGATGTTGGGCCCCGTCACCACCGAGATGCTCCCCGGGACGTAGACGGTGTTGGCGGGGATCGGGTCGGTGAGCACCACGTTGATGGCGGTGTCGTCCCCGGTGTTGGTCGCGGTGACGGTGTACTCGAGGACCGATCCCGGTTCGGGGTCGCCCCCGCCCACCACCGTGGCGGACTTGGTCGCCTGGATGCTGGCCTGGCGCAGGGCGACCTGGGCGAAGATCGCCTGGGGCCAGTAGGCGTCCCCGGCGGTGCTGAAGATGAACCGGGCCGAGGTGTCGTTGTTGCGGAACGCGGTGGAGGCGTCGACGATGTTGGAGTCGTAGCCGAGCGTGTTGGTGTAGGCGGGGTTGCGGTCGGTGACCTGCCCGCCGAGCGTGGCGATGGTGGAGTTGAAGAAGTTGTTGGCCGGGTGCAGGGCGTCGCTCAGCACGGTCAGGGGGCCGTTGGTGGTGTCGATGCTCAGGGAGTCGCCGGTGATCGCGTTGTCGCCGTCGTAGGCGATCTCACCGATCTGGACGCTGACGGGGCCGGTGGTGGGGGTGCGGATGCCCGCCAGGGTGATCGCGGTGTCCGGGGTGGCGTTCTGCTGCTCCAGGAAACCGTCGAAGACGGTGATGTTGCGCAGCGGCATGGACGCGTCCCGGTAGGCCACCACCAGTGACCAGCCGCCGAAGGCGCCCAGGCTGTCTGTGCCCCGGGCGGCCTGGACGTTGGCCACCGTGTAGGTGCCGGCGCCGGCCGCCGTCACTATGGAGGTGACGTCCGCCGAGGCGCCGTAGACGATCCCGTTGGCGGTGATGTTGTCGGGGGTGTCGCCGATGTCGCCGGCCGCGGCCACGACCGTGCGGTAGACGGCGCTGCCCGGGGTCCTGAACGACACCTGCCCGCGCAGGGCGATGTCGGGTGCCAGGCGGTTGCCGGCCGGCAGGCCCGCGGTGTTGGTCGAGGTCTGGCTGCGCGCCCCCCAGTACAGCCGCGCGTAGGCCACCTGCGCGCCGGCCGACAGGGTGAGGTTGGCGGTGCTGGAGTTGAACGTCGCCGCGTCGGCGTCCACGTCGATGAAGGTGGCGTCGACGTTGTTGTTGCCCGAACCGGTCCGGCGCGTGGCGCAGTCCGCCACCGACGGGGGGTAGCAGGTGACCACCGAGTTCGCCGCCCGGGTGATCGCCCCCCGGAAGTTGTTCACGTACCGCTGGGTGAAGGGGAGCGGCGCCTGGCGGGCGGCCGTTCCCGCACCCGCGACCGCGTCGGCCCCCTCGTCGGTCTCCTGGGCGGCCCTCTCGCCGGTCTCCTGAGGGGCTCTCTCGTTCGGACGTGCCGGCATGCGCCGCTCCCCGGTCCGCTCGCCGGTCGTGATCTCGGCTTCGTCCGCCGGCGCGCCGGTGGGCGCGCCGGTCGTGATCTCGGCTTCGTCCGCGGGCGCGCCGGTGGGCGCCTGGGGCGTGTCCCCGGTCCCGTCCGGCGGCGTGCCGGTGCTCCCGGGGGAGGCGGCCGCGTCCCGGCAGGTGCGTCCCGCGTCGGCGTCGACCGTGGGGATGTACAGCTTCTCGCCGGGGGCCCGGACGGTGTACCGGACCGTGATGTCGTCGCCGGCGGCCAGATCGCCCGTCCACCTGAGCAGGGGCCTGCTGTAGGTCAGCGTGCCCGCGCTGGCCAGCGGCTCACCCACGGTCGTGGTGCCGGGGACCTCGGAAAGGTCCTCGGCGAAGCTCGCCCCCTCCGCGTCGGTGTCGCCGGTGTTGACCACGTGCACCGTGACGACGGTCCGGCCGCCGTCACGTCGCGCCTCCCGGGTCAGCCTCAGTGACGGGCCGGTCCGGCCCGGACCGCAGGTGATGTCGAAGGACGGGACGTCCTTCTCGCCGCCGGCCACGGCGGAGGCGTGTGTCATCGGCCCGAGGCCGACCGCGCACACCATGAATCCCGACAGGGTGCCTTTGAGGAATCCTCTGCGCGCACACGTCCAGAGCAGCACGGCCGACCTCCCGCAGGAATTCCGACAAATAACGTCGAATCAACAAACGGGGGGCCGAACATTGCGTCGTGGCATTGCCCTGACCACGACTCTAGGAGGATAACCCCATCATCAACGACCGAAGCATCAGCCACGCTGCTCAATCACGATCTGGTCGCTTATATTGCTGCCTAAGCTTCCATCGCTTTACATGAAGCGTTTTGCCTGTGAAAGGCGCCGATTGTGATTCGTCCACTCTTTTCCGGTGTGATAATTCGCGCAATCGCGGACATATTCAGCGGTGTTGTCCGGGCTCGTCCCGGCGGCCTCCGTATCGTCTCTTCCGCGGGTCTCCTCGCCGGCCGCTCCGGGACGTCGGCCCCTGGTCGTCACGGCCGTCGGGGTGCCGTCGTGCGGTGACCTCGGTCCGATGTTGACCTCTACCAAAGTCGAGGTTTTACGGTCGGTGCCATGTCGTCCTCACCCCTGCCGGCCGTGGCGGGAAGGCGAGAATGGATCGGTCTCGCCGTGCTGTCCCTGCCCGCCCTTCTCGCCTCCCTCGAACTGACCGTCACGAACCTCGCGCTGCCCGCCATCGGCGAGGACCTGGACGCGACCAGTACCCAGTTGCTGTGGATCGTGGACGTCTACGCCTTCCTGCTGGCCGGCGCGCTCATCACCATGGGCGTCCTGGGTGACCGGATCGGCCGCCGCCGGTTGCTGCTCATCGGCGCGGCGGCGTACGGCGTCGTCTCGGCCGTGGCCGCCTGGGCGCCCGACGCCGAGAGCCTGATCGCCGCCCGGGCGCTGATGGGCGTCGCCGGCGCCACCCTGATGCCGTCCACGCTCTCCCTGGCCACGTCCATGTTCCCCGACCCCCGCCGGCGGACGGTGGCCATCGGGGTCATCGTCGCCAGCGTCTCGGCGGGCACCGCGATCGGGCCGCTGGTCGGAGGGTGGCTGCTGGAGCGCTTCTGGTGGGGGGCGGCGTTCCTGCTGGCCGTCCCCTTCATGGCGCTGCTGCTGATCGCCGGGCCGCTGCTGTTGCCCGAGCACCGCGACACCACCGCGAAACGGCTCGACCCGACGAGCGCGGCACTGTCGCTGGCCACGGTGCTGCCGGTGGTCTACGGGCTCAAGCAGATCGCGGCCGACGACCCGGCGGTGACGTCCGTGGCCGCGATCGCGGCCGGGCTCGCCCTGGGCGTGGTGTTCGTCCGCAGGCAACGCGCCTCGGCCGCCCCCTTCGTCGACCTGGGCCTGTTCGCCGACCGCACGCTGAGCACCGCGACCGGCACGCTGGCGCTCGGCATCTTCGTCCTGTGGGGCTCCAACTACGCCATCGCCCAGTACCTGCAACTCGTGCACGGCATGTCGCCGCTGGAGGCGGGGCTGTGGACGGCGCCCTCGGCGGTGGGCGTCATCGCCGGATCCACCCTGGCCCCCAGGCTCGCCCGGAGGGTACGGCCCTTCACGGTGATCGCCGCGGGACTGACCGTGTCCGCGGTCGGCTACCTCGTGCTCACCCTCACCCAGGGAACGGACGGGATCGCCGTCCTCGTGTCGGGCGCCGTCGTCGTCTCCGCCGGTCTGGGACCGATGATGGCGCTCGCCACCGACCTGGTCGTCGGCTCCGCGCCGCCGCACCGGGTCGGCGCCGCGGCGGCCCTCTCCTCGACGGCGCCCCAGCTCGGCGGCGCGCTCGGGATCGCGGTCCTCGGCAGCGTCATCACCGCGACGTACCAGGCCCGGCTCGCGACGGCGGCCGTTCCCGGGGCGGCCCGCGACAACCTCGGCTCCGCGGTGGCCGTGGCGGCCGGGCTCCCGCCGGAGGCCGGGGCCGGGCTTCTCGGCACGGCACGCGCCGCGTTCGTCGAGGGCTTCCACGTGACCGCGGCGATCAGCGCCGCTCTGATGGCGGGCCTCGTCCTGCTCATCGTGACCCTGCCCGGCGAGGGGGAGGGCCGCCCGGGAGGGCGCGCCGTACGGGTGCGACGATGATCCATGTGTCCGGTGGCGGGGAACCGGACCGGCGGCGGGGGACGAGGTGGCCGGGGCGGCGGGCGGCGTGCCGATCGGGGCGCGAACGACGGGTGACGGGTGGCGCGGGGGCGCCTCCCGGGGACCCGCCCCCGTGGCGCGGCGGCTCCCGCGGCCCGGTGACCACCCGCCCCGACCGCGCCGTACAGCGATGACGACACGATCCCACGGGGGGACGAGATGAGCCGGACCGAGCCCAGGGCACTGGACATGGCGCTGGACGAGGCGCTGCCGCGCTGGCACCGCAGGGAGCGGCACCGGCTGCCGGTCGGCCTGCCGGCGCCCGCGGTGATGCGCGCCGCCGCCGAGGTCACCTGGGCGGACGTCCCGCTGTTCCGGGCGGTGATGACCGGGGCGGGGCTGGGAAGGACCCGCTTCCCGGCCGACGCCCCGGTGCTGGGCCTGTTCCTCGGCAACGGGTTCACGGTGCTGTACCGCGGCGAGGACGAGCTGCTGGTCGGCGGGATCGAGCGGATCTCCCGCGGGCAGCCCGTGGTGCCGCTGGCGCCGGGCACGACCCCGGACGCCTACCGCGCGTTCGACGCACCGGGTCACCTGAAGCTGGCGTTCAACTTTCACTGCGCCGGCGGCGTGCTGAGCACCGAGACCCGGGTGTACGCCACCGATGACCGCTCCCGGCGGCTGTTCGGGGCGTACTGGCTCGTCATCCGGGCGGGCAGCGGGTTCATCCGCCGGGTCTGGCTCCGCGGCGTCCGCCGCCGCGCCGCCCGTACCGGAGGGGACGGCGGTCCCGTGAGCCGGGCCTGACCGCAGGTGACGGCGGGCCCGGCGGCGAGGAGGTCAGATGCCGCGGCGCATCGCCCTGGTGCCCGCCACCAGGCCCACGGCGGCGATCACGCAGGCCGCGACCGTCCCGTACAGCACCGAGATGTCCCCGAAGCGGCCGGAGAAGAGCGACCGCTCCGCCTCGACGATGAAGGAGACCGGGTTCAGCGCCGCGACGGTCCGCAGCCACCCCGGGCCGGAGTCCATCGGCAGCAGCACGCCCGACAGCAGCATCAGCGGGAACACCACGAGCTGGGTGACACCGTAGAAGAGGTCGCCCCCCGGCGCGGACGCGATCGCCAGGACGAAGGAGAGCGCGCCCAGGCCGATACCGAACACGACCAGTATCACCATGCCGGCCAGCACGCCGGGGAGATGCGGGCGGAAACCCAGCGGCACCGCGAGGGCGATGATCAGGACGGACTGGGCCAGCAGGGCCACGAACTCCTTCAGCGTCCGGCCGACCAGCATCGCCGTGCGGTTCAGCGGGGTGACCAGCATGCGCTCCATCGAGCCGCCGACCAGGTCCATCAGGAGGGTGTAGCCGGCCATCATCGGCCCGGACAGGCACATCATGATCAGGATGCCGGGTACGAACCACTGCCAGTGCGAGCCCTGTCCCGCGAAGCTCCCCGTCTCACCGAGCAGCGGGCCGAACAGGAACAGGAACAGCAGCGGCTGGCCCATGGTGAAAAGGAGGCCGAGGGGCTCGCGGAACATGGGGGCGGCCTCGCGGGAGAACACGGTCGCGGTGTCGCGGAGGAACGGAACGCTCATGGAAACCTTCTCTGGGGAGCGGGGAGCGGGGAGCGGGGAGCGGGGAGCGGGGAGCGGGGAGCGGGGAGCGGGGGAGACCGGGGCCGGGGCCGAGACCGACGCCGGGGCGGGGCGGGATCGAGGAGGTGGTCCGGGAGGTGGTCCTGGGGCCGGTCAGGCGGGGGTCTCTGGAACGTTCCGCCCGTCGGGGGCGGCGGGGACGGCGGGGACGTCGGGACCGGTCTCGTCGCCCTCCCGCAGGCTGCGGCCGGTCAACGCCAGGAAGACGTCGTCCAGCGTGGGGCGGGAGGTCTCGGCGGCGGCGGCCTTCACACCGGAGGCCTCCAGGGAGCGCAGGTACTCCGGCAGCGTCACGTCCGCGCGGGGCACCCGCAGCCACACGGTGGTGTCGCCCGTGGTCACCGCGCCCGCTCCGGCGATCCGCTCGGCGATCTCGGCGGCCCTCACGGTCTGGGACCCGTCGTGCAGGGTGACCGTGATCCGGTCACCGGCCAGGTCGCCCTTCAGGCGCTCGGCCGTCCCGTCGGCGATGATCCGGCCGTGGTCGATGATCACCACCCGTTCGGCCATGCTGTCGGCCTCCTCCAGGTAGTGGGTGGTCAGGAAGAGGGTGGTGCCGTGGTCCTCGCGCAACCGCAGGATGTGGTCCCAGATGTTGGCGCGGCTCTGCGGGTCGAGGCCGGTCGACGGCTCGTCCAGGAACAGCAGGGCGGGCCGGTGAACGAGCCCGAGGGCGATGTCGAGGCGGCGGCGCTGGCCTCCCGAGAGGGTGCCGGGCTTCCGATCGGCCAGCGACCCCAGCTCGAGCCGGTCGAGCACCTCGTCGGCCCGCCGGCCGGCCTCCCGCCGGTTCAGGCCGTAGCAGCGCCCCTGGGTCACCAGCTCGTCGCGGACGCGGAAGTTCTCCCCCGCCCCGTTCTTCTGGCCGACATAGCCGATCCGGGCGCGGACCCCGGCCGGATCCGACACGACGTCGTGACCCGCCACGGTCGCGGTCCCCGACGTAGGCGGGAGCAGCGAGGTCAGCATGCGCAGGGTGGTGGACTTGCCGGCTCCGTTCGGGCCGAGGAAGGCGACCAGCCGGCCCGCCTCCACGTCGAGGTCGATGCCGCGCACGGCGTCGACGGCCTCTTTCTTGATCATGAATCTGCGGGTCAGACCTCGGGCACGGATCATGGTCCCCTCCTGGGGGTGTGGGTGTGGGGGCATGCCGGAAAGACCCCTGCGGGGGCTCGTCGGGAGATGCCTCATCCTCACCCACATGATCCGGATATGGCAAACGTGAAAGGTGCGTTCACATTTGGCCTGACCTGGGGAAACGTGGGTCCGCCCGAACCTCGCGGCGGAGGGCCGGGAGGAGGTGCGCGCTTCGCCGGCCGCGCTGACGTGGGCTTTTCCGGAAACGGCCGGGGCGGTGGAAAAAGTGCGGGCTTTTCTCGACCCGCCCCCGCGACGCCACCGCCCTCCCTCGCCGGGACGGCGGGGGAGGGCGGTCGTCGCCTCCGGAGGGCGGGACGGGGAACGGGTCCGGTCAGGTCTCCCCGAGCCGCCCGGACGTGGACCGGGCCGGCGCCGGGAAGGGGTGCGGAATCGGCGGTGTCGTCACCGCGGCGGAGGAGGGTGCCGAGCGCCCACGGTCCGGGACCGGGCACGGCGACGATCAGGAACGACCAGCAGAACAGTGCCGCGAGCTCGCCGCCGTTGCGCAGCGGAAGGAGGTCCTGTGGGAGATGCACCACGAAGTACGCGTACGCCATCGAGCCGGAGGCGAGCGTCGCGGCGTAGCGGCTGAGGAGTCCAACCAGCACGAGCGCGCCGCAGACCACCTGGACGAGCGCGGCCCACCGGCCGGGCCAGGTGGCGAACGCGACCGCCTGGCCGGTGCCGCGGCTGCCGCCGAGGATCCCGAACATCGACGCCAGGCCGTGGCACAGGAAAAGGAGGCCGGTCACGCGATGCGGAACAGCGAGAGCACCGGCCCGCCGAGTCGGTCGACTCTCGTCGGATCACCTTCGCCTGCTCCCGGCGGAACCCCGCTGTCCTCTCCGTACGGCACCGCGGCGGGGTCGTACCTCCCCCCTTCCCCCCTCCCGCGGGACGAGGGTCACAGGTCCGTCCAGGACAGGGCCAGGGTGGTGTGGCGCTTGGGGATGAGCAGCCCGTCACGCGGGGCCTCGCCCTGGTAGGCGTCGATGCGGAGGCCGTTCGTCATGGGACGATCCGCCATGTCCCACGCCTGGACGTGGGCGGCCAGCTCGGACGCGAGCCGGAGCCGGTCCGGCCCGTGACCGCGCGCGATCAGCGTGCCGTCCGGTGAGGGTTCCAGCAGGCAGAGGTTGTCGTGCTCCACGATCCCCACGGCCATCCTGAACCCCGTCAGGTCCAGCGGGGGTGAGGCCAGCCATCCCGGACGCGCCTCCGAGATCGTGCACCAGCGGGGTTCGTGCACCGCGAGCCAGAGGCTCAGCCCGTCGAGGAGCTGCGCGGGGCCGACGCTGATCTCGGTGGACAGCTCGACCACGGGACCGTCGAGCGCGCCCAGCACGTCACCGATCTCCCCGGCCTCCGGCAGTGAGACCACCAGGTCGGACTCCCGGTCCAGCACCACGGTCGTCTCCGGCCCCGCGAAGGGACCGCGCATCCGCATGAACCCGCAGGGCAGGACCGAACGGCTGGTCCAGTGCCCGTCGCCGCGCTCCATCGCCACCGACCGCTGCACCCCTCGCAGGTCCAGCGGGGCGACGAGCCGTCCGCCCGGCCCGAGTTGTTCCAGCCAGGCCGGGGCCAGATCCCACACGCCGACGGTGGCGATCACCCGGTCGTAGGGCGCCTCGGGGGAGAACCCCTCCGATCCGTCGGCGCACACCAGCCTCACCTCGGGATGCCCCGCCGCCGACAGGTGCTCCCCGGCCAGCGCCACCAGGCCGGGGTCGATGTCGACGCTCACCACCAGGCCCTCCGGCCCCACCAGGTGGGCGAGCAGGGCGGCGTTGTACCCCGTTCCCGTCCCGATCTCCAGGATCCGCTGGCCGGGCGCCACACCGAGCTGGTCGAGCATCAGCGCCATGATGGCGGGCTGGGAGGAGGAGCTGATCGGCCGTCCCTCCGCGTCGCGCTTGGTCACGATCGCGTCGTCCCGGTAGACGGTCTCCGCCGGGAGCTCCGGCAGGAAGACGTGCCGGGGCACCGTCCGCAGCGCGCCGGCCACGGCATCGCTGATTCCCCGTACGCGGACCTGGGAGACCAGATCATCCCGTAACGCGTGCCACTCAGCCATCTCGACCTCCGTGCCGTGTGCGTACCTGGTGCCCTGAGTTATATGCCCCGTAGGTGCGGAACCTCCCTGTGGCACGCCGCAGCTCGGTGTCCCTTATCGGACACCCCCCGCGTGAACGCGGGGGCAGGCGGGGGCAGGCGGGGGCAGGCAGGGGCCGGGCGAGCGGTCGCCGGGCGGAGGGGCGACCGGCCGGCGGCCTCACCCCGCCGGGCGGCCGTCACCCGGGCCGACCAGCCCGGATCGGTAGGCGAGGACGACGAGCTGGGCGCGATCGCGGGCGTGCAGCTTGATCATGGCGCGGCTGACGTGGGTCTTCGCCGTGGCCGGGCTGATCACCAGGCAGGCGGCGATCTCGTCGTTGGACAGCCCGTGCGCGGCCAGCGCGGTCACCTCGCGTTCCCGCTCCGTGAGCCGGTCCATCCCCGTCGCGGCCGCTCTCGGGCGGTGCGAGACGAACTCGCCGATGAGGCGGCGGGTGATGGCGGGGGACAGCAGCGCGTCACCGCGGGCGGCCACCTGGATCCCGTGCAGGAGGTCGGCCGGATCGGTGTCCTTGACCAGGAAGCCGGTCGCGCCCGCGCACAGCGCCTCGTAGACGTACTCGTCCAGCCCGTAGTTGGTCAGGATGATCACCCGGACGCCGGACAGGAGCGGGTCGGCGGCGATCCGCCGGGTCGTCTCGATGCCGTCCATCACCGGCATCTGCACGTCGATCAGCGCGACGTCGGGCAGGTGCTCGCGGGCCAGGGCCAGACCCCGGGCGCCGTCGGACGCCTCGCCGACCACCGCCAGGCCCTCCTCGGCCTCCAGCAGCGCGCGGAATCCCGCGCGGATGAGGGGCTGGTCGTCGACCAGGAGGACGCGGATCACGGCGCCTCCCCGACGGGGAGTTCGGCCCGGACGGTGAAGCCCCCGCCCGGCCGGGGACGGGCGTGCAGACGGCCGCCGAGCGCGGCGACGCGCTCGCGCATGCCGGTCAGGCCGTTGCCGGGGACCAGGGACATCCCGGGTGAGGCCGAGCCGTCGTCGTCGACGCGGACCGTCAGGGTGTGCGTCCCGTGGTCGAGCCTCACCGTGGCGGTCGCGGGACCCGCGTGCCGGGAGGCGTTCGTCAACGCCTCCTGGACGATGCGGTAGGCGGCCTGGTCCACGGCGGCGGGCAGTGCCCTGATCCGGCCGCCGACCGTGACCGTGGTGGGCAGTCCCGCCGCGCTCACCCGGCCGGCCAGGTCGTCCAGCCGGTCCAGGCCGCCCGCAGGGGCCTCGTCGCCTGGCCGGCGCAGCACCTCCAGGGTGGCGCGCAGTTCACGCATGGCGTCGGTGCTCGCCTCCTGGATCACCAGCAGGGCCTGGGGGACCCGCTCACCGCGCTTGCGCGCGAGGTGGACGGCCACCCCGGCCTGCACCTTGATGACCGAGATGCTGTGGGTCAGCGAATCGTGCAGCTCGCGGGCGATCCGCAGCCGTTCCTCCCCGGCCCTGCGCAGCGCGGTCTCCTCCCGGGTGCGCTCGGCCTCGGCCGCCCGCCGCTCGGCCTGGTCGAGATAGGCCCTCCGGTGCCGGCTCACCGTCCCGGCGACACCGGCGGCCAGGAACCAGCCCAGCAGGAGGAACGTCCGGTCCACGAGCGTCCGGGGCGGCCCGGCCGCGCTGCCGGCCAGCCCGGCCGCCAGCGAACCGGCCAGGAACAGGCCGCCGGCGGTCGCGGCGAGCCACCGGTGACCGCCCTCGACGGCGGTGTAGACGGCGATCAGGACCGGGAAGGCCGCCGGCTGGGCGGGGGCGGCTATCACCGCGTAGACGAGCATGCAGGCCGTGGTGAGCAGCAGGACCGGGATCGGGGCCCGGCGGCGCGCGACCAGGGCGAGGCAGCCGACCACGATCGCCACGTGGCTCAGCGGCCCGGTGCCGGGCACCGTCGTGGCCCCGGCGCCGAGCACGACCACCAGGGCCACTCCGACGACGACGTCGAACACCCTGGCGCGCACGTCCGGATCAAACCCCACGCCTGTACCTTAGGGGCGGGACGAGGCCCTCCTCATCCGCGCGACGCGGTAGTTCGGGCCTACTCCCCGTGGCGTAGAAGGACGCTTTCCCCTCCCGGTGCCGTACGGGAGGAAGCCTCCCGCGGCGGGACGACCCGGCGTCGGCGGCCCGGCGACGATTACGGCCATGAGAAACCCAGCCAGACACGTCCACGGGGCCGCGCTGCTGGCCACCGGGCTGCTCGCCGGAGCCTTCGGGTACGGCGCGGCCAACGTGGTCCCCACCTTCGGGGCCGTCCCACTGGACGTGCGCCTGACCTTCCACACCACGTTGATGAGGGTCAACGAGCCGGTCATGCAGAGCGCGATGGCACTGGCGATCCTCACCTCGTTCGGCCTGGCCGTCCTCGGCCGCGGCCTGCCACGGCGCCTGGCGCTCGGCGCCGGCGTCCTGACGGTGACCTCGCTGCTGGTGACGCTCTTCGGCAACGTCCCGCTGCACGGCCACTTCAGGCGATGGGCGGCCACCTCCGCCCCGGCCGGTCACACCGAGTTCCTGCAGAGATGGGAGCTCTTCCACACGATCCGCACTCTGACCGCCCTGTCCGCTTTCGTGGTGATGGTGGGCATCGCCGTCCTCGCCCGGTACGAACCCGTCGAAGGGACTCGGCGACCCGCCCGATCCGGGGACATGGCGGGCGGCTCCTCGCGAGACGCCGCCGCCACCCCCGCCCGGACACCGGAGGCGTGAGGCGATGTGGGGACGAAGAGTCGTCAGGATCGTCGGTGTGACGCTCGCCGTCCTGGTCGGGGTGCCGGCGGCCGGAGTCGCCGGGCTCGGCCTGTGGGACGGCGGCATCGACACCGATCCGCGCCGGACGATCCTCCGTGACGTCCGGCTCGACCTGCGGACCGCCGTGACCCGGCTCGGCCCGGTCGAGTACGACCTGCACGGCACCGAGGGCCCCGTCCTGCTGTCCGTTCACGCCGGGCTCGGCGGAGCCGACCAGGGGCGGCTGTTCGCCGCCTGGCTGCGGGAGGACGGGTTCCGCGTTCTCAGCCCCTCACGGCCCGGCTACCTCGGAACGCCGCTGGAGAGCGGCCGGACCAACGAGGAGCAGGCGGACCTGCTCGCGGCGCTGCTGGACGAGCTCGGCATCGACCGGGTCGGGGTCCTCGCGGTCTCGGCGGGAAGCCCGGTGGCCTACACCTTCGCCGCGCGCCATCCGGACCGGGTCCGGGCACTGGTCTCCGTCGGCGGCGTGAGCATGCCGCGGTCCGCCGGGACGGGCTCGCCGCTGCGGAGGGCGTTCATGGACACGGTGGGCCAGAAACTGGCCCGGCTGACGGCGGAGGTCTCGCTCGAGACCGTCGTCGCGGGGACGTTGAGCGAGACCGGCACCTACGACGACGCGCAACGGGCGGAGCGCGTCTCGCACATCATGAACACGCCGCACACGCGGGAGCTCTTCGCGGCGATGTTCGACACGACGTTCCCCTACCAGAGGCGCTGGGCGGGCACGGACAACGACGCGGCACAGGCCCGGCGCGCGAGGCCGCCCCTGGAGCGGATCTCGGCCCCGACACTGCTGATCCACGGCACACAGGACGGCGACGTGCCGTTCGAGCAGGGGAGGTTCGCGGCCGAGCGGATACCCGGCGCGCAACGGTACTGGATGGAACGCGACGATCACCTGGGCTTCTGGCTCGGCCCGAGAGCGGGGCAGGCGCAGGAGGCGGCGCGGGCCTTCCTCCGGCGGCACATGCAGGGCGGATGAGCACCCCTCCGGGCACCCGTCCGGGAAGACGGCCCGCGGTTTCGCACGGTCCCGGGAGGCCGGGACGAGCCGGGGCGGGGAGGGGAGGGGAGGGGGCGAGCCGGGACGGGGCGAGCGGAGGGCGGGATGTCACCCGCCCTCCGCCTCCGGCCCTGGGAGCGTGGACCGCTGTCCGGCATTCGGGGGACGGAGCCGGACAGCCACGAATCTATGCATCCGCCCGGCGTATGTATGCGTAGAAATACACCCTTACTGCAGGCAGAACTCGTTCCCCTCCGGGTCGGTCATGAGCGTGCAGTACTCCCCGTTCTCCTCGGTGGTGAGGACCTCGGTGGCGCCCAGGCCGACGAGCCGTTTCACCGCCGCCCGCACCCGCGGGCGACGCTCCTCGGTCGGCGTGCCGGACGGGCCGCCCACGTTGACGTCGAGGTGGACGCGGTTCTTGACGGTCTTGGCCTCGGGCACGCGCTGGAAGTAGATCCTGGGCCGTCCCTCGTCGGGATCCACCAGCGCGGCCCAGTTGGACCGCTCGTCCTCGGGCATGCCCTGGGAATCCGCCCAGGCGTCCCAGCTGTCGAACCCCTCGGGGGGCGGCTGGAGACGGTACCCGAGGGCCTCGGCCCAGAAGGAGGCGAGCCTCGGCGGATCGTGGGCGTCGAAGGTGATCTGAATGTCCATGACGATTCCTATGCCCACTCCGCCAGGATCCTGGCCTCTTTCTCCGGATTCATGCCGTGCCCCCTGAAGGAGCGCTCCGCCGGTGGCACCTCACGCAGCCACGCCCAGGTGTCGCGCACCGTCTCGGCGACGGGGCGGCAGGTCAGCCCGGCCGCGAGGGCCTTGGCCGAGGACGCCAGCCACACCCCGGCGAAGTCGGGACCGGCGGGGACCCAGACGGGGAACTCCGTCCACGGCGCCACCTCGCGGTCGAGCAGGAAGCGGTCGTCCACCCAGACGAACTCGGCGTCAGAACCGGTCACCGCCCGGCACTCGGCCAGCAGGCCGCCGTAGGTGGTGTTGGCGGGCACCCCGCCGGCGAGGAAGCGGTCCGCGGCCCCGGCCTCGGTCCGGTCCAGGGTGAACGCGGCCAGATCCCGGACGTCGATGACCTGCATCTGCCGGTCCGGGTCGCCCGGGGCGAGCACCCGCCCGCCCCGGGAGATCCGGTCCAGCCACCAGGGCAGGCGGCCCACGTCCTCGTGCGGGCCGAGGATGAGACCCGGCTGGATGATCAGCGCGTCGCCCTCGAACCCCTCCTCCACCGCCCGTTCACAGCCCGCCTTGAGCGTGCCGTAGTCGCCGTCCTCGGGTCCGGCGTCCGGCGCGCACTCGTAGCGCGGCGAGCTCTCGTCGCACGCCTGTGCGGGGAAGTCGCTGATCGCGGAGATGCTGGAGATGTAGGTGTAGGTGCTCGCGCGGCCGTTGAGCCTGCGTACCGACGCGTCGACCAGTCTGGGGACCCTGCCGATGACGTCGACGACGGCGTCCCAGGTGTGGCCCTCGACCAGGCGGTCCAGGTCCTCGGCCACCTCGCGGTCGCCCCTGATCGCCTCCGCCCCCGGCAGGTCGACGCCGCTGCGCCCCCGGTTGAACGTGGTGACCTCGTGTCCGCGCCGCAGCGCCTCCTCGGTGATCGCCCGGCCGACGAAGACCGAACCACCGATGATCAGAATTCTCATAGCGCCCGATTCTCGGTGGCCGCGCCGGGCGGGACCATGGGCTTTCACCCTTGGCGCAAGCCGTCCGCTCAGGGCGGATCCCGCACGACGGGCCGGACGGCGCGGACAGGACCGTCCCGCAGGGCGGGCCGGACGGCGCGGGCAGGAGACCGTCCCGCAGGGCGGGCCGGACGGCGCGGGTCAGGCCGGGCCGCTCACCACCGGGGGGTGCTGCTCCAGCAGGTGAACGCGGGCGGTGCCGATGTCGAAGTACAGGCCGACCAGCTCCAGGTCCCCGCTCCGGAAGAGCCGGTCCACCTGGGGGTAGGTCCGCAGGTTCTCCAGCTGCTGGATGACGTTGACCCGGCAGAGGCGGTCCAGCGGCCCGTGATCCTCGCCCGCGCCCTCGCCGGCGATGAACCGCGCCAGGGTGTGGTTGCCGTGGATCAGCCACCGGCCGAGCGCGGGCTGGTCCGCCACCTTCTCCCCGGCACTGAGCAGCGCCCCCATCGCCCCGCACCCCGAATGCCCGCAGACCGTGATGGTACGGACGTTGAGCACCTCGGTCGCGTACTCGATCGCCGCGGCCACCGAGTCGTCCTCGGGCGCCGCCCCCAGCCGGGGCACCAGATTGCCGAGGTTGCGGACCGTGAACAGGTCACCCGGGCCGCTCGCGGTGATCAGGTTCGGCACGATGCGCGAGTCCGCGCAGGTGATGAAGAGATGCGAGGGTTCCTGGGTGCGGGCCATCCCGTGGAACAGGGGACGCACCAGCGGCGCGGTGAGCCGGTGGAACTCCCGCGCCCCGGCCAGCAGGTCCGGTACGGCGGGGCTGTCTGCGAGGCGCGAATGCCGGGCGGCCATCGGCGGGTGCGAGACCCGGCGCCCGCGCCGGCGATGCGACCAGGGCAGCCACCAGCGGTCCGGCGCCCGGGGCGGGGTCTTGGCCGGGAACATCCGCACGCCGCTGGCCGCCATGGCGTACCACTCGTCGTGGATCTCGTCGATGTTCACGGTCCCGCCGCCGCGCTCGTGGTCCTGGCGCCAGTCGTGAATGGCCTCGAACGCCGCGTTGTCCATGAAGTCGATGTTCAGGTCCAGGTCGACCGTCGCCCCCGCCGGGATGGCCCGCAGCTCGGAGGTGAGCGTGGGAACCCCCAGGAAGGTCAGGGAGCCGCCGATCACCACGTGCCAGCGGCCGTCGGACTCGGCCGTGGCCCGTACGGTCACCCGGGTGAGACGGCGCAGCGCGAGCAGCGCGGCGAGGCCCAGGCCGACCAGCACGCCCTCGGCCAGCCCGAGCAGCACCACCCCGGCCATGGTGACCACGTACACCGGGACCTCGTTGTGACCGCGCAGGTTGCGCAGGTGCCCCATGTTGACCATCTGCACGCCGATGAAGACCAGCAGCGCGGCCAGCGCCTCCATCGGGATCAGGGCGATCATCCAGCCGAAGCCGAGCGCGAACAGCAGGAGCCACACGCCGTGGATGATCGTGGACCACCGGCTGCGGGCCCCGGCGCGGACGTTGGTGGTGCTGCGCACGATGACCCCCGCCACCGGCAGGCCGCCCAGCGCGCCGGTCACCATGTTGGCCACCCCCTGGCCGGTCAGCTCCCGGTCCAGGTCCGAGCGCCTGCCCCGGTGCAGCTTGTCCACGGCCACCGAGCAGAGCAGCGACTCGACCCCGGCCAGCAGCGCCACCAGCAGCACCGCGGCGACGATCCCGTGCCAGTCGCCGCTCGGCCAGACCGGACCGACCCACGAGTCCAGGCTGACGGACAGGTCGATCCGGGTGACCTGCCAGCCGGCCGCCCACGCGGTCACCGAGGCGACGAGCAGCGCCGCCAGCGGGGCGGGAAGACTCCGCACCCGCTGGGGCAGGCGGGTCCAGGCGATCAGGACCACGATGGTCAGCAGGCCGACGAAGACCGCGTGCGTGTGGTTGTGGACGATCTGGTGGGGCAGCTCGACCAGGTTCTCGATCGCCGAGCGCTGCGGGCTGCCACCGAGTACCACGTGCAACTGGGCCAGGGCGATCACCACGCCCACCCCGGCGAGCATGCCGTGGACCACGGCCGGGGAGACGGCCAGCGCGGAACGGGCGACCCGGCAGAGGCCCAGCAGCAACTGCAGGGCACCGGCGAGCAGGGTGATCATGCAGGTGGCCCGCCAGCCGTACCTCATGACGAGGTCGGCCACCACCAGCGACAGGCCCGCGGCGGGTCCGCTCACCTGGACGACGGAGCCCCCGAGAAGGCCGGCCACCACGCCGCCCACCACCCCGGCGATGAGCCCGGCGGCCAGCGGCGCCCCCGAGGCGACCGCTATGCCCAGGCAGAGGGGCATGGCGACCAGGAAGACCACCACGGAAGCGGGCAGATCGTGCCGCAGCACGGAGGCGAGACCACCCGCCGCAGGCTTTTCGTCACTCTTCGTGTCCGTCTCCATGAGGCAGACCCTAAGGGTCCGCGCCCCGCGGCCCCGGGTTTTACCCGAGGCTTTTACGCGGGGCGGAGAGAATCAGCGAAAGAGGGCCGGTCAGCGGTAGTAGTCGGGGTATTCCGGCTCCTCGACACGGTGGTGGCCGCCTCGCGAGCCCGGCCTGGCCCGCTCCCCGGTGCGTCCGGCGCCCGGGGGGGTGGTCTCGGGCGCCGCGGTCCCGTAGAGCTCGCCGTAGCTCGGCCAGCTCGCGCCGTCGCTTCCCGGAGGGGTGCCCGGCTCCGGCCACGCGGCCGGACTGGCCGGGGTGGCGGGCCTGGGGTCGTAACCGTAGCCTCCCGCGCCCGCCGGTGTGCCGCCGCTCCGGGGGGCCGGCGGGGTGGGGGAGAAGTCCCGTGAGGGGCCGGTCGAGGCGGACACCGCCGGGTTCGGGCCGGTGACCGCGTCGTCGTCGATGGTGGCCCAGCCGGAACTCACCTCGTACGACCCCGAGGGCGGAGCGCCCTGCACCGGGGTCTGGTACGAGGAGTAGGACGGGCCCGCGTCGTCGAGGATGTCGGCGGTGTTCACCGCCGACCAGCCACCCGAGGCGGGGTCGGTGGCCTGTGCCCACGGGTTGTCCGCCACGTCGCGCCTGGACGGCTGCGCCTGCGGGCGGTGCTGCGCCGCCGGCGGGGTGCGGTAGGACGCGCCGAGCGGGTCCGCCGCGGAGGTGACCGGGAAACCGCCGCTGGTCGTGGGGCCCATCGGGGGCATCGGGGCGAGCGGCCCGCCGCCGTGACCCGGACGGGCGCCCGCCGGGCCGTCCGCGGGAGAGGCGGTGCCGCCGGCGCGGGAACCGGCGCCGCCGGTGGGGGAGGACGCGCCGCGACGGGAGTAGGAGACGCCGAGCGGATCGTTCAGCGGGTCGGGCCGGGCGGGGGCGGCGGGCTGAGCCGCCTGCTGTGACGAGGCCCGGTTGCCGGCGCGGCGGGAACTCGCCCGCGAGGGGCGGCCCTCGCCGAAGGTGCCCGGGACCGGGGCCGCGAAGGTCACGGTCTTCTGCTCGGCGAGCGAGGCCGCCGTGGGAGCCGGGTTCGGCTGGACCGGGGCCACCAGGTCGGAGAGCCCGGAGGGCAGGGAGGCCGAGGCGATGGCCGGCTCCGCGGAGGGCCTGGCCGGGATCGCGGGGCGCTGCGGGGTGCCGCGGGACGGTGCCCGGGTCGGCAGCGGCGCCTGCACGGTCGTCGCGTCGGGGTCGGACGCACGGTCCTGCGGCTCGACGGGCTCGACGGGCTCGACGGGACGGCTCGCGCCCATCCGGGCGGCCAGGGATCCCCCGAAACCGCCCTCGTCGGCCTGGAGCCGCGTCCAGTAGTCGTCGTCGTAGTCGTCCACCTGGCCGAACTCGTTCAGGCCACGCTTGCCTCGCTGGCTCGGTGGCCGCGGCTGGCGCGGGGGCTTCGGCTCGTCGAACGGGGTGAGGTCGGGGGTGAAATGGTTCATCTTCGGTTCTCTGGTGGCGAAGTCGTCGCTGGACGTCGTCGGTGCCAGCGCCTCCTTCTCCGCCATCTCCCGCAGACGTTCCGCGGGGAGTGCGCTCTCCCTGCGGTTCATCGACCGCATTCCCAGTGCCACGACGACGAGCACGAGGAGCACGACGGCGACCAGGCTTACTACGACCGCGATCATTGCACCACCCTCAAGGCCATGGCCTTACAGCGGCGCCGGTGAGATCGCGCGGCCATCGACGCGACCTGCCCCCCTGCATCACCTGCGCTCGGACATTGGATCTGATTGTGTCGGACCACTATGAGCGTTGTCACACCCTAAGTGAAGAATCGGTAACCATTAATACCTCCGGTGTTCGGCCGGTCACTCCAGGTGAGCCGTGGTGAGCCGTCCCCAGGCGATCGTCTTGTCCGCGATGCTCTTCAGGGTCTCGTTCAACGATGCCCCCTTGCGGAGGCGGACCCAGTCCTTCAGCGCGTAGACGGTGAAACGATAGTTCTCCTGGGTCCCGCACGGTGGGTCGTATCCCACCGTGCCCCTGGTCGTGCTCCCCTCGACGGCCCCCACGGGCACGCTACCCTCCGGCAGCTCGTTGGTGCGTGAATCGATGTCGAACACCACCCAGTTCACCTCGCCACCTGTCCGGGAGTTGTTGTCCACGACGATCGCGACGGACCTCGTACCCTCAGGAACGCGGGACCAACGTAGCGGAGGATTACCGGCCGAGCCCTTGCACGAGTAGTCGGACGGCAGGGGGCCACCGTCCCTGACCCGAGGGCTGGAGACACCGATCGGCTCCAGCTGCAACCGCTCCGAGGAGGCCATGCCGCTCGCCAGCCCGCACCCGGAGGAGGCGACGACGAGCGCCGCGGTCACCGCCACCGTGGCGGTGTGCCGCGGGCGACGCGTAGACGTGTTCGGCTGCCCCATGCCCGATGATGCTACGCGGGTCTAGAAGTTGCGCAGACCGGATCGCGAGGTTCCACGCTGAAGAAAAGCTGTGAAATCAGGCGAAACCAGGGGGCAGGAGAGGTGAGAGTGATCGCTGAGATGAATTTCACGCCACGGTTTCCTCAGGCGCGTCCGTCCGGTCGCGTCAGTCGCCGCCCAGTTCCCGGTAGGGCTTCCTGAGCAGGTCCACCAGCGGGATGTGCCGCACCTTGACCGCCGGGGGTTCCAGTATCCGCAGCAGCAGATCCGCGGGGACCGTCGTGGCACGCGGTCGCGGCCGTACGCGGTTCAGCGGGACACCGGGGGAGTAGAAGTCGGCCACCCTCCCGTCGAAGGACACGTCGGACGGCGGGTCGGACGGCGGGTCGGACGGCTCACCCGGCGGCCGGCCGGAAGGCGTGCCGAGCGACGTGCCGGAGGGCCGGCCGGACGGGCGGGTGGACGGGCGGGTGGACGGCTCGTCGCCGGATCCTGGGCCGGGCATCTCAGCTCACCGCCCGGGGGCCGAGCCGGAACAGCTCGCGCAGCCGCTCGGTGGACAGGTCGGCGATCCAGTCCTCGCCGGCGCCCACCACGCTTTGGGCCAGGGACTTCTTGCGCTCGATCATCTCGTCGATCCGCTCCTCCAGCGTGTCGAGGCAGATGAACTTGCGCACCTGCACGTTCTTCGTCTGGCCGATCCGGAAGGCCCGGTCGGTCGCCTGGTCCTCCACGGCCGGGTTCCACCACCGGTCCACATGGATGACATGAGCGGCGGCGGTCAGGTTGAGGCCGGTGCCCGCCGCCTTCAGCGAGAGCAGGAACAGCATCGGCTCGTCGTCGTCCTGGAACCGTTCCACCAGCGCGTCGCGCCGCTTCTTGGACAACCCGCCGTGCAGCCACAGCACCGGCCGGTCGAGGTGGGCGGCCAGGTAGGGCTGAAGAAGGGTGCCCAACTCGGCGTACTGGGTGAAGACCAGGGCCTTGTCGCCCTCCGCGACGATCTCCTCGGCCAGCTCCTCCAGCCGCGTCAGCTTGCCCGACCGGCCCGCCAGCCCGGAACCGTCCTTGAGCAACTGGACGGGGTGGTTGCAGATCTGCTTCAACCGGGTCATGGCGGCCAGGACGTTGCCGCGCCGCTCGATACCGCTGGAGCCGTCGATCCGCCCGAGCATCTCACCGGCCACCGCCCTGTACAGCTCGGCCTGCTCCTGGGTGAGCGTGCACCAGACCTTCATCTCCTGCTTGCTGGGCAGGTCGGAGATGATGGAACGGTCGGTCTTGAGCCGCCGGAGCACGAACGGCCCGGTGGCCCGCTTCAGCGCCGAGACGGCGTCGGGGTCGCGCCGGGTCTCGATCGGTTCCTGGTAGCGCGTCCTGAACCGCCTGGCCGGGCCGAGCAGCCCCGGATTGCAGAACTCCATGATGGACCAGAGCTCCGCCAGATGGTTCTCCACCGGCGTGCCGGTCAGGGCCAGCCGGGTGCGGGCGGGGATGGACCGTACCGCCCTGGACTGCCGCGTGGCGCTGTTCTTGATCGCCTGCGCCTCGTCGCACACCACCCGCTCCCACCGGATCGCCGCGAGCGCGCCGAGATCCCGCAGCGCGGTGCCGTACGTGGTGACGACGAGGTCGGCCTCACGCACCGTGGCGGTCAGCTCCGCATCGCGCCGGCGCGCACCACCGTGGTGGACGTACACGCGGAGCGAGGGGGCGAACCGGGACGCCTCCTTCTGCCAGTTGCCGATCAGCGACATCGGGCAGACCAGCAGCGTCGGCCCGGGGCCCCCGTGCTGCCGCGGCCGCCCACCCTGACCGGGCTGTACGGATTGTTCGGACTGCCCACTCCGTCCGAGGGGGCCACCCCGTTCGGGCTGCTCGCTCTGCCCGGGGTGGGCGCCCCCTTCGGGGTGCCCGCTCTCGCCGGGCCGTGCGCTCTCGCGTTCGGACAGCAGGAGCGAGAGGGTCGAGACGGTCTTGCCCAGTCCCATGTCGTCGGCGAGGATGCCGCCGAGACCGAGCCCGGACAGGAAGCTCAGCCACGACAGGCCGCGTTCCTGGTAGGGGCGGAGGACTCCCCGCAGGGCTCGCGGCACGGGAACCGGGGTGAGCCGGCGGTCGGCCTCGCCGGACAGGAGATCGCCCAGGAGGCCGTGCGCGTCGACGGCGACCAGCGGCAGCTCCTCGTCGCCGCCCTCCACGACCTCGCGGATCACCTCGCCGACGGTCCGCTCACCACCGTGCCGCTCGATCACCTTCAGCGCGGCCTTGATCTGCAGGTCGTCCAGCTCGACCCACCGGCCCCTGACCCGCACCAGGGGAATGCGGAGCTCCGCGAGCTCGGCGAGCTCCTCGGCGTCGATCGTGTGGTCGCCGACGGTGACGTCCAGCCGGACGCTCACCCTGTCGTCGAGACCGGCTCCCGCGTGACCGGACCCTCCGAGACCGGCTCCCTCGTTCCCCTCGGCGAGCCGGTGGTCGTCCGCGAGCGGACGGGTGGTGAGTTTGAGGCCCAGCCCCTGCCGGCCGGCCCAGGCGGGCAGGCGCACCTCGTACCCCGCCGCCCGGAGCACGGGTGCGCCGTGACGGAGGAACGAGAACGCCCAGGCGGTCTCGACGGTCAGGCTGGACGGCAGCGGAGCGCGCAGCGCGGTGTGCAGGTCGGGGTGGAGCCGCACGGCCCGGCCGAGACCGGCACGGAGCACCTCCTCGGGCCGCTCGGGGAGCCACGGCGCCCGCTCCCCGGCCCGGATACGGTCGACCGGCAGGTAGCGGACGGCGCCGTCCGCGCCGTCCGCGTCCTCCGCGCCGTCCGTGTCCTCCGTGGGGGAGAGGCCGAACTCGACGTGCCAGGTGTCCTCACCCTCGGCGGGCTCGATCAGCCGGAAACAGACGCGAACCGGGCCTTCCAGTTCGTGGGCCGCACCGAGCCAGCCGGTCAGGGCCTCGCCCAGCGCCGCGGCCTCGGCCGGTCTCGCGCCGGGGAGCGAGGCGTCCTCACCGGTCAGCGCGTACAACCAGCGGTCGGCCAGGGCCGTCCTGGCACCCGGGCGAGAACCCAGGATCAGGCGGCCGGGCAGCGACGACCGCGCCGCGCCGTCGACCAGCGCCTCCAGCAGCTCGCCCACAACCTCCGCCGACGGCCTCTCGTGTCCGGCCGCCCTGCAGATCGGGGGCATCGCGGCGGTCAGGCCGGGCAGGGCGGACAGGTCGGCGCCGGTGAGCACCGGCCGCCATCGGGCGGCGTGGACGCCGTCCTCCACGACGAGCTGCGGCAGGATCCGGCCGCGCCGGACGAGACCGCGGGCGTGTTCGGCCACCACGGCGAGATAGCGGAGCGAGAGGGCCGGCTCCCAGGCCGGACCGTCGTCGCTCCCGTCCTCGAGGGCGAGGCCGTCCGGGGCGGGAGCGGCGGTGCCCGGGACCGGATCCGGCAGCGAGCCGAGCAGCCGGAGCGCGTCCACCGGCCGGAACAGCAGCGCGGGGATCCGCCAGGGGGAGATCCTCGGCTTCCGTGCCCGGCCGGCCAGGCCGGATTCGGGGGAGGGCAGCGGGCCGGTGGCCGATCCGGGAAGCAGGACGGTCAGCTCCCGTGCCTCGACGGCACCCACCAGGCCCGTGACTCCCCGAAGGAGCGCGGTGGACACGCCGTCCACGCCGCTCCCGCCGCCCGCGGCGTCCGTACCGCCGACGCCGACGCCGACGCCGACGCCGACGCCGACGCCGGTACGGTCTGTGCCGCTCGTGGTCGATGGGGCCCCCGGGGCGGCCGGGACGGCCGGGGTGGTCGTCGCGGCTCCCTGAGGGGTCGCCCCGGCCTCGCGAGCCGCTCCGCGGGCGACCGGGAGGGGGACGCCAGAAAGTTCGCTTAGCGTTCCATTCAGAGCTTCTTCGGAAAAATCGCCCATGATCAGACCGGCCGTGGCCGCGAGCGCGCCGGTGGACGCGGCGAACGGGTGCCTGCGGAGCCGGGCACGAGAGGCGGGGACCGGAGTCCGAGCGGTGTCCTCCGCCCAGACCCCGAGCAACCCGTCCACCCACACGCCGTGAACCACGAGCACGTGACCACCCCTGTTCCGAATCGCCGTGACACGGGCTCCGGCCCCCGCTTCGCCCGCGAACAGACTAGACGTGGCTGCGGAAGGCCCGGATCGCCAAAGGCGCGAACACCGCGGCGAACCCGGCGGCCCAGAGCAGTGCGAAGAGCGTGGGACGGGCGATGTCACCGCCGATCAGCAGCCCGCGGATGGCGTCGGCCAGATGCGTGACGGGATTGATGTCGGACCAGGTCTTCAGCCAGGAGGGGAAGGTGGCCGAGGGCACCAGCGCGCTGCTGGTGAAGGTCAGCGGCATCATGGTGGAGAAGGAGATCATCTGCACCTTCTCCGGGCTGGAGGCCTTGAGCCCGATCAGCACCGACATCCAGGACATGGCCAGCGCGACCACGACCAGCAGGGCAAGGGCGCCCAGCAGGCCGAACACGCCGGTGGTGACCCGGAATCCCAGCACCATGCCGAAACCGACCAGCAGGATGAAGGCCCACATCTGCTTGACGGTGTCGGCGATGACCCGGCCGGAGAGCGGCGCGGTGCGGGCGATGGGCAGGCTGCGCAGCCGGTCGAAGACGCCCTTGGTGATGTCGGTGTTGAGACCGATCGCGGTGGACAGCGTGTAGAAAAGGGCGTTCTGCACGAGCAGCCCGGGCAGGGCGAACTGCAGGTAGTCCCCGGTGGAGCCGGAGATGGCGCCGCCGAAGACGTAGGTGAACAGCAGCAGGAACATGATGGGCTGGATGCTCAGGTCCAGCAGCTCCCACGGGTTGTGCTTGATCTGGACCAGGCTGCGCCAGGCCAGCGTCATGGTCTGCCGCAAGGTGGCCAGCGGGCTGACACGCCTGGCGGCCACCTGCGGGATGGTCGTCGTCAGCGTCGTCATGCGAAGGCCTCTTCCTTCTCGGGGACGTCCTCGTCCTGGGGCAGATGACCGGTGATGGAGAGGAAGACCTCGTCCAGGCTGGACTTGCGCAGCGCGAGCTCGGAGGCGATGACGCCCTGGTCGTCCAGGCGCCGCACGATCACCGGGACGGCGGCCGGGTCGTGGACAGAGGCGGTGGCCTTGCCCCCGCTGAGATCGGGGACCTCACCCAGCACGTCGGCGAGCACCTCGCCCACCAGGACGAGGTGCTCGGCCCGCGACGGCCGCACCTCCAGGACCTGGGCGCCGGTGGTCGCCTTGAGCTCGTCGGACGTACCGGAGGCGATGACCTTGCCGTGGTCGAAGACCACGATGTCGTCGGCGAGCTGGTCGGCCTCCTCCAGATACTGCGTGGTGAGCAACACGGTGACGCCGTCGGCCATCAGACCGCGCACCACGCTCCACAGCTCGGTACGGCTGCGCGGGTCGAGCCCGGTGGTCGGTTCGTCGAGGAAGAGCACCTGCGGCCGGCCGACCAGGCTCGCGGCCAGGTCGAGGCGCCGCCGCATGCCGCCGGAGTAGGTCTTGGTGGCCCGCCCGCCGGCGTCGGACAGGTCGAAGCGCTTCAGCAGCTCGTTCGCCCGCGCCCGTGAGCCGGCACGGGTCATGCCCAGCAGGCGGCCGATCATCACCAGGTTCTCGACGCCGGTGAGCATCTCGTCGACGGCGGCGTACTGGCCGGTCAGGCCGATCAGCGAGCGCACCTGATGGGACTGGCGCGTCACGTCGTAACCGCCGACGGTGGCGGTGCCCGCGTCGGGGCGGAGCAACGTCGCCAGGATGCGCACCGCGGTCGTCTTGCCGACAACTAGATTTAGACCCCTAAGGAGTTAACGGCCGAGGCAAGGGGAGGAAGATCAGATGAGCGACACTTCCGAGAAGATCACCGGTGGTGGAGTCCGGATCTGGCCGCCTGATGACTCTGTTCCCGGACCGGTGCCCGTCGCCCCCCAGGGAATCGCCGCGATCTATCTGCGGATCTCCGATGACCGCGAAGGCCGGGAGTTGGGCGTCACCCGCCAGGGAGAGGACACCTTGGCCGCAGCGATCCGTGCCGAGGCGAGCGAGGTACGCCGCTACTGCGACAACGACATCGGCGCGTCCACCAAGAGTCGCAAGCGCCGCCCGGACTTCGAGAAGTTGATCGAGGACGTGGAGGCGGGTGTGATCGGCACCGTTGTGTACTACACCAACGCGCGTCTGACGCGCCGTCCCGCCGAGTACGAGAAGATCATTTCTCTTGTGGAGCGGACCGGGGTACAGCTCATCTCGATCATGTCCGGTGCGATCGACTTGACGACCGCCGACGGTCGCATGTTGGGCCGGATGCTGGCCGCAGCCGACGCCGCAGAAGCCGAGCGCATCAGCGAGCGAGTGACCCGAGCCCACCAGCAGCGCCGCGCCACCGGTCAGCACCACGGCGGGACGCACATGCTTGGCTATCTCAAGCCCGACCCCGAGCGGGGCATCGGCTACCTCACCCATGTAGACGAGCGGGCCGCTTCCTACTTGGACCAGGGCGCGGACATGGCGCTGGCCGAGCTGGGATGGACCGCCATCATGGACTACTGGAACGCCGAGGGGTTCCACCGGTTGAACGGGACGCCATGGGTAACGCGCGATGAGGTGAAGCACGTTCTTCTGTCGCCGACCCGTGCAGGGCTCAGCGTGCATCACGGGGAGATCGTTGGAGTCGGCACCTGGCCCGCCGTCATCGACGCGGCCAAGTGGGAGAAGCTGGTCAGTCAGTACCCGGCGCCCAAGGGTCGAGGCAAGACATCGGTGAATTACCGCTACACCAATCCCGAGTTGGCCAAGCCCGGCCAGGGCAAGCGCACACACCCCAATTCCGGCGTCGTTCGGTGTGGTTTGTGTGCCGCACGGTTGCGGGTCAAGAAGCCCGGAGGCACCCGCCAGGACATGTACGTGTGCGCGAAGGGCACGGGCGGATGCGGCAAGTTGGGCCGGAACAAGAAGTGGGTTGACGATCTGATCAAGGAGTACGTTCTCACCCGGATCACGGAGGAGTACGACGCCGCGCCCGCCGAGTCCACCGCGCCGCAGGAGATCGAGCGGTTGCGCGCGGAGATCGACATCCGGGAGAAGCGCATCGGCCAGACGCGGGAGGCGGCCAAGTCTGGCTTGTGGAGCATCGAGGACGCCGGACAGGTCATGCGAGAGCTACGCGACGAGATCGACGAGCTTAAGCGCGAGATCGGCGGCTACTTGGTCGAAGAGCAGCGCGCCCAGACCAGCCAAGAGGATCTGATCGCGACGTGGTTGGACGAGACGCCCGCCACCGTCGAGGCACGGACCGCGATCGTTCGCCGCTACGTCGATCAAATGATCATTCACCCGCTTCCCCGCAAGGGACGATGGTTGCCGCACAACTACCCCGCCGACTCGTACACGATCATCGGCCGGTAGACGCGACGAAGCCCCGGACCCTCCCGCCACGGGTCCGGGGAACGTCGTCACCTCAGGAGGTCAGTCGCCCCGCCCGCCGCACGTGATACACCATCACCGTCAACGCCCTGTTGCGTTCCCGGCGATCTTCCACAGAGGCCGCCCGAGCATCCCGCCGAGCTTGCTCACGGACCGCCGCCAAGATCGCGTTTGCCGGACCGGTGGCCGTGCGGGCGCCCGTGGAACGCTGACACGGCGCGTTCGTGAGGGTCCCGCCCCCCGAACCAAGATCACCAACAGGTGGGCTTACCTGCCCCGCCCGCTCTTCGGCCCGCCCACCCGCCCGAGGGGCCGTCGTGGCTCGCCCGCCCGGTAATCGTGGCTCCTCACCCCCACTATCAGGGTCGGAGCCTTCGGCGCCTTCCTCTTTGCGGCGACTCCCACCCCGCAGCCGACGCGCCGTCACGCACCCCAGACTCTCGTCATCCATCCCCGGCAGAGGATCAGCGATCATCGGCGCCCCCCGGCCTGCCCACCCTGGCCGTCTTGTTCGTTCTGTTCGCCGTCCCCGTGATCGTTTTCGGCCTGCTGGGCGCGTTCGGCCGAGATGGCCCGTGCCCTCTCCACCCGCCGCCGGACGTCTTCGGCCATGATCTCCTCACCCGGCGTGTAGCCCGATCCGGCGAAACGCCAGTGCCCCAGCACCAGCGTGCTCTCATCACCCAACGGTGGAAGCCCGTGGCGCTCGCGAGCTTCGGCCGCCCGGTGACTCGCCCTGACGTGGCGCAGGTCCCCCAGGGTGGTGGAGTAGCGGCGCGACTTGGACGAGAAGTGACCACGAAAGCCCAGCATGTGAGCCCACGGCCGCAGCCTCAACGCGGCAAACTCCCGCCGAGCCCCCAACTCCCAGCACATGCGGATCATGCGCCGCGCGTGCTCACTCACCGGCAGCGCGTCCAGGTGCAAGCCCGGCTTGAGACCGGTCCCCTGGCAACGCCCGCACCCTGCCGAGCCCATCACCCCCGCCCGGCCACGCCCCTTGCACACCGGGCACGACAGACGATGATCCACCGTCCCCGCCGCCTCAGCCCCCTTCGTCGCGTACTTGGCGATGTAGGAGGCCACCGCCCGCTCACTCAACCCGCCCGCGCTGGAGTCAAGCACGATGGGCCGGATGTCGAGCTGATCACCCCACGTCAGGTCCCACCGGCCAAGCCCACTGGCAGGGGTACGAACCATGACGCGCCGCACGGCCGGAGCGATCGCCCGAACGAGGAGATTGTGATCAGCCCAGGAGGGGGGAACCTGCGCGCTTCCCTCGGGACCGTCCAGGCGGACCACCGCGTGGAAGTGAACCAGGCCGCGCCGCTGGTACTCGGCAACCTTGGCGAAGGAGACCCGGACCTGTTTGGCGAACGCCGCACGGGTCATGCCCACCTCAGCGGCCAGGGTGCGCCGCACTTCCAGGGTGAAGCGATGCCACAGCGCGCCCGCGTGAGCCTGCCACAGCACCGCCCCCGTGTAGTCGTAACACTGCGCGCAGATCGGTTGCCCCAGCCGTTCGTCTCCCGTCTCGTGACGGGCATGACAGCCGACCGGCCGCCCGTGCTCACAGACGGTGTCGCGGTTACGGGGACGACAAGCCCGCACGGTGCCGTTCTTCTCCCGGCGGGTGTGGACCGGGCCGAACGAGGGAGCCGTGAGCGTGACGAACGCGCGAGGATGCGCGCTGACGGTCTCCGGGGTGCCCTTGCCGCCGGACAGGCCCGCCCGGATGAGCTGGAAGGTGTCGCCCTGGTAGACGCGTGAGCAGGAGGGGCAGACCGAGGCCCGCCGATTACCGCAGGCCACCAGCAGATACCCGCGAAGTTCGTCGGTGGTGCGGTAGTCGTGCAGCACCTCACCCGTGGTCGCGTTGACGATGGACGATTCCCCGGCCAGGTGGATCGGATGGGAACACCCGCCCGTCGCCGCCACCATGGAACGCCACCGGTCGTAACCCGGATCGTTGATCAGTTTCGCGACGTCGATCATCCATTCCGGATACTGCGACCGGTTCGGCCGCCCCGCAGTGTCCGGCGTGCTCTTGGGCGTGTTGTTCGGTTCGGTGGTGATGTGGTCGCCCTCCTTGTCGTTCATGGTCACCATCCCCTCATACATGCTCATACGGCTAACTTGTAGTACAGGGTGCGTCGCGTTGCGGTGCCCTGTCAACATGTAGTACAAGAGGAACGTATGGCTACAGCGAAGGAGTTCCCATGACTGGCAGCGACTACGAACCCGACATCAACGAACTCGACCTCAGCGACGAGGAACGAGACCGATTCGCCGACGCCCAACGCCCCCTGTGGGAAGTCATCGCCGCATCCCTGCGCGCCGACATCCTGGAGGCCCGCTACACCCCCGGCGCACCCCTACCGAGTGAGACCGCCCTCTCAACCCGCTACAGCGTCTCGCGCCCCACCGTCCGCGACGCCGTCAAAGCCCTGGTCGGCGAAGGACTCGTCAGCGTCGTACGCGGACGCGGCACCTTCGTCCGAGCCGTCCCCGACCGCCACGCGATCCTGCTTGGCGCCTGGCCCCGCCATGACATCGCCGATGCGGAGTTCATCCCCACCGCCCACCAATGGGGCTGGACCCAGCTTGCCGCCCCGCACGCCGACGACGACGAAGGCCGCCAGGTCTACAGCCGCAGCGAGTTCAACGCCGCCAACCGCGACATCGCCACCACTCTTGGCCTGCGCACCGGTCACACCGTCTTTCACCGCTCCAGCCGGTGGCGCCATACCACTACCGGCCTGATCATCGGCGTCAACTCCTACACCGTCCCCGAGATCATCCCCGTCCCGGCCCCCAAACCGAACGTCGCCGACGCCTTCGTTCACGCTTTCACTCAGCCGTCGTTCTACGACACCATCACCAGCGGACGCGGCCCCACCACCTGGGAGACCACCGTCACCGCCCGCATGCCGTATGCCGACGAGCGGGAACTGATGGCCCTATCGGTCGGCAGCCCCATCCTCATCATTCGCCGCATCCTCGCCGACAAAGACGGTCGCCCTTTGGAGATGACCGAGATCAAGGCCGACGCCGAACGCATCGAGACCGCCTATGCACGCGAGAATCACGACACCTACCCCGAGGGATTCGACCCCGACATTCACGACATCGAACAACTCGCCGACAGGCCCGATCCCGCACCGACCGGCCGCATCCTGTTCCTGCTATGAACCCCAGTGGGTCAGAGATTGGCTCAGAGTTTCTTTACTGGTTCAAGGCGCCAGCGCTCCGCGCCGCCGCACGGCGCGGCGCACCCGCCCGCGCCGGACGGACATCGGGGCCGGGCATGCGGCGTGGACGCCGGTCCCGCCCCGCGCCCGCCCGGCGCGGACGGGCGGACCCCGCCGCCCGCCGCACAGCCCGGCCGCCGCACCAGCCCTCTCCCGCCGACCGTGAACGCACTGACGCCCACAGCCCAGGCCCACAAGTTCGAGATGACGTCCACACGTGCGGTACGTCAATTCGGTGACGTACCCATCGAGCCGTTGACGTTCACCCGCCGATCAGCCGCTCCGACTGGCAGGCCCCAACCGCTACGCGGCCCCTCCGGGGTCCTGCGGATTGGCGCCGGCCCGCTCCGCTCCGTACTCCCGGTATGGTCTTCCCCGCTCCAAATAGGCTGTTCTCTTCACCGCAGGATGCAGCAGCACGCGGCACTCAACACACCTGCACTTGACCCTCTTGGCCACGACCACCGATCCATGGAGCAAGCCAGGATCACGCACCGCCAGCAGCGCCCCTTCAAGGTCAGAGGCCCACTCATCGTC